>NZ_CAXUPU020000002.1:0-417240 GCF_964252755.1 Caballeronia sp. LjRoot29 | reverse complement strand
GAGGGTTTTCGGGAGCGGCGGTTGAAGCGAAGGGCGTTGCGGTTAGGGGGAACCGCTTGCGGCGCGCAAAGTAAGGTTACGCGTCTCGGGCGCCCAGGCTATCGAAACGATCATGCCAATCAGCAGCACGGCGGCCAGCACCATCATTGTGTAATGGAACCCGATCTCCGCGATCCCAACGGGCAAGAGGAACGTGCCAATCGCCGAACCAAGCCGACTGCATGCAATGGCGAGCCCAACACCCGACGCACGTACTTCCGTTGGGAAGCATTCCGGCGGGAAGACACCAACGAGATTGCTGAACGCCGACATGGTCAGGGTGAAGACAGCGAACGCGACGATCATGGCGAGCGTTGCGGACGATGGCAGCAAGCTCATGGTTATCAGCATTGCGCAGGTGACTGCAAACGATCCGATCAGGAAGTGCCGGCGCGGCAGCTTGATGGTCAGCCAAATCCCCAGCACGGCGCCGATCACCAGCACCGCGTTCAGCAACAGATCCGCACCGAAACCGTTGCTCAGGCCGATTACCTTCAGGATGCCGGGCAGGAAGGTATAGATCGCAAAGTAGGGAATCACCAGGCACACGAAGAACCCGCAATTGAAGAGCGTCCTGCGGATCAGGTCGGGCTGAAACAGACGCGCATAACCGTGTTTCGTGGCGACGCTCGCCATGGCATCTTCTGCGTCAAGCGCTACGCCTGGCCCGAAATGCTTAAGCACAATGTCATTCGCCTCCTTGACGCGCCCTTTGCCAAGCAACCAACGGGGCGATTCCGGCGTACCAATACGCAATATCAGCACGATAAGCGCAGGCAGACTCGCGGACGCGAGAAGCCAGCGCCAGGCGTCGGGTCCCGCGTCGCCGTACGTCATGCCGAGCACGTTCGCCACCACGTAACCAATCGTCCACACCACGCTGAATGATCCCAGAAGTGCACCACGATGCTTTCGTGGCGAAAATTCAGCGAGGATGGCGTGACCCACCGTGAAGTCACCACCCATTCCGAAGCCGATCAACACCCGCAACGCGAATAATTCCATAGGCGAGGTAGCGAAGAATTGCAGGAACGCCGCTACGGTGATGATGACAAAGCTGCTAAGAAAGATGCTCTGGCGTCCCAGCCGATCCGACAGCCGGCCAAATACCAGGCTACCGAGGAAAATTCCGATCAAAGCGGAACTGCCGATTGCCCCCATCCAGAATGAATCGAGCGGCATCTGCCGGTTCATCGATGCCAGCGCGTATCCCACCGTGCCGAGCGCATAACCCTCAGTGAAGTGCGCGCCAAATGTCAGGCCCGCAATTTTTATATGGAATCGGTTTAACGGAATGTCGTCGAGTAAAACCGGCTTCGGCTTCGGCGGTGCTGGCGCGCGAACAGGCGTTGTGGCCGCATGAGGCAGCGGGCTGATTGGAAAAACACTACTTGGCGTGTCCTGATGACTCACTGCGTCTCCTTACCTATATGTTCTTCAATTCAGCTGACGCCGGCCATGCGCGACGGCAACATTGCGTGGCGCATAACCGGCATCCTTAGGCGCTCAGCGGTCATTGCCCATCAGGCCGCTGATCATCATGTATTTCATTTCCATGTATTCATCGAGGCCGTACTTCGATCCCTCGCGGCCAAGACCTGATTGCTTGACGCCTCCGAACGGTGCTACCTCCGTCGATATGATTCCTTCGTTGATACCCACCATGCCGGTCTCGAGTGCGTCGGCTACACGCCACGCACGGCCCAGGTCCTGCGAATAAAAATATGCGGCCAACCCGAACGGGGTGTCGTTGGAAAGCTTGATGGCCTCGGCCTCTGTTTCGAAACGGAAACAGGCGGCAACCGGTCCGAACGTTTCTTCCTGTGCGATCGACATGGTGCGGTTCGCATGAACGAGCACGGTGGGTTGGTAGAAGGTCCCGCCCAGCTCATGGGGATGCCCGCCGATTAGTGCTGACGCGCCCTTACCGAGTGCGTCTGCAACGTGATCGCCGACTTTCCTGAAAGCAGCCTCGTTGATAAGCGGGCCCTGATCCACTTCCTGCTCGAGCGCGTTCCCGACGCGGAGCTTCCGTACCGCCTCGGTCAAGCGTTGCGTGAATTCGGCATACACCCCCGCCTGCACGAAAAATCGGTTCACGCATACGCAGGTCTGGCCTGTGTTGCGAAACTTCGATGCCATCGCGCCCTGCACTGCTGCGTCGAGATCGGCGTCGTCGAACACAATGAACGGCGCGTTGCCACCAAGCTCCAGCGATAGTTTCTTCAACGTGTCCGCGGATTGCGCGGCAAGCAGCTTGCCCACGCGCGTTGAGCCGGTGAACGACAACTTGCGCACCACGGGCGATGCGGTCAACGCCGCGCCAATCGCTACAGCGTCTCCGGATACGACATTGAACACGCCCGCGGGGATGCCGGCTTCCGCCGCGAGCACCGCGAGTGCCAACGCGCTCAAAGGCGTTTCCTCGGACGGCTTCAGCACCATCGTGCAACCCGCCGCCAACGCCGGACCCGCTTTGCGCGTGATCATGGCAAGCGGGAAGTTCCAGGGCGTGATGGCGGCGACCACACCGACCGGCTCGCGCGTGACGATGATCTTCGAACCGGGCTTCGGGCTTGGGATTACATCGCCGTAGCTGCGTTTCGCTTCTTCGGCAAACCATTCGAGGAAGCTTGCGGCATACGCCACTTCGCCATTTGCTTCCGCAAGCGGCTTGCCTTGCTCACGTGTCAGCAGTTCGGCGAGCGCGTCGCGATGCTCCAGCATCAGTTCGCCCCAGCGCCTGACCCGCGCCCCACGCTCTTTCGCGGTCAGAGAGCGCCAAATGGGAAACGCGATCTCCGCAGCGCGAATGGCTTGGTCCGTTTCCGTAGCACCGGCCTTCGCGACATCGACGATCACTTCTCCCGTAGCTGGATTGCGGACGGCGTAAGTCTCGGCACTGTTTTGCCAGGCGCCATTGATGTAATGCTCTTTGCGAAGCAGATTCATGCGGCGTCCTTCATCGGTTGAACAAAGTCGCCTTGCGGCGCGCGAGATTCGCGCGCGGTACGACGGCCGGCGGTGTAGTCATTGATGACATCGCACGGCGTGTAGTTGCGTTCGAGTTCGTACAGCTCGTCCGCGTCCAGGTAAGTGCCGAGCGCGCTCAGCGCGCTATCGAACTGGGCGGGCGAATCTGCGCCCACCAGCATGCTGGCGACGCCGTCGCGCCGGAGCACCCAAGCCTGCGCAATTTGCGCCGCGCTCACACCACGCCGCTTCGCCACGTGCGCCACCGATGCCGCAATCTCCCGCGAGGCTGCGTCGCCATACATTTGCGATGTAAAGAAGTCGGTCTGGTTACGCGTGGAGGCGGTGTCGCACGTGAGGAGTCCGCGCGCCAGCGGGCTGAAGACGGACACACCCAATCCCTGGTCCGCGCAATACGGCATCATTTCGCGCTCTTCCTCGCGATAGGCGAGGTTCAGCTGCAACTGCATGTTGATAGGCTTGTGCCAGCCATGCCGCTCGCAGACCTGGACGATCTTCGCCAGTTGCCACGTGTACATGGTCGATACCCCGATATAACGCGCCTTGCCCGAGCGGACGATGTCGTTCAGCGCGCCCATGGTTTCCTCCACGGGCGTAGTGGTATCGAAGTAATGCAGCATGTAGATGTCGACATAGTCCATGCCCAGCCTGCGCAACGATGCGTCGATACCGTCAAGCACATGCTTGCGCGAATGACCGCCGGCGTTCTGATAAGCGCCCATGTCATACCCGACCTTGGTCGTCACCACGATTTCTTCACGCCGCGCAAGGCGTCCAAGAATGCGACCGACAACTTCTTCTCCAACGCCTGCCGAATAGAAGTCCGCCAGATCGATGAAATTCACGCCAGCCTCCAGCGCGTGGCGAACGATGGGTTCACTCTTTTGTTCGTCAAAAATCCACGGTTTCCATTGGGGGGTACCCATATTCATAGTGCCCAGACATAGGCGCGACACTTTCAGGCCTGACTGGCCCAGACGGACAAATTCCATTCTTTGAGTCTCCATGACGTCAATGACGCACGGCGACGGTTGCCGGTCACGGCACCGTCGCACTGATTTTTAGAGGGCCGCTTGCGGCAATTTGGGTGTGTAGAAGGGATTCGATACCTCTCGCGCGGCGGCAAACACGTCTTCCTTCGACGGCAAGCCGAGCATGGCGGCCTTGATGGCGTTTTTCGTCGCGCGGTAGTTGTTGCGAAAGACTGCGTCGAGATCGTCTGTAGATGGGTTCACCCAGTTCGCCGTCACCACGACCCAATCGTTTTCCGCTTCGGGCGGCAACGTGCCGTCTTCCAGCGATTCGGCTACGGCTTTCGCTATTCCCGCCTGCGATGCGCCCCAGGTTGCGTTGCCGTGAAATTCACCGGCTATGGGGGCCTTGTTGACATACAGCGTGAGCGGTTTGGTCGGCACGCCAGGTTGCGCGATGACGACAAACGGCGCGTGGCCCGCTGAAGGCGTGGCGAGCGCGGTGGCGAAGGCCTGCCCGGCTGGGCCGTCGCGCGGGCCGACAAGCACGTTGATGTGAGCGAGATTGACGCCCGGGCCTTCAAAGCCCTCGCCAATGTGGAGGGTGCGGCCGGATTGGGGTGTTGGCATGCTGGCTTCCGTTCATGGAGTGGATCGATGAACAGATTGTGCGAGCGCAAGCCGATGAGGAGGAATCGACGATTCGTGCGGACGGGTATGAGCGCCGCTCAGATCAGGGATTGCCCTGAGGCGGTAGATCCAGCAAACGTGACGTCAACGGCTGAGGGCACTCAGGCCAGCTTGCGTTTATCGTTCGGAAGGCGGGATCGCCCTGTAGCGATCAAGGAATACGCGATGCGCGTGTTCATCGACGCCGGCCGGATGCACATCGGTTGAAGGCGGCCGGGTTTCGAGCATCGCTTTCGGCCGAATCGGGCGGAGCTGAAAACCACCGCCGCAATTGGGGCACACGTTGCTCAGCCGGGACGACACGCAGGCTTCGCAGAACGTGCATTCGAAGCTGCAGATCATCGCGTCGCGCGCGTCGGGCGGCAGCGCTTTTCCACAGCATTCACAAGAGGGGCGCAAGGCAAGCATGATGGACATCTCCTTTGTTCGCAGTTTAGGGTCGGAGTGCCCGCTTGCCTTGCCAATCTGCCCACGATTTACGTCAGTACGCCCCACATGACGAGCGTCAACGCAAGGCCGACGACCGAGACGATGGTCTGCAACACCGACCAGACGTAGACGGTCTGCTTGAGTTGCAGGCCGAAATACTCGCGGATCATCCAGAAACCGGCATCGTTGACGTGGCAGAAGAACACCGAACCCGCGCCAATCGCCAGCGCCAGCAGCGAGTTGTGGGTCGCGCTCAAACCCGCCACGACCGGGGCGATGATCCCCGCAGTGGTCGTAGTGGCCACGGTCGCCGAGCCGGTCGCCTGGCGCAAGGCCACTGCGATGAGCCAAGCCAGCAGGATCAGCGGCATGTGCGAGCCGATGGCGATCTTGCCAATCGTCGTGCTGATGCCGGCGACGACCAGCGTCTGCTTGAGACCGCCGCCCGCGCCAATGGTCAACAGCAATGCGCAGATCGGCGGCAGGCTTTTGCGCAGGATGCCGCCCACTCGATCACGCGCCATGCCGCGCGACCAGCCGAGCGCGACGATCGCGAAAAGAACGGTGAGTCCCAGCGCGATAAGTGGCTCACCGAGAAAATTAAGGGTATCGAAGAGAAGGGTTTCGGGCTGGACCGCCAGTTTCGCGACCGTTCGTCCGAGCATCAGTACGACAGGCAGAAGGATGGTCAACAACGAGATGCCGAAGCTTGGCGCGTCGAGCCCTCCGTTCTCATCGACTTTCGATGAAAACAGCTTGCCCATCTCCTCTGGTTCCTCCACGTGCATGCGTTTCGAGAGCCACATGCCATACACCGGTCCGGCGAGAATCACGGCAGGAATGGCAATGATGAAGCCCAGCCCCATGGTGATGCCGAGGTCCGCGTGCAGCGCACTGACGGCGATCAGCGGACCCGGATGCGGCGGCAGCAGCGCGTGCAGCGTCGTCATGCCGGCGAGCGCAGGAATCGCGATACGCAGGATCGGCTGCTTCGAGCGGCACGCCATCACGAAGATGATCGGCACCATCATGACGAGACCGACTTCGAAGAACAGCGGCAATCCGATGATGATGGCCACCAGCGCCATCAGCCACGGCAAGGTGCGCGGCGTGGAGTGATCGAGGATGGTGGAGACCAGCCGGTCCGCCGCGCCCGATTCCGCCATCAGCGCGCCGAGCATGGCCCCGAGCGCGATGATGATGCCGACATCGCCCAGGATTCCGCCCGCCCCTTTGCTGAACGCGCTCGCGACGGCTTCGAGCGGCAAACTCGCCGTGAAACCCGCGACAAAGGTGCCGACGAGGATTGAGAGAAAAGGCGCCAGTTTCAGCGCGCTGATGAGAACGATGATTGTCGCGAGACCGAGCGCGCATGCGATGAGGAGACGCGTGTCGTGGGCGGACCACGCGGCGAGAGTCGAGGTCAGATGCACTGAAATGCCCTTGGCTTAGGTGGAGGGATGACCGGGGTGTTCGATTGCGTGTTTGTTCTTTGCCTGCTGGACGGCTTGTTTCGGGGGGTTATGCGGGACTCGGGTGTTCATCCGGTGTTGGCACACCACCGGCATCGCACGGTCGCCGGATTTTACGAGCGGAGGCTTACAAAATACTTGGGATGCTTCAGGCCGTAGGGGTTTGGCGGTAGTTTAAAAAAATGAGGTGGCGTTTTGACAGGCCGTTGGCGGAGGAGCGTTGTTACTCAGGGCCGTTCTTTAGCGGACGCGGGACGACGCAAATGTGTGTAGCACGTCATCGCCGGGTGGTTGAGTTGCCGTCTTATCTCGCTCTTGGGCCCATTCATTCCTGGTTAACTCTTTTCTGCGTTCTTCGCGTTTGAAGTCCATGGTCGATTAAAGCTTCCGTCGAGGCTCGCGTTCGGCAATAGATGACGTTGCGAGCAAGGATCAGATCGCACTTAGCTGACGTGTATCACGTTTATTTAATTTACTAGTTATAACTATAATAAATTTAATTTCATGCCCTGACCGGGGTGTGCATTTCAAACAAATATCCCGGATTGAGATCTAGCGCCGCGCCTGAAAAACCCAAAACGGAAATACAGATAGCGAATTCCATGGTGTTGGACGATGGCCCGAACAAATTTATGCGGGATAGCATTCGGGTTGTCAGATCGTCCTCGACATCGCGAACCCGAAGGGTGCCTAGAGCCAACCACCCCGATCGCCACTTACGCTGGATGATTGGTTTGCGTCCCAGTCAGTGAGTCGTACGAAGTCACTTAGACGACGCGTGCCCGCAGAAATCAAGACGGGTGATGCCAGACTTTATGCGCATAAAGTCTGGCCGGCGGATTTTCCGCTCGCTCGTGGTCGTTTTCGATAAACCGGCCCCCGATCGACGGACACGAACGAGCGTAGTGATCATTCAGCAGGGGCCGAGGGCAGTACGTTCCTGCACCGACATATGTCGCTCCGCGATCATCGATCAAGGCCAATCGCCCTTCCTCATTGACACGGCGAGTAAAACTCACGGCTCACCGAACGGCGGAGGACGGAGCATGTCGAGTCGGTGTCGAAATATCCAGGGAGTGATCAAGCCCAAATCTCAAGCCCAAGCTCACCCTCAAAGCCCGGCAGGAAACCACGTTTTCTCGATCGAATTCACGTCGCGGCCATTGCCCCGAACCATTGCCAAACGTATCGGCTCTCCGACGCGCGCGGAGCGAGCGTCAAAGCAAGATTGCAACTTAAGAATCAGCATCACGTCCCTTGGCCCTTTGCAGCACAGCCCGCAGACGTCGGCCAACAACAACGCCATCAGGCGTGTCAAATCACTTCAGCGCTCCCAACTTTATGCGCATAAACCCGCAGAAACCCGACCAAACGGCCAATCAAAACAGTTAGCGCTAGAAAAATTGAGTTTTCAATGTAAAATTCGAAAAGCTAAATTTGGGAGCAAAACGTGGCAGCTGAAATCATTGCGATCACGCAGCAGAAGGGCGGAGTAGGAAAAAGCACGATAGCAATGCATCTAGGCGCTGCGTTTCACGAGAAGGGAAAGCGGGTGCTCGTCGTCGACGCCGACGGGCAAAATACGCTGGTCCACTGGGCCAGCGCTGCGGCCGACGAGGCCAGCGGCATCCCGTTTCCTATCGTCAACCTGTCAGAAGCGGGGGCCCAGATTCATCGAGAAATCAGGAAGTTCGTCAACGACTACGACATCATCGTCGTCGACTGCCCGCCTTCGATTACGGAAAAAGTATCGGGTGTCGTTCTTCTCGCTGCGACGGTTGCCATTGTCCCGACATCGTCGTCGCCCGCCGACTATTGGTCCAGCGTGGGCCTTGTCAAACTCATCCAGCAAGCCCAGGTCATGAATGAGGATCTGCGCGCAGTGTTTCTCCTCAACAAGACCGAAGAAAAACGCATGCTGACACGCGAACTGAAGCGTGCGCTGGAAGAGTTGGGTTTCCCCTTGCTGAAAACGCAGATTCCGACTCGCGAGTGCTACAAGCAGGCGATGGCTCTCGGCCAAACTGTGCTTCAGATGAACGACCGAGGAGCGCGACTGGCGGCCATTGAGATACGTGCGTGCGCAGACGAAGTTCTCGCCATGCTTCCCTGAACTTTATGCGCATAAAGGATCCTGAATGAAACCTACCCAGTTCGCCAAAGGCTTCAAAGCCCGGCCAGATACGACCAGCAGCGAAAAGCGCACGGCCCTTGATCGCATCAATGCCATCGACGAAATCGTCAATCAAGAAGCAGGTAACGATAAGCAGGTCACTGGCCGCTCCAGCACCTACTCCGAAGACGCGTTTCACGACGACCCGACGGCGCAGGAGTCGGAAGACTTCAGGGCGTGGCGCCGGAAAAACCGATACGTACACGGCCAGGTCATTGAGTTGCCGCTGAAGGCTATCAAGCCCAGCCCGTTCAATCCCCGGCATTTCTATCTGAAGGCGTCTATTGCAGAATTGGCTGTCAATCTGGCGAAGCAGGGCCAGCAGCAAGCCATTCACGTGATCCCCGATCACGACAACCCCGGTACGTTTTTTGTGAGCGACGGCGGCCGGCGAGTGCGGGCGCTGAAGGAAGCCAACAAAGAAACCGTGAAGGCGATTGTCATCGACCTTCCCATTGGCATTGAAAGCTACAAGCTGGGTTATGACTTGAACGTACAGCGGGACTCGCAAACCGTGTTCGATAACGCCATCGTCTGGAAGCGTTTCCTCGATGAAAAGCATTTCCAGAGCCAGCGCGAACTCGCTGACCATCTTGGTCTCGACGAGTCCACGATCGCCGTCGCGTTGGCTATTGCCAAGCTTCCCGAGAACGTGATGCATGAAATGGTCGCCCGGCCGGATCGATTTGGTTCGAACATGGCTTATCAGGTCTCGCGCTTTCATACGGCGCGCGGCGCAGACGCCACGCTGCGATTGATCAATAAGATTGCATCGGACGATCTGAGCACCCGGCAAGTCGCCGACATTGTAAAAGGTCGGGCGACTGCACAAGAAACCCCGAAACCCGCAGGCCGTCAACGCTATGCGCAGCGGCTGGAAATCAAGCTGGATGGGCTTTCCGTGGGCGATCTGAAGACGTATGGAGACGACAGGCTGGAGTTACGCTTACGTGGTTTGTCGAAAGACAAACGCGATGAAATTCTTCAGCAGATAGAGAAGATGCTGCAGACGGATACCGCAAAACAATGAAGGTACCGTAGTAACGAAAAATACCAGTAGAGGGACAAAAGTGGCGGGCACGACGTCCGCTGCAGTCCCTCTAACTCGATTCTTACGTGGTGCGGCTCTGATTCAACGTGAATGCCAGCAAGTCGCCATCGGTCGGCTCTCCCCACGTCTTACGCGCAAGCCAGTCGAAAAACGACGTTTCTCCCATTTTTGAATCGAGTCCCCGCTTGCGCCAATCGTCACGCATGTGGGTACCAAGCTCCGGCAGCACATCTTCCTCAAAGGTTTGACGGGCAAGCTCCCGTTCAGACTCACCTTGTTCTTCGTATAACGAGCGCGCTTCCTTCCGGCGAAACACGGAATATTCACTCAGCAACCGTGCCTTCAGGTCGTCTGCCGGCGCTCCATTGGATTTCGCTGGCGCCGCTACCGCCGGCAACGCTTCGACCTTGGGCGCATAACCCTTCTTCAGAGCATCTTTGAAAAGCGCAGCCGCACTGCGCACCGCAGGCAGCGTCGTGCTCCGCATTCTCTGCTCGGTCATCTGCAGCGCTGACCGAATTCGGTTTTCCTCGCTGTCCGCGTAAAGCGTTTGCGCATCTTTCAGCGGGATCCCGATTTTCACCATGCGATCGACCAAGGTACTGTCGAACACGTTCGGATGTTCGTCGAGTGCAAGCATGGGCTGCTTACGCTCAGTCACGCGAAACTGAATCTCAGCTACCCGCCTGCCTTCCCTGTGCTCGATCAATTCCACAAAGATGTTGGTAACGGCATTGACTTCCGCAATCGCGGGGCGAAGATAGTCGCGCTTGAAATACTTGTACTCGCGCTTGGCTTCGTCGCCTGCTTCGGTGTCGGGTGTACCTGACAAGATCGGCCGCCACCATTCCCACGTCTCGCGCATAGTGAGATGACTGGGATTTGTCAGATAGCGGACGCAGATTTCGTAAAGCGCAAGCCCAGCGCTGCTACGGAGCTGACTTTGAAACTGCAGACTCAAGCGCGCGTATTGCACCGGGTCGAGCAGCTTTTTCTTGATCTTCGGTGCGAATGAAAACTCAACCCACACCCGACGCGTGGCAGGGTCCTCGAGAATTTCGGCGTCTGCAATCAACGTCGAAATTCCCCACTTACGGCCTGGCTTCAGACTTGAAGTGCCTGTGCTCCACTCCACCTGCACCGACACCATGCGGCGCAAATGCTCTTTCACGAGCGCGGTATCGTTGGAATCGAACGCTGCATTCGCGACAATGTCCGATAAAAGCGCACGATACGTGTCCCCGGACTCATCCGCTTGCTGAGCGACAGCCAGCAGCACGTTGAACAACTTTCGAGTCAAAAGCGTGATCTTCCCGCTTTTTGGCTGGATAGCGATGGCTTCGACGGCTTTTCGCAGCTCAGCCGAGCTCGGACTCACTATATCGGTCTTCTTCGCGCGTTTGGTTGCCATGCTGGAGTCAGGAGAATTTTGGAAAGCATACTCATGACGGTGATGCTCGTCTACAGGTCCACACTCACCCTGTAGTGGTGAAGGCGATGTCACACGCAAAACTCACTGAGGTGCGCTCCTGAAAAGCCTCACCTTCACCGTGACGCCCCATCTCATTTTTGCCCCGTGCCACGCGGGTAAACGGATGCGGAGCTTGCGGGACCGGATCGTGACGCCGCAAAGCGCGGTCCCGTATCTTCTCACCTGAAATTTTTTTACGCGCCCCTGTGGTTTTTGCGAAATTTCTCCGGAACGCGAAAATTCATGAAAGCGCAGGGAAATTACCGTATTCGTCGAGTTATCAGAGCTTTAACTCTCGATAACACTACGGTTAGCACGCAATTTCTCCCGCAAAGGCTCACCCTTACGCCACCGGAGAGCCCTATTCAGCCAAACGGCGGTCTCAAAACAGGCATTTGAATCACGCATCGAAGGTCCCGCATAACCTCACCTTTGGACTCTCCCGCAGTTGGCAGCATCGATACCTGTCCCTCACCGGCCCCCGCAAACACTCACCTTTAGAGTCATAAACAGAGATTTTCTAGATTTTTGCACTGCAAAAGCCTTTTTAGCATCGAAATTCAGGCTAACACGGTCCTGTAAAAGCTCACCTTCATCTCCTTTTGAGCACGACAAGATCGCCGCAGGCAGCTGAACATTACTCCCGAAAACCCTCACCTCTGGCTAGATGTGAGCGCCATCTATGATTTGAAATTCTATTTAAATCAACAGCTTATTGGGACATTGGTGAATACGGTGTCCGGCAAGCGGGATCTGCGAACCTTAAGGTCAAGACATGTCGTCCCGAAAAGCCTCACCTTTGGACCTCGCCAAAGCCGTCGACACCGATCTTGCGCGTATCTCAAAGCGCTCCCGGAAAACCTCACCTCTAGTCCTGATTTGCAGAAATACCCCTTAAAACCAGTAGGATCGGCAAAATAGGCGATGCCGAATACCGCCGCACAGCTCTCCCGTATTCGCTCACCGTTGAAGTTTGGGCGTCTCCGAAACCAGGGCGTCTGGACTGTCCACACCCGTATGGTCTCACCCTCAAATCGATTTGGCCCCTGCAAAGTCTCACCAATAGGTAATAATTACTTATTTTTGGTTGGAATTTTCGCATTTTCGCGATCCTGCAAAGGCTCACTGCAAGATTTGGCGAGTTAACGCTTGCCGTACCGTCACATATGGGGAACAGAAGCAGCGGCCCCTGTATTTCCTCACCATCACAAAACGTCGGTCTCCCGAACTCGCTCACGCTTGCTCCTGTGACTTCTCACGCTAGTCCCCGAACCTATACACCGATCACCCCCGTGTTAGCTCACCATCTATCCCGCAGACGCTCACCGAACCCCTCGGAAAGCCTTATCTGGTAAGGCTTCGCCGTGGCGTTAACGTCTTTAACTAGGTTTCAAAGGTGTTTACTTCTAATACTCTCAAGCAGCTGAGTGATCAGAGAAAGAGAACCGTGGAACAAAAACGCCGTGGAACATTCGAGGAAATGACGATCTTGCGAAAAGATGCTAGTAATCAACGGCTTGACGGATTAACCTCGACATGTTTCACGGATGCCGTTGCACCGCATGGGTGATATACCGCGATTGGGCAGAAAGAGAGTATGCGCGAGGGCGAACCTGAGTATCCATCCGAAATCCGTAGCATTTGATACGTAAAGTATTATTATACGAACGAATTTGACCCGGAGTTTCGTATGAACGATGCAGAACATCTTGCGCTGAGAGCTGAGCTTTCGACAATGCGAACCGGCGGAGCGCGTCGACAAGATTTATCGCAGCACGCTTGCAAGCGGCTTTTCTTCGATTTCGGCATTCGCCCGTCGATGGCCACTGTCCGGGATCTCACGCAAACCGGCAGCGCGAGCGATATCCCGAAGGATATCGACGCATTCTGGGCTCGGATCAGATCCGCATCGCGCGTTCGGATTGAAAGCGGAGCGATTCCGGAAGGACTGCAAGAGCGAGCCGGTGAATTACTCGGACAGCTTTTCCAGGAAGCGCAAGAATTCGCGGTTCGATCTCTCGAAGATGAACGCCATGCTGCTAAAGATAATGTCGACGCTGCGTTAAGCCGGCTTCGCGATGCAGAAGTACGTTGTGCAACAGTCGACGAAGCACTTCGCCGCAGTGAGGCGCGCGCTGATAGCGCACTAGCCCGCAATTCTGCACTCGAGATCGAATTAGGATCGCTTCGGGGCCGCGACCTGGAAGCACAAAGCAGTGTGCAGGCGTCGATTCATCGATTGGAACGGGAACATGCTGCGCTGACTCAGCGGCTGGAAACAGAGCAAACGGCTAACGCCGCGCTACGCGATCGCGTGGATGCGCTGAACACGGAACTGCGACACAACACCGAGCATTACGCGCAACAGATCAAGGACGCGATCAGTGAGGCCGAGCGGCGAGTGAAGCCAATGCTCGTGGAACTCGATTCTTTGCGTGGCATGGCGGCAACATACCAAGCGGGAGTGCGTCAGGCGAGCCAGAAAGAATTCGATTTCATTCAACAACTTAGCATCGCCAAGGCACGCGCAGATCGGCTGGAACTGCGAATTCGCGAGCAATCGGATGAAATCGACGCGCTGGCTTTGGAGCGTGACGCGTTGCGCGGACAAAGCGGGATGAGCGAAAACGTCGCCCGGCTGATCTGGACGATGGTTGAGGAAGGAAGACTGTCCGAGCAGGAAATGGAGAGCTTGGGAATGGACATCGACGGTTTTGTTGCCGTGCCTGCTAGCTGTCCAACGTGTATTACCGGCGAACCCGAACTTGCGCAGCACGACGACGAGTTCGAATTGTCCTGTCCGGATTGTGATCGATCGTCTGGGACTGCATCGTCACGGCTGCTGGCTGTGGCCCGATTTCACTCGGCCGAGATCGTCGATTCGAGTGAATCGGCCCAAAGGTGAGGCTTTTCGGGAGCCAAACGCTATTTGAACGCGTGGTTCGCCTCGTCCCCGCTTTCTCGCGCCTCGGCTTGATCCCGCTCCCGTATTTCCTCACCTATCCAGTTTTGCCATGCTCGATGCAACCGATGCGCCGAGATTTGCTGCTGGAACCCGAGCCATTGCCCGACACGCTCGGGTGGTGTGCCACTTTCGAATAACTCGGCAGCAAATGTATTGCGCAAGGTTTGCGGACTGGCGCGTGCCGCCCGGGAATTGGCGATGCCTGCCGCTTCGATCACGGCATCGATCGCGCGCAGCATGGTGGCCTTGTGCATCGGGCGTCCTGACGGCGCGGATGGGAACAGCAGGTCGCCGAGTAATCGCGCCGTCTTGCGCTCGCTGATCCAATTATCGAGTAAGGCGATTGCAAAGGGTGCGAGCCGGGTTTCCCGATTTAATGCGGAGTTGGTCGCCTCGACGGTGAGCCATGGCTGGCTCCATGAATAGTTACTAACGGTCAGCGCCGCTGCCTCACCCGTCTTTACCCCGCCGCCCAGGAACGCGCTGACCAGCGCACGATCGCGCCGTTCGCGCCACAGCTGCCCTGTCGGCAGATCGCCGATTGGAGAGAAAAGATACCTGATCAGAGCTGCCCGTTCACCGTGTGCGAGAAAACCAGTTGGCTCGTTTTCGCGCGCGTCTCGCCATGGAGCCTCGCCGTCCTGCGCAATGAAGCGAGCTGGATTCGTCGATGCCATTTCGATCTCGCGTACATGATCGAGTACCCGTTCGATAAGGCGAAGATAGCGAACGCGCTGTGGTTTTCGAATCTCTAATTGGGTGACAAATTGTTCGATGGCAAGTCGGTCTACCGTTCGGAGATCGATTCGTTTACTGGTCAGCCATTCGAGAAAAAGCCCCCATTGCGCTCGGTAGACATCCGAGGAAGATGCTTTGAATGCTTGATGCGCCATCCAGGAATCAAACGCGCTACGCGGATCGGTGTACCAATTAGCGCGCTCGTGATTGAAAATCTCGCGAGTTTTCGGGTGAGCGGTCATTAGCCGGAAAATCCGTTAGTTGTGAAAGGTGTACCCCGGCAGGTTACGCGAAAGCTGCCGGCGATGTCCATCACACTAACGTGCTCGAGTTTTGCCACAAGGTTGACGTTGTTCAAAAAGAGAACGGCCGCCAGGCTCTCGGCGGCCACCCTCGTCATTCGCGCTATTTCAAATTCAGAGATCAATGCGACGCGGCTAACGCCAGTTCAGGGTATCCGGCGCGGGCCGCACATTCGTAGGCATCGACTGCAAATACGAATACGGGCGGTAACGCATTCGACGCCCTGAAATCGACGAGATCATCGGTTTCGGGAAAAGCCATGTCATCCGGGCGCGCAAACAACGCGCGGAGCGCGGACTCATGTCGCCCTGCAAAACCGAGATCCGCGAGCGCTTCTGCCTCGATAGCGAGCAACAATCTCCAAGTCAAAGGCACACTTTGCACGATGTAGCGCTGGGCTATATCGCGCGTAATCCGCTCGAGGTCACGCACTGTGCGTGCGAATTCGGGGCTCTTTATACGATCTTCGTCGAAGTCCATTGTGTTCTCCTCCATTCATGCCATTGCGCCAAGATATGTACTGTACAAATATACAGTACTAATCGCAATGTTCCTCTAGAGTCGCGCTGAGCGCTCCGCGCGTATGTGCGATTCCGCCTACGTGGGAATCAGACGCGTGCGGCTGGTCTGGCGCGTCCGAAATCGCCATTCTGATTACACGGTCAGGGCGCTTTCCCTGACATGACGCCGCGAATCTCAGGAGACCGGGATTTCGCGTCTCAATACGAAAGGAGATCAAGATGAACAAGGATCAGAAAGACGGTGTAGTGAATCAGGCCAAGGGCAAAGTCAACGAGGTCGTTGGCAAGGTGACCGGCGATAAGAGTCAAGAAGCCAAGGGTGATTTGCAACAGGCCGCGGGCAAGGTGCAAAAAGGTGTTGGCGATGCGCGTGAAAACGTAAAGGATTCGCTCAAAAAGCCTTGATTGATCGCGCCAGGATGCAGCGAGTAGCTATCTAAGGGCAGCTGTGGCCGCTGTGGTCATTGCATCTCAGATGATTGGCCGTTCCAAAGCAATTTGGAACGGCCTTTTGCATGGACGCATTAGTCTTACTCTGTCGCATCGATATCAGAGTATCGCGGGACAGCGCAGTTTTTCTCACGCTGCTGGCGAAACTTCATGGACTAGGGCTTGCTCCACCAGGTTTCAGTGACGCAGCCCGCTCCTCTTATTTTTACAAGCTGGCGGCTGAACGTAGCGCCAGCAGCGTCCGAGATTTAAGTCGTTGCCTGCTCGTTCCTTCCCGGAGCGCAGCCCGAAAACTTTATGCGCATCAAGTTCCGACCGCCGCCGGCGATCCATAGCGCCAAGTCCGCCCGATCCCGATCGCGTTAGTCGAAGAAGCCACGCGTCCGCATCCATTCCGTCGGCATTCGCGGAGCCATCTGCGGCGAAGACCAAGTCGACGAGGCGAAAAACACTGCAGCCTTAGCCAAACATCCCACCCATGACTGTCCTCAACCCACGAAAGATCAAGCCCCAATTTCACACAAATGCCCAAGGCGTTCATGTAAAGTTCCGCTCAAAGTTCTTATAAAAAGGCGTGGTCGCCCGGACCGCGACGGCAGAACGCACAGGTTTGAGCCGAATGAAAACGTCAGCAACTGTCTCAAAAAAGACCCGCGTCCCGCTAATGCTCGCGGCGTTGTTGGCATTAGGTGCGGCATCGAATGTGTCAGCGGCTGAGGTTTGTAGTGACGGCCTATGGGCCGATGCGATGGTCGGTTCATATCACGTCCATCCCAAAAAGCACTTTGATCAATTCAATCCAGGCATTGGCGTTGAATGCTGGATTTCCCCGCAGTGGGCGCTGACCGGCGGTTACTTTCGAAACTCGCTGACGGCGCCTTCGTTTTATGGCGGCGGTGTCTGGGCGCCGGAATTCGCGCATTGGGGTTATGTCCGGCTGGCCGCCATGGGCGGGTTGATCTCGGGATACGACTACGGCAAGTGGGGTATCGGCCACGATCACAAGCTCGGCCCGGTCCTCGCGCCGCTCATCATGGCTGAGTACGGTCGCATTGGCGCGAACATCATCCTGATTCCGCCGATTCCCTCCAGCGACTTGCCCTTCACGATTGGGTTTCAGCTACGCGTCAAATTTTGGTGATATCTCGTGGGCACTGAGGAGTTAGTCGTGCCTCCTACGAGATCGCACAGTAAAGTCAAATAGACGGGGACGCATGACCTCGTCTCGAGCGTATCAATGTCAGATGCTCCACTGACTCCGCCCGCCTTCACCCCTTCGTTGTCTGTATCGTGAATCCTGTCTAATACGGACTCCAGATTAAAACTTGTACCGCAAGAGACGCCATTCCCATCAGTTGACTGCGCTCGCGGCGAGCTCCCGTATCAGCTCACCCCAAGACCGAAAATGCTTCGAACATCTGTTCGAAGCGACTTAAAATAAGCGCTACTCTCACGACCTGGACTGTCGTTGGTGAGCTTTTTCGGGAACTGGATACCAACGCAAAGCCTCGACCTGCGTAACCCGAATTGCATCTGATCCCAAGACGTTCACATATCGACAATCCCTACCGTATCTTTTCAAATTTTCCCACCGGCCTGTCATAAACGAACGGTATTCTCAGCGCCATCGTTTCGGTGCATCGCTTTGATTGGTATTCGCCAAAGGTATCCGTTCACTCCGATCCTTCCCGAGACTGCCATGCAAACTTCGACTCTGCGCGCTCATATTCGCGTCGATACTTCCCGGGCTGTTGCTGTCCGCCTGCGGTAGTTCGGATTCACCGAGTCAATCGGCGTGTGGTGGCGCATCCGTATCGGCGAAGACGAGCTGACCGCCGGCCGCTACGCCTGCTTCGTCATCCTGAGTATTTTCCTATCGTCGACATATATGCCTGAAATCGGCTGCCGTACGTATGCGGACGGCCAATCACTCCCCATAGAACGCTCGAACGCCACACGGTGGTGACCGCCGCGCAAGCCGGGACCTACACGGCCGACAACCTGCCTTATGGGCTCGGACCGCGCGTGCCGATGACCGTCGTCTCACCGTGGAGCAAAGGGGCCTTCGTTTGCTCGCAAGTATTCGATCACACGTCGGTGCTGCAATTTATCGAAAAACGTTTTGGCGTGATTGAAGCGAACCTCACGCCGTGGCGTCGCGCCATATGCGGTGACTTGACGTCGGCGTTCGATTTTTCGAAGCCTGATGCCACCGTGCCGCCGCTGCCGAGTACGACCGGATACATCGCAGCGGCCGATATGCAATGCGCATTGCCGACCAGCCAGACCACGCCGGCTGGACCGCGCCTCAGGCTATCGCGGCGCAGGAGCCGGGCATGCGTCCGGCGCGGCCATTGCCTTATGAGCTGCATGTGAACGGCACGTTGCAGGTGAAAAGCCAGACATACACGCTGAGCTTCGCGAACACCGGCAAGGTGGGCGCAAATTTTTATGTGTGCACGGCTGACCCAACGGCGATGCCCAAGCGTTATACCGTCGAAGCAGGCAAGCAGCTTTCCGATACGTGGCCCGCCGATAAGAACGGCCAATACTCGTTGAGCGTGGTTGGTCCGAACGGATACTTCCGGCGCTTCACAGGTGCGGTGGCGGCCGATGCTGCCGTACAAGCCGAGACGGTGACGTGCTACGACGTGGCCAACGGCAATGTCTATCTGACGCTCGGCAATCAGGGCACTGCGCCGGTGGTCTTCACGGTGACCGATTTGGCATACGGCCAGCCGCCGCGATCAATCACGGTGCCTGCGATCAAAACCGCCGAGGATCACTGGGATCTGTCATGCAGCAGTAACCGGTACGACCTGCATGTCACGATGCCATCCAACCCGGCATTCCAGCGTCGTCTCGCGGGGCATGTTGAAACCGGGCGTGCAGGCACGAGCGATTCTGCTGCCACGGCGCCGGTGACGAAAGCTGTCTGAAGAACATTGAAAATGGATCGCGCCGGCTTCGGCCGGCGCGCATCAAGTGGCGCGTTGCAACGCATTCGGTGAACGAACGCCCATCGCGCGTATTTCGCTCTCACTTTCAGCGCCGCATCTGCTGACGGGGTGCTCCAAAAACCTGACCTCGAGTCCAAGTCCTTCCACGCACCAATTCTCACGTTTCTGAACGCATCTTGCGGGCGTCCCTATCGTCTACTATTATGGACGGTATGACATCATTAATAGACGACACCGGACCTCGCATCGCTCGCCGTATTCGGCTTGAACGAAGTGCGCGCGGATGGTCACTCGCGGACTTGGCCGAGTCCTCCGGAGTCGCCAAGGCGACGATCAGCAAGATTGAGCGCGAGGAAATCAGCCCCACCGCGGTCACGCTGGTGCGACTGGCCGGCGCCTTCGATTTAACGCTTGCGGGCCTGTTGGTGAGAGCAGAGGGCAATGGAGACCGCTTGTCGCGGGCGGCCGATCAACCGCTCTGGCGCGATCCCAAGACCGGTTATCTGCGTAAGCAGGTATTCAACAACCCGGACCATCCGGTGGAGATTGTTCAGGTCGATCTGCCGGCGAGACGACAGGTGGTGTTGCCTTCATCGTCTTATGCTCATATCCGCCAGGTCGTGTGGGTGTTGGTAGGCGATCTCGTGATTCTGGAGGGCGGTGAGCGGTACGCTTTGAGCGCCGGCGATTGCCTGGGGTTTGGTCCGCCTTCGGAGGTAACCCTGGCGAACGAAACCGCATCGATTTGTACCTATCTCGTTGTTCTCGCCCGGACTTAATGAACTTAATGAACTTAATGGACTTAAGGGATGTAATGCCCGATGTCGAACATTGAAATCAGCGAATTACACGCATCATCGACGACGTTCGAGATGCTCAGCGGGCTCTTGATCGAGACTGTCGCAAACGGTGGTTCGGTCAGCTTCATGCATCCGCTGCAGCCCGAAGCCGCGGATGCGTTCTGGGCCAATGCGCTGGCTGCCGCAACTCGTGGCGAACGAGTGGTTCTCGGCGCGTGGGACAGTAAGAGACTGGTGGGAACCGTCACCCTGTTGCTCGACTGTCCGCCTAATCAACCGCATCGGGCAGAAATAGCCAAATTGATGACCGGTCTTAGCTATCGCAGGCGAGGAGTGGCGTTGTCGCTGATGCAGGCCGCAGAAAATATGGCCGCGAAGCGCGGACGTACGTTGCTGGTTCTCGACACGGCAACCGATGGTGGAGCGTCGACGCTTTACGAACGTCTCGGGTTCACTCTTGCGGGAGAGATTCCCGACTATGCGCTGAAGCCGCATGGTGGGCTGACGGGTACCAAGATTTATTGGAAGCGAATTGGCACTCGGCAGATATAAGCGCTTTTTTTGTGTCCGCGCTCCGAATTAAATTTTAATTCGGATTACAGACGATATTGCCGTGACGATCAACCGCCTTCGCGGCTGGGTCGTCGCAACCTTCCTGCGAACTTGCGGAAGACTGCATCGGTAATTAGAGCGCCAGTCTTCAGGGCACTTAGGGTTTTATGTTTGACTGCTCTATCCGGTTATGCACTTCGCGCGTCAATGCCTCGATACGTTCGCTCATTTGCTTCGTGATCTCGGTCAACTTGGTATTTTGTTCGAGTAAGGCAACAAGTTGATCGGTCTGTCGGGCCGCTTGCAACTGGCGCGCTTCATTCGCGGAGGCGAGGTCTTCGCGATGCCGCGCATCGGCGTCGGCATTGACCTTGTCGCGATCCGCTTGCCGCGTTTGCGCAAGCAGAATCAAAGGCGCGGCGTAAGCGGCCTGGAGACTAAACGCAAGGTTGAGAAGAATGAAAGGATAAACGTCGAACTTGGTCAGGCCGGCGACATTGATGCCAATCCACACGGCAACAATAATCGTTTGCCCGACGAGGAAAGTGGGTGTTCCGAAGAAGCGTGCAAACCGCTCGGCTTTTAGCGCAAACCAGTCGTCGCCGAATACTGACGAAAGGTGCACGTATGGCAGATGAAACCGTAAGTGATGTTGTTTGGTTTTGTGCTGTTCGTCAGGCGGAATGGGACTGTTCATGGTGTGCTCTCTCGCTTGGCGATTAACGTAACGGTGTCGTTGTTATACACAGTCGGCGTTAGCGTTGCACTCATAAAAGCAAGCAATGAACGCGAGTAGCACGGGCGTTATCAATGCTTAGGTGAGGTTATTCGGGAGCCTGGCGCATCCAGGAAGACCTTTGCCACGAAGCGACAAAGCCAGCAAGAGTGAGTGCTGACTTCGTCCGAGACCGAGTGAAGAAAGCCGTATGTTGCTAAGCACAGCATAAGGCTGACAACGCTCTTGAAATCAGCCCTTAACCTTGCCGATTTCAAACTGAAAGTCTGCAATACCATCAACGCCGCCAGCGACCTGATCGCCCGGTTTCAACGCACCGACGCCCGCCGGCGTACCTGTAAAAATCAGGTCACCCGGCTTGATGACAACCGCCTGCGACACCTGACTGATGATGTCCGCAACCGGCCAGATCAGGTCGCTGAGATCACCCGTTTGCCGCGTCTCGCCATTGACCGTCAACCAAATGCGGCCGCTGCCCGGATGACCGATCTCGCTTGCAGGACGAATAGCGGTTACAGGCGCAGATTCGTCGAAGCCCTTGGCCCAGTCCCACGGCCGGCTCATCTTCTTGGCGACCGCTTGCAGATCGCGTCGCGTGAGGTCCACGCCCACGCTGTAGCCGAAGATGTACGACAGCGCATCTTTCGGATCGATTTGCCGGCCCTCTTTTCCGATGGCAATCACCATCTCTATCTCGTGATGCAGGTCGTCGGTGAGCATCGGGTACGCAAGTGTTGCCGTTGCAGGAACGACAGCGTCGGCCGGTTTTGTAAAGAAGAACGGCGGTTCGCGATCAGGATTGGCGCCCATCTCGCGCGCATGATCGGCGTAATTGCGTCCTACGCAAAAGACGCGGCGTACCGCGAAGGCGGCATTCGACCCAGTGACGGGCACAGCAACAGTTTGGGGAGCGGGAAAGACGTATTCGGTCATGGCGGAAAGCTCGAAGTTGGAAGTTGTCTGGCGCGGATCATCGCGACGCCTACAGACAATATGCTTCGGCCCACCTCTCGTGCAGGACAAATCCGCCCTACGCCTTGGATTAAATTGCTCTATTCCGGATCCCGCCAGCGAAAGGGCGGGCAGGAGTCTATAGCTCGAATTGCGACGCCCGGTATTCCGTAGGCGATATTCCTACCGCCTGCCGGAAGCGTCGGGTGAAATAGGCTTCGTCGCGAAAGCCGACCAGGAACGCGATGTCCCTGACGCGACGGGTATCGTCTGCAAGCAATGCTTTTGCCCGGCTGATTCTTTGATCCGTTACCCATTGCACGAACGTCCTGCCGGTTTCCTTTTTCATCAGGCGGGCAACATAGCCGGGCGTCAACGCTGCTGCGATTGCGGCCGACCCCAGCGAAAGCGTGTCGTCTTCGAGGTGCGCCAGAACGTGACGCATCACCTTGCTGATGGAGTCGCGGCGGTTCACCGCGCGCTCACCAAGCGACGCCAGTTGCATCAGCGGGTCCGCATATCGTGCGCAAACAAGTCCGATCAATTGCAGGAGATAACCACGAAGCCGGCTAGTCGCACCAAACCCGCGCGCACTGTCTATTTCCATCATAAGGTGAACGATGCGTTCGACTTCGACGAGGTCCGGCTCCGTCAGCTTGAAATCGGTTTCATCTTGGAAGCGAAAGGGCGCTAGCTCTGGAAACCGGATGATGGGAACACTGCCAAGGTCGATCCGGCCATCGACTGCATCGACATCAAGACCGAGGAAGTCCAGCGCGAAATTGATCACGATGAACCGTGAGTGTTCAGGGTGCGGAATCATGTGCACCCGATGCGGCGCGATGAACGCCAATGAGCCTGTTGGGAACGGACGCGTTACATCACCGATCTGCTGCTGCGTGTCGCCCCCCAGATTGATCTGGATCTGGAAGTAGTCGTGCTTGTGCGGTTCCGTAATCGCGGAGCGTAAGGTCTGGTCGCGAATATAAAAGTCGAGGCGATCACTGCGTTCGGGCATCGCATAGGTTCGGGAAGAGCGTTTGACGATTGCGCTCATTGGCACGAATTCTTGTGCGAGATTCCGTTTCCCTTAAGGGCTGGCGTTTTCGACGAATACACGGTGGCTATCGTAAGAAAATTAATGTTGTCTTGCCTAAAGCAAGCCTTAAGCATACCGCTTCGCCCAAAGCGTTGCCTTATCCACTCAATAGCCACCAGATCGCCGCCAAACAACGTGGAAGGACGCACAAGCCCAAAGGCCCCATGCGCAGTAGGGTAGAAAATACGAATGCCCGGCAAGCGGTAACATCATCGGGACGTTTGAAGCTTGGGCGTCGATCCGTCCGGCATGATCGAGCGCGACGAAATTGCGAATATTACCCGGACACCACCTGCTGGGCGCATGCATGGCCCCCGTCACTGGCACATAAGCGTTCTATGACCTCTGTTCTTCTACTTGAAAATATCCACGACACCGCTGTCGCGCGTTTCAGCGAAGCGAAACTCGAGGTTGAGCGCCGCGCGGGTGCGCTCGCCGGCACGGATTTAACGAGCGCACTTCAAGCACATAACCTGGTCGGGATTCGCTCGGCAACGCATCTCAGGCGCGAGGAGATAGATGCCGCGCGCCATCTGCTCGCAATCGGCTGCTTCTGCATTGGCACGTCCCAAGTCGATTTGAACGCGGCCGCAAATGCAGGAATTCCCGTGTTCAACGCGCCATTTTCGAACACGCGCTCCGTCGCGGAACTGGTGATCGCTGAAGCTGTCTTGCTGCTGCGGCGCGTGCCCGAAAAGAGCGTGCTGGCACATGCTGGAAGCTGGGCCAAAGGAGCCGGCGGATCGTTCGAAACGCGCGGCAAGACCATTGCGATAGTTGGGTACGGAAACATCGGCTCGCAGGTTGGCGTGCTTGCCGAAGCCATGGGAATGCGCGTGGTGTATTACGACGTGCAAGCACGGCTCTCGCTGGGTTCTGCCCGCGCGGCGCAATCGCTCGCCGACGCGGTCGCTCATGCCGACGTGGTGACGCTCCATGTGCCCGCAACGGCCCAGACGAACCGCATGATCGACGCGGCAACGCTGGCGTGTTTCAAGGCCGGCGCGATCCTGATCAATGCATCGCGCGGTTCGGTGGTTGATATCGATGCCCTCGCACAAGCGCTGCAGGCGAAGCGGCTGGGCGGTGCTGCCATCGACGTATTCCCGGAGGAGCCCAAGACCAACGCGGATATTTTCAAAAGCGTGCTTCAGCATTTGCCTAACGAGATCCTGACGCCTCATGTGGGCGGCAGCACGGAGGAAGCGCAGGAGAACATCGGGACGGAAGTCGCGACGAAACTTATTTCGTTTCTGACGACCGGCGACACAGTGGGGTCGGTCAATTTTCCGCATGTCAATCCGGGGCCGCTCGACGCGCCCGCGCGCCTGCTCAACGTCCACGGCAATGCGCCCGGTGCGCTCGCGACGCTCAACACCCGGCTGGCGGGCGAGGGCGCCAACATTGTCGCTCAGCATTTGCAGACGCAGGGTCAGACCGGCTACGTAGTAACGGACCTCGATAGAACCCCATCGAACGAACTGATCCAGGCGCTGGCCCGCGAACCGGGCTTCATCCGAACGCGCCTGCTGGTCAAATAATCCGGCGTCATTGAGGGACCGCGCGACTAATGGAAGCCGGTCCCTTTTCACCACTGCATCAACGCAAGATCAGCTAGGTGAAGCTGAGAACGATTACGCATTTTGTATCGATAAGCGTCGTGGTGCTTAGCTTATTGCGATCGAATTCCCCGCATCACCCCCGCTAGCACCCAGCGCATCTACTCAATTCTTGCAAAGCGAAAGCCCGTATGAGTTGGCATCCAGCCATCGGTCATAGGCAAGCGTATCCGTTGCATGCGCCGCCCTCGGGCGTCGGCCAACATTCTCACAAGAATGGCGGATATGACATGCAGTCGCGTCCTAGGATAGTAGAGCGTTAGCGCTCTTACGCAGACAACAACGCGACGCACTCCGGACCCTGTGCATTCGTGCGCGCCCGATGATTCCGGGAGGGCTATGCTCGAGGATTCGCTCACGATCCGAAACGAGACGATGCCAGCGCAGCACGATCTTGCACGTCAGCATGGCAGGCGCGCTTAAGACTTTCACTTTGTCATCTTTCACATGCTGTGCGTGACGCTCGCATCCATGGCGTCATTCGGGATGAATCATGCAATTCGGAGGTGGCGCCGCTTGATCGCGCGCACATAAAAAATCGATCTCGCTGGAGGGCACATGAATACGCACGAAGCCATCAGGATCGGGGACGTCGAACTCAATGTAGAGCGCTACGAATTGCGCCGTGCGGGCCAGCACATCCGACTGGAACGCTTGCCGATGGAACTCCTGATTTTCATGGTTTCGCGCGGTGGCGAACTGGTTACGCGCGCTGACATCGTCAGGATGTTGTGGAGCGGCAACGCGTATCGCGATACCGACAACAGCATTAACACAGCGATCCGGAAAATCCGGATCGCGCTCGGCGAGAATCCGGACGACCCGAAGTATCTGCTTACTATCAAGGGCAAGGGTTATCGGCTCGATGGCGTTCGGATGTCGCCCGTGCAGCCGGAAGCCGTCGCGCCGGCCGCCTTTCGCGCGCTGGTGCTGCCCTTCGAAAATAAAAGCGGCGACCCGGCCCAGGACAGTTTCTGCGATGCCCTCGCCGACGAGACTTCCGCGAACATCGGCATGTCGCATGCGGAACAGATCTGCGTGATTGCCAGGACCACGGCTGCAAGTTATCGGCGATCCAACAAGAGCATTGCGCAGATGGCGCATGAGTTGGCGGTCGACTATGTGCTGGAAGGTTCGCTCACGCGAGAGGGCGGACGCGTGCGCGTCCTGGCGCAACTGATTCGCTGTACGGACCAGGCGCAGATCTGGGGCCGTGCTTATGAGCCGTCGGCAAGCGGTTCGATGGATATGCAGAAGGAGGTTGGAACCGCGCTGGCGCGGGATGTCTGGCCGACGCTCGTGGAGCAGCAGCGGCTCACGCTGACAAGGCACCTGCCGATCGATCCGGCGGCGCACGATGCGTACTTGCACGGAAAGTATTACTGGTTGCGCCGGGTTCATTTTCACCCGGGATTCGCCGCGCATCACGGACTGAGCGGCGAGGACTTCACGCGTGCGCTCGGCTACTTCGAGACCGCGCTCGAGCGTGATCCGACCTGCGCGCTTGGTTATGCCGGTTTGTCGAATATCTATGGATCGACCGTGACGCACGGCTTGTTTGCGCCATCGCAAGGTTATCCGAAGGCCAGGGAAGCCGCGCTTCGCGCATTGGAACTTGACCCGGACTTGCCGGAAGCGCATCACGCGCTGGCTGGCGTGCACTATTTCTATGACTGGGACTGGCGTAAGGCTGAGACGGAATTTCTCGAAGCGCTGCGCCTGAATCCCAATCTCGCCGAAACCAGCCGCCTCTACGCGCGGCTGTTGATGGTGCTTGGGCGCGAGACGGAGGGGCGCGCGCAGTTCGAGCGGGCGGAGCGGCTTGACCCGCTCACATTCGATGGTTCACGGATCTTCGGACTAGTGTTATCGGGCCGGTACGAGGAAGTCACCCGGGAGTTTCTGACCGAGGGGCATGGCAACCGTTCGCCATTGATCTATCAGGTGCTGTCGATCGCGTTCGAAGCGCAGGGCGCGTACAAGGAAGCGGTGGAAGCGACCGTCGATGCGTTAACGCGTTGCAACGACTTTGCGCGAGCCGATGTGATCCGGACCGTGTGGGAAGCAAGCGGATACGACGCAGTGCTGCAATGGTACTTGCAGGACTTACTGGCGAGGCGGCAGTCGGCTTACACGTCGCCGCTGCTGTTTGCGGAGATCTACGCCCGGCTGGGCAAGCAGGACGAGATGTTTCATTGGCTCGATGTGGCGCTGGCCGAGCGATCGTCCCGCCTGTGCGAGTTGCGCACGAATGCGTGGTTCGATCACTACCGATCGACAGGGCGATTTCGTAACCTCGAAAAGCGGATTGGATATTAATGGAGGCTTTCTGTAGTCCGCGTGCCGGACGCCCGTCACGCGGATTGGAAGCTCACGCCAAGGTCAATTCCCGTGATAGATCTCTTGCAACCGGCTTTGTTCTCCGGATTGCTGTGAACGAATGAGATCCTGGTAGACCTGTTGCCGCGTCAGGCCCGCTGGCATGCCTGCATCGCTTCTGGAGATATCCGTTATGCCGCCAACGTCCTGCGCGGGCTGTGCGGTGGTTTGTGCGGTCATAGGCTGGTCTTGCGCCCATGCTTGTCCAACGAGGAGGGCAGCAGCGCACGCCCCCACGATTCTAAGCGTCTTCATGTTGATTTCTCCCAAAAGCCGAGGTCGGACCGGTCAGCAAACTACTGGCCGAAAAAGGCGATACCGGGCGGCTGAGCGTCCGGGCTCGCGTGGGGCCATGTTGCGACGCTGCTTTAAGGAACTCCATCGACGCAAGATGAAGAAATCGTTAACGAGCTTCATAGGCGGGAACAATGCCACTCGAATTGCATGCGGATCGACTCGGCCGCGAGAAGGCGTAAAGTTTCAGCGAGCCGCATGGTTGCGTTGCCCGAGGGAGTAAATCGATCGGTTATATTCGTCGCTCAGAGATCTAAAACACCTGCTTAAGAACCGCGTGAGTACGACAAAAATGCGATTGCTTATTCAACGTTGCGCCTGGTGTTTGCTGGCATTTATATCGATAGCAAGCCATTCAGCGCTTGCCGGCGACCTGCGCAGTAATCGCGGAAACGATCCGTTTTTCCAGATATCCAAGGCAATCACCGCATGCCCGGCTCCTTTGGGGCCGTTGGAGACGGAGCAGGAATGGAATAACGACGCGCATTACCGGATCGAGCGCGGCAATAGCTGCTGGGTGGAAGGGCGATGCCGGTTGTCCAATTCGTATCGCTACGATGCCGAGATAGCCGAAGCGGTTCAACGTCGGCTCAGCATGATCAGTCTTGCTACCCAATGGCGCGAGCAAACATCGTTATGGGTATTGCTGCAGCGCAGGTTTATCTACGTGCAAGGGTGTGTATCGCCGGGTTTCGATAAAGACAGATTCCTCGCGGAGCTGGCAAAAACGGCGGATGTCGAGAAGGTCATCGACAACACGACCACCGATCCCAAGGCAAAGCCCTTACCGTATCCACCCTCGGCACCGTAAAGGAGGAGATGAAGATGAAGGTCAAGCGCATAGTCGCCAACATTGGCACGCAAGACGTGGCCGGCGCCCGGTCGTTCTATCAGGAGGTGCTGGGTCTGAACCTGCTCATGGACCAAGGCTGGATTCAGACCTTCGGTTCAGAGACGGCCACGAGCGTCCAGGTTAGCGTGGCCTCGGAGGGCGGATCCGGCACACCGGTGCCGGACCTGTCGATCGAGGTAGACGACGTGGACGCCGCCCTGGAGCGCATGAAAGCCGCGGGTTTCCCGATTGAATACGGGCCCGCCGATGAACCTTGGGGCGTCAGACGTTTCTACGTGCGCGATCCGTTCGGCAAGCTCGTCAATGTGCTTGCCCACACCTGAACCGGCCACCTTGGCGAAAGACCGCGCCTTCAACATCGAATGGCACAACCGTCAAAAACTTAGTTGGCCTGCGGCACATTCGACTTGTTCCCCGCCAACGGTGAGCCATAACCACCGCTTTGCGTGTTATTGGGCAGACCGTTGATCAACTGCGCACGCGGATCGGTCGGATTCAGGTTCATCTCACCCGCTTGCTGATTGCCGTGCGACGGATACTCGCTGCCCAGCGGCGCATTCGGCATTAACTTCGGGTTGTTAGCGGGAGCGCGCATGTCGTCATTGGGACTCAAACCCATACTCATGCTTTGCGCATGGACCGCCTGAGTAGCAAACGACGTGACTAGCACGGCGGCGGAAACCGATAAAACGCGCTTCAACGTAACGATAATGGTCATGACTGAACTCCCTAAGTAAGTGGGTTTTTTCGTGTCCTTGCCGTCTTGTCGCGTCACTTGGCACGTCATTTAAGTACGTCACCAAGCACGCGTTTTTGTCGTGTCAAAAGCGTGTCAAACAAAGCGATTGCGTGGGTCATGCACGCATTGTTTTACTTGCCCGGCTCCTTAAGCTTAGCCTCGCGTTTGGGCCGCTGACCGATAATTTTTGTCCGGGTTTTGTTCTTCAGTTTCTTCCATTGCTTGCACTCGTCCTTGGTCCGTAAGCAACCTACACAAAGACCGGTTTTACTGTCGAATTTGCAGATATTGATGCAGGGAGACTCCACGGCCATTAGATATCCATTGCGCGTACGCGTTAGCCAGACCGTCTGAATCTCGCACGATGTATGCCCGCGGACCTAAAACATAATCTGCATGGGGACAATAGGCGCGCCACGTGCTAAGCGTAAATTGGCGCCCGGGACCCTGCGAGACCGAGTGCTAATATTTGGAACCATTTCGCTCGTTGCACTGCGCCGACCGACATACCGGCTTTTGCTGGACGACCATGCCGAAACCCATTCTGTTCTCCACGCTAAGCCAGCTTGAATTCGAGCGGGCCGTGCTCGGGCGTGTGGTGGCGGGCATGCCGTTGCGCGAGGTGCTTGAGCACGTGGTGCATCGTGTGGAAAGCCGCTCTGAACAGCGGTTGCGAGCCTCCATTCTGCTCGTCGATGTAACAGGGAAGCGCCTCATACACGGCGCTGCGCCGAGTTTGCCTGATGAATACAACCGCATCGTGGACGGTTTGGAATTCGGGCCGCTGATGGGGTCATGCGGTGCGGCGGCGTTCCGCGGCGAGCCGGTGATCGTGGAAGATATCCAGACCGATCCGGTTTGGGCCGCTTTCCGCGATATCGCCCGGCAGTACGACTTGCGCGCGTGCTGGTCCATGCCCATCCAGGCCGCCGACGGCCGCCTGCTCGGCACGTTCGCCAACTACTACGCAATCCCGAAAACGCCATCGCGCGAAGAACTGGAGGACATCGCGCAAGTAGCGAGCATCGCGGCGCTCGCTATCGAGCGCCATGCAAGCGACCGGGCTTTGCGCGAAAGCGAAGAGCGCCTGCGCATCGCGCAGCAGGCGGGCGGAATTGGCACCTTCGAGATATTTCCGCACAACGGGCGCTTGGCCGTTTCCGAAGAATTGTGCTGGCAATGGGGTTTGACGCCCCGTCATGAATACCCTCTCGATGACCTGCTGGAACTCGTACATCCTGACGACCGCGAGCGCGTACGCGCCGGCCATCTCGACATGCCTGCGGGCGCGCTCGATTATCTGGAGTACCGCATCCGCCGGCCGGACAACGGCGAGGAGCGCTGGATGGCACGCCGTGGCGAAGCGATTCCAGATACGGCGGGCGGCTTGCGTTATCTCGGCGTGACTTACGACATCACCGGGCATAAGCGCTTCGAAGAACGCCTGCGTGTTAGCGAGACGCAATTGCGGCGCTTGAACGATTCGCTCGCCGCCGAAGTCGACGCGCGTACCCGCGAGCGCAACAGCATTTGGCGCAACTCGCGCGACCTGTTTATTGTCGCTAGCAGCGCGGGCGTGCTGCGGGCCGTCAATCCGGCCTGGACCGATATTCTCGGCTTCCGCGAGGACGAGCTGATCGGCAAGTCGTTCGCGGAAATCGTCCATCCTGATGACGTCGACGCTACCGAAGCCGCGCTGCTGTCGGCGGCACGGTCGGGACTGGTGCGGTTCGAGAACCGCAATCGCCACAAGGATGGTTCGTACCGGTGGGTGTCGTGGGTTGCTGCGCCCGAAGGCGATGCGCTTTACGGCAACGGCCGCGATGTCACCAGCGAAAAGGAAACTCAGCGGGCGCTTCAACAAACCGAAGAAGCGCTGCGCCAGGCGCAGAAAATGGAGGCGCTTGGCCAACTCACGGGCGGGATTGCGCACGATTTCAACAATCTCCTGCAAGGCATTACGGGGCCGCTTGAACTGATCCGCCGATACACCCAGCTTGGCCGGACCAATGACATCGAGCGGTTTATTTCGATGGCGACCGGTGCGGCCAACCGGGCGGCATCGCTCACCCATCGGCTGCTGGCATTTTCGCGGCGTCAGCCGCTCGACCCGAAGCCGGTGAACGCAGATGAGCTGCTGCATTCCATCGACGATCTGCTCAAGCGGACGATGGGCGAAGCGATCGATACGCGTGTGGTGCGCAATCCGCATTTGTGGCTCACGCGCTGCGACGCGAATCAGCTTGAAAACGCGCTGCTGAATTTCGCGATCAACGCGCGCGACGCCATGCCGGAAGGCGGCCGGCTGACGCTTGAAACCGGCAACGTGGAACTCGGCCACGACTTCGCCGCGCGCCATCCCGATGTGGCGCCGGGCGCTTACGTGGTGGTATCGGTGTCGGATACGGGGGCGGGCATGCCGGCCGACGTCAAGGCGCGCGCCTTCGACCCGTTCTATACGACTAAGCCGCTGGGCCAGGGCACGGGGCTGGGTTTATCGATGGCTTACGGGTTTGCGAAGCAGTCGGGCGGGATTGCGACGATCGACAGCGCGCCCGACGCCGGCACCACGATCCGGCTGTATCTGCCGCGTTTTTCGGGCGATCCGGGCACGCAGGAGATCGCGAGCGAACTGAACGACGCGCATCGTGCGGCCGGGCGGCACGCAATCCTGGTGGTGGAAGACGACGAGTCCGTGCGAGAACTCGTGTGCGAGATCCTGCGCGATCTGGATTATCAGGTGCTCGAAGCGTTCGATGGCCCGTCCGGATTGATCATCCTTAATTCGGATGTGCGCATCGACTTGCTGGTGACTGACGTCGGGCTTCCCGGTCTGAACGGCCGGCAACTGGCGGATGCCGCGCGGGCGACGCGGCCCAGGTTGCGAGTGCTTTTTATGACCGGTTATGCTGAAGCGGCGACCCGCACGAATGGTTTCCTCGATACCGGCATGGAAATGATTACCAAGCCGTTCACGCTGGAGTCCATGGCGAGCCGGATTCGCCGGATGGTGACGCTGAGCGTGACAGACGAATAGGCGCCGAGCGCTCCCGTAAAACCTCACCTTTGTGCTCCCGTATTACCTCACCGTTTGGCGCAAATGGCATGTCGTTTGCTCAGACTTGTCGACGTTCCTTCGATACCCGAGCCGCCGGACACCGGCTCGTGGCAATCCAGACACGGAAAACGTGCGCCCGCGTCGCGATCCTGCCCGGACTAGCGCGTGCGTTGCTGCGTCTGATTCCGCGCTGTCTTTATGTCCCTATAGCGTCATTAACGAGAACGCAGTCATGAATCAAGATCCCGTGCCCCGTCGGCCGTCAACCGTGGTTTTGCCGCCCGAAGGACCGGGATTGCGGGCGCTGACATCGCTAATTACCGGTGTAGTCGTGATTTGCGTGCTGTATTTCGGTCGCGCGGTGCTGATTCCGATCATCCTCGCTGTTTTGTTGAGCTTCCTGGTCGCGCCGTTCGTGGACTTGTTGCGGCGGCTGAAGTTCGGGCAGGTGCCGTCGGTGATCGTGGCCGTGCTGGTCGCGTTGTCGGTGCTGACCGCGGTCGGCGCGCTCATCGGCGCTCAGGTGGCGCAGCTCGCCGGCGACCTGCCGCAGTATCAGGTTGCGGTGGAACGGAAGATTGACTCGGTGCAGCAAAAGACCATTGGCCGGGCCGATGCGTTTCTCGGCAAGGCGGCGACGGCGCTCAAACGCCTTTCGCCGAATCGCCAGGACGAAATTCGCAAGAACGAAGAAAATCCCGCAACCTCGCCCATCGATTCCCCGATGCCGGTAGAAGTCCACGAACCGGCGCCGTCGCCCGTGGAACTGGCGCAGCGGTTTTTATCGCCGATACTCAGTCCGCTGGAAACCACCGGCATCGTGCTCGTGGTCGCCATCTTCATCTTGTTGCAGCGTGAAGACTTGCGCGACCGGCTGATCCGGCTGTTTGGCTCGCGCGACCTGCATCGCGCGACGACCGCCATGGACGAAGCCGCTCGCCGGCTGTCTCGCTACTTCCTCGCGCAACTTGGCATCAACATGGGCGTGGGGGTGATCATCGCGATCGGGCTGGCGATCATCGGCGTGCCCGGCGCGTTGCTGTTCGGCGTCCTCACCGGCTTGCTGCGCTTCGTGCCGTATGTGGGCACCTGGATCGCGGCGTTGCTGGCCGTGGTGTTCGCGGCGGCCGTGGGTCCCGGCTGGTCGATGATGATCTGGACCATCGTGCTCTTCGGCGTGACCGACGTGGTCGCGGGGCAGGTGGTCGAACCGCTGCTGTACGGCCACAGCACGGGCCTTTCGCCGTTCGCGGTGATTGTGGCGGCAATTTTCTGGAGCTGGATCTGGGGACCGATCGGGCTGGTTTTATCGACGCCGCTGACCTTGTGCCTGGTGATCCTGGGCCGGCATGTGGACCGGCTTGAATTCCTCGATGTGCTGTTCGGCGACCGTCCAGCGCTGACGCCAGCGGAGAATTTCTATCAGCGATTATTGGCGAACGATCCCGATGAAGCGCTCGTGCAAGCCGAGTCGCTGCTCAAGGAGCGGTCGCTCAGCGCGTATTACGACGAAGTGGCGCTGGAGGGTTTGCGGATCGCGCATAAAGATGTGTTGCGCGGCGTCGTGACCTCGGACCAATTGAGGCGCATCAACGAATCGGCGATGGATATCGTTGAAGGGCTTGAAGAGGTCGAAGACGTGGTGATGGCGGTCAGGCAGGAGGAGGACCCGCCGGCCAGTCTTGAGATGTCGGATCGTGAAGCCGGCATCGTGCACGAAGCGCCGCCGTCTCACTTCGATGCCGCCCGCGAAGGCCACACGTCGTCCGTTTTGTGCATCGCCGGGCGCGGAGTGCTCGACGACCTGGCGGCGACGATCGCGGTGCAACTCTTCCGCAAGCATGGGCTGGGCGCGGATCTGGCGCCCTACGAACGTTTTTCGCGGACGCGCTTCGACGAGGTTGATTTGACCGGGGTATCGCTGATCTGCGTGATTTCATTCGATGCCGCCGAATCGCCGCCGTATCTGCGCAATTTGTTGCGGCGTTTGCATCAGCGCGCGGCCACGGCCGATCTGATCGTGGGATTGGTGCTGCCAAACAGCGCGCTGGAAGGCGAGGCGGTGATTCGCAAGACCTCGGCGGCTACGTCGTTCAAGGAGTTGGTCGAGGCGTGCGTGGCGGCGGCCCGGCGGCAGTCCACCGATGGCATTTCGTGGGAGGGATTGAATCCGCCGGACGCGGCTGCGTCGGCAGAAGTCGAGAGCGCCAAGGGGAAGCCGCCCGTGGTGCCGGTGTTGCGGGGGGCTTGAAGACGTTTCGACGTTCCGTTCGCGCCGCAGGTGGTATCCAGGACGCGAACGGACTAAAACTCTTTTACCGATTTCCGTCGAACAGGTCGTTCAACATGGTGTCGAACGCGGCTTGCGCTTCTTCCAGTTCCTGAAGCGCGGCGTCGAAAGTCTGCAATGCCATCTGCGAAGGCCGGCCGTCACCTCCAGGCGGAAAGTGCCCCTGCAACGCCGTGAACGCGGTCTGTACCTGCCGCGTGGCATTGACGATGCGCTCCATCGCCCGCGCTTCTTCTGTTCGATTATGTTCGGCCGTCATCAGAGTCTCCGTTCTACGAACCCTGATAGTACCAACGGTTTCCACAGCAGGCACGCGCTCCGCTCATCGCATGCTTTACTGCGACGTCCAGCCGCCATCGATCTGAAGCGCAGCACCGCGCATTTCGTCGGCGCCTTCCGAGCACAGGAACACCGCCAGCTTGCCGATCTGTTCCGGCGTCACAAACTGTTCCGACGGCTGTTTCTCGCCGAGCAACTTCGAGCGTGCGGCGTCCGGCGAGATGTTGTCACGCGTGGCGATATCGTCGATCTGCTTTTGCACCAGCGGCGTCAAAACGAATCCCGGGCAGATCGCATTTACCGTCACGCCCGTGCGCGCGTTTTCAAGCGCGGCCACTTTCGTCAGGCCGACGATGCCGTGCTTCGCCGCCACATAAGCCGATTTCCCCGCCGATCCCACCAGCCCATGCGCCGACGCGATATTGATTACGCGGCCCCAGCCGTTGTCGCGCATCTTGGGCAACGCCACGCGCATGGTGTGAAACGCCGACGTCAAGTTGATCGCGATGATCGCGTCCCACTTGTCGATGGGGAAGGTATCGATAGTCGCCACATGCTGGATGCCCGCGTTGTTCACGAGCACATCGACGGCGCCGAATTGCTCGACGGCGAAGGCGATCATCGCTTCAATCTCGGCGGACTTCGACATATCCGCGCCGTGATGCACCGCTTTCACGCCGTGCTGCTCGATTTGCGCGATGGCGCCCTGGATGACGGCGGCATCGCCGAAACCATTCAGCACGAGATTCGCGCCGGCTTGCGCGAGGGCATTAGCGATTCCAAGGCCGATACCGCTCGTCGATCCGGTGACGAGCGCGGTTTTGCCGGCGAGCGGTGCTGCTGCGGATGAGGTCATGTGGGAAGTCCTGTGGGAGAGGAAGGGGGAGGCGGCAGCGGCCAAGTTTGCCAGATGCGGCCAGGCGATGTGGGTTTGCCCCGGCGACGTTCAATGCATTTCAACGCATTTTCAGCGCACTTCAACGCAAGCCGAGGCAACGGGCAAGAAACGAAAGCCTTAGACCAGCCCAGTCATGTAGTAGACCGCGATCACGAAAAACACGGCCAGCGTCTTGATGATCGTCACGGCGAAGATATCGCGATACGACTCACGGTGCGTCAACCCGGTCACGGCGAGCAACGTGATCACCGCGCCGTTATGCGGCAGCGTGTCCATGCCGCCGCTGGCCATGGCGACCACGCGATGCAGCACCTCCAGCGGAATGTGCGCCGCTTCCGCGCCCTTGATGAACGTATCGGACATGGCGGCCAGCGCGATGCTCATGCCGCCCGACGCCGAGCCCGTGATGCCTGCCAGCGAACTCACCGAAACCGCCGCGTTCACGAGCGGATTCGGGATGCTCTTGAGCGCGTCGCTGACCACGATAAACCCCGGCAACGCCGCGATCACACCGCCAAAACCATACTCGGACGCAGTGTTCAAGGAGGCGAGCAACGCACCGCCGACCGCCGCTTTCGTTCCTACCGCGAAGCGTTCGCGCACGCGTCCGAATGCCGTCAATACAACCATCAGGATGCCGAGCAGCAACGCGCCTTCCACGGCCCAGATCGCGACAACCGATTTGATCGGCGTGACGACGGGCGCATGAATGCCCGGCAGCACGTTGTCGGCGACTGTATAACTTGCGCCGTACCAGACCGGGATCAGCTTGGTCAGCACGAAGTTAGCCACACCCACCAGCACCAGCGGCGCAACCGCGAGCAGCGGATTCGGCAAATGCGCGCTTTCCACGCGCTCGGGTTCGTTCACGAGCGACGTGCCGTAGCCTTCGCCCGTGGCCATCACCGAACGGCGGCGCCACTCGAGGAACGATAATCCGACCACGACAATAAACAGCGAGCCGATAGTGCCAAGCCACGGCGCGGCCCAACCGGTGGTCTTGAAGAACGTCGTCGGGATGATGTTCTGGATCTGCGGCGTGCCCGGCAGCGAATCCATGGTGAACGAGAACGCACCGAGCGCGATGGCGCCGGGCATCAGCCGCTTCGGGATATTGCTCTGCCGGTACATTTCGGCCGCGAACGGATAGACCGCGAACACGACCACGAACAGCGATACGCCGCCGTAGGTGAGCAACGCACACACGGCGACGATCACCGCATTGACCCGCGTTTTGCCGATATATCGAATGGCGGCGGCCACGATGGATTCGGAGAATCCCGACAATTCCACCACTTTGCCGAACACGGCGCCGAGCAGGAACACGGGGAAATACAGCTTCACGAAGCCGACCATCTTCTCCATGAAGATGCCGGAGAACACCGGCGCGACGGCGGCGGGTTCGGTCAGGAGGACGGCTGCGAGCGCGGCGAGCGGCGCCACCAGGATCACGCTGTAGCCGCGATACGCGGCGAGCATGAGGAACGCCAGGGCGGCGAGGACGATGATGAACGACATTAAGTCTCCGTTAATTGTTGTGTGTCCGGGCGCGGTAGCCAAAGCGTCCGGAAATGACCGCGCCCTTTATGCAGCATTCATGCCAAAGGCCATGAAGCCTTGCCCAGTAAGGGAACGCGGTTTTGCCAAGTAACATGTGCCCTGAATGATGTCTACTAATCGAGACAACGCCGTGACCCAAAACTCGCCCGAACGGCCGGTCACATAATGCTTGACGGCAATCTTGCTGGTTTTCCACGTTTCGAGATATCCTGTCTCAATATCGAGAAAACTTCATGAGACACTGGATGCACAACGACTGGACGCATGTCCCCGTCGATTACAGCGACGTTTTGCGTCGCGCGATGGATTCGCTTTTCAAGACCTTCGAGAATTTTAGCGAAGGCACGTTTATCGTCGATAAAGAAGCGCGGGTCGTCTGGATCAACAAACGCTACGCGGCACGCTTCGGGTTTTCGGACCCGCAAGAGGCGATCGGCCGCGATTGCGAATCGGTGATTCCGAACAGCCTGATGCGCGAAGTCGTGACGACCGGCAAGCCAATCCTGCTTGATCTGCTGGAAACGGACCGCGAGCCGCTGGTCGTCACGCGCCTGCCGCTGAAGGACGACTACGGCCAGACGGTCGGCGCGATCGGTTTCGCGCTCTTCGATGAAATGAAGGCGCTCACGCCGCTCTTTTCACATTACTCGCGCGTGCAGCAGGAACTGATCGCGACACGGCAATCGCTCGCGCAGGCGCGGCGCGCCAAATACACGTTCGCGAGTTTCGTCGGAACGAGTGCTGCGAGCCTCGATGTCAAGCGCCAGGCGCGCCGCGCGGCGCAAGTCGATTCGCCCGTGCTGCTGTCCGGCGAAACGGGCACGGGCAAAGAACTGCTGGCGCACGCAATCCACGGCGCGTCCACGCGCGCCGCGCGGCCGCTCGTGACGGTGAACGTCGCGGCAATTCCGGACACCTTGCTCGAAGTGGAGTTTTTCGGCGCGGCGGCGGGCGCTTATACCGGCGCGGATCGCAAAGGCCGGGTAGGCAAGTTCGAACTAGCCGATGGCGGCACGCTCTTCCTCGATGAAATCGGCGATATGCCGCTCGTGCTCCAGGGCAAGTTGCTGCGCGTATTGCAGGAGAAGGAGTTCGAGCCGCTGGGGTCGAACCGGATCGTGCGCACCGATGTCCGGATCATCGCCGCCACGTCCGCCGATTTGCCGGCGCTGGTTGCCAGCGGCCGGTTTCGCGCGGACTTGTTTTATCGGCTGAACGTGCTGTCCATTCACGCGCCGCCGTTGCGCGAGCGGGCGGGGGATATCGAGGCGCTGGTGTACGCGATGCTCGAAGAACTTTCCGCCGACGCCCGCCCGCGTCACGCCGGCCAGTTCGTGCTCCACGACGACGCGCTACGGCTACTGTCCGCGTATTCGTGGCCCGGCAACGTGCGCGAGCTGCGCAACGTGCTGGAGCGCGCGGTGATGTTGTCGGACAGTGAACATATTGATGCCCGCGCGCTCGGCGCCTTCATGGGCGCGGAGGCATCGGCTGCGCCCGCGAGCGAGGCCGAAGAAACCGATGCGACGTCCTACGCCGACGCCATGGCGGGTTTCGAAAAGCGTTTCCTCTCGGAAGCCCTGCGTGCAAGCGGCGGTCGCGCGGCCGAGGCGGCGCAACGGATTGGCATCGGCCGGGCGACGATGTACAAGAAGATCGTCGCATTGGGCATAGAGGTGTGAACCGTGAGCAAAGACAAGAACAAAACGCTGTTATCCCGCGAACTCGAACTGCTTGCCATCGACCAGTTGCAGCGCATGGCGCAAGAACGCTTCGACACCCGGCTTGGGCAGTTCGAGGCGAAGGAATGGCTTGACGAGATATCGAAGATGATTGGCGCGCATTTCTACAACCAGGCGCTCGCCGATGTCAAAGCGAAAATCGATGCCCGCGTCGAGATGATCGACAGCGACATCTGGGGGCTCCAAAAGTAGCGCGAACGCTGACCCGGATCGCGCGATCAGCATGGCTAAGGAGGCAAGCCGAAAGCTCCGCATGGCATACTCGCGGCATCAATAAAAACAGCGTTAAAAAGGGGTTCTGGATGAAAATTTTCCACGTACGAACATCGCGTTTTCTTGCGCTGTTGCCGCTTGCGGCCGCGGTGTCGGTGTTGTCTGCTTGCAGCAGCGCGCCGCCGCTTTTTTCAGCCGATGGCCGCCCGACCAACATGATCCAATGCCCGGCCAATGGCGGCTGGAGTAACTGCCAGCAAAATGCCCGCGCATTGTGCGCAGGCAGTTACGACGTCCTCGATCAAAGCAGCGACAACGGCCAGAACAGCCTGTTGATTGCGTGCAAAGCGCAGTAACGCCGGGCCTTGTTTATGGTTTAGCTTGGGCTCTGATCCAGCGCCGGTTGCGCGGGCAGGTTGAGTAAAAGGCGAATCAGGTCGACCTGGCGATTCGTCGCCGTTTTCTGATAGATCGCCTGCAACTGTTTGCGCACGGTGTCGTGCTGGACGCCAATCCGGTTGGCAATCTCTTTGGGCGTGCGCCCTTCCGCAATATGAGAGGCGACGCGGCACTCTGCGGGTGTCAGATCGAACGCGCTCGCAAGCAAATCTGAATCGACAATGGGCGGCGAATCCGGGTGATAAAACGTGAGCAGCGCTGCGTGCTCGCGATTCACTGCGACCGGGAGATAAAACACGTATAGCGCGTCCTGAGCGGTGGGCTCAGCGTGGTGATCTTCAGTCAGCCGAAGCATTCGATACCCCCGCGTCGCATCTGCCGCCACGCGACATCCTTCCAAAATTTGCCGTTGCGCCGCGCCTTGCAATTCAAGCTTGCCGTCAACGACCTGAACCAACCGGGTTCGTCCCAGCATCTGCGTGGTTGCATCGTTAAGACGGAGCAGCGTTCCATTCAACGCGACGAGCATGGCCGGTTGACGCCAATCGTCGAGAAAGGGTGCACGGGCGAAAGGCTCTGGCATTGCGATGTAATGCACGTCCTGCAGTTGTGCAGCGCGTGAAAGATGCGGCATCAGGCGATCGAGCCAACGCGATTCCGGCTCGACAAGCGTATCAATAAGCGCGTCCGTCTCCGAGTCGAACTCGCAGACCAGCGTAATGCGTAATTTGCCCGTGTCGAGAACAGGCCGGCTTGAAGTGCGAGCCGGCGCAATTATGTTCCCGGAATCAATGTTTTCCTGATCCAGACTAAACCGCGCAAACGATTCAAATGAGTTTTTCGGTAATACCGCCGCCGAGCTTCCAGAAAAATTGTAATAATCTTTATCTGAAAAATTTCCAAAACTTTCAGAGTGCGGATTAGCAGGTTCCTTCTCGTTGTTACTGCTGACCGTTATCCAGACCGCGCGAGCGCCAATCAATCCGGCGATTGCGGCACATGCGGCATGCCATGCGCGCGGTTCCGAGAGTGTTTCATATATAGCGTTGACAGCGTGGTCGTATGGGTCGCTTTCAAGAAGCATCCATTTTCTCCTGTCATGCGGATAATTTGCCGATCCGAGATGCCGGCTTATTGCATTTTTACTGTTCCGCATTTGCGGAATATACAGCACCACGTATGTTTCGATACTCTGCATGAAGTCCTTCCGGGCCTGCGCTAGCTTCCATCTGGCTGCGCATGTTGCACATTTCGCGTATCAGAGCATCCAACATGTGACAGCGGAAACGGTTATCTGTTCCGCGCGCTGCGTCGAACTCGTTTGAGAAAAAGTAAAAATAACTTCTACCGTGGAGTAATGAATGAATCATCGGCAAATCGAAACGGATATTCTTCATCTAGAGCGGGTAATCGGAAGAATTTCCGCTGACGACCGCATTCCTTTGTCTTACTGGCGCAACCGGGTTGATCTCGTGGCATCCAATGCGCTTGTGCCCGCCCAGCAATCGCGCATGCGGCGGATCAACAATCGACTCGAGCAACTTGAAGCGGTTCCGGATTGAAACGCTTACTGGTTTATTCTGGGTAACGGCATGTGGTTCGATTTCCCGGTTTCTGTTTCATGAAGTTACGGCCTAAGTAAATCTTCCCTTTGAGTCCGATTCCGGCATGCTTAAACGACGAGCCGAGAAAATGCGCACGGCAGGGATATTGAATCTCCGACGCGGTTCGACGCGGGACTCAGCGCCATGCGCCTCGAGCGCACTCGTGCCGCGACGCAGCAGTTCGTCGAGACGAAGCCCGTAGATCATCCAGCATCGAGCCGCTTTACTAACATGTCCTTATAAAGGCCGGCCAGGAAGGCGCCGCTGCCGCCGAAGTATCGTGACCCGAAGATCGGCGAAACATGAAGCGGGCCCCCGCCGGGCTGGCTCGAAGGGCGCATAAGGACCGCTTCCTGACAGGTGTTTGATTATCCAATGACGCTCAATGCAAGGTTTCTCGCAACAGCGTCACGTCGTAGCCGAGTGCGCGTACGCGATTAACAAATGCCGTACGTTGCTCGGCCGATGGTTTCGCTTCACGCGTCAGAATCCAAAGATACTTGCCGCTCGGCTCGCCGACGATGGACCACGTGTAGTCATCGGCGTGATCGAGCACCCAGTAATCGCCAACATAGAACGGTCCGAAGAACGACACTTTGAGCTTCGCGTTGTTCGATTCCGGCACGATCTTCGCCTTTCCTTCGGACGACCTGAACGCGCCGCTCACGCCGCCAGTCCGACATGAATTAACGATGGAAAGCAGCCCGTCATCGCGCTTAGCATAGTTCGCCGTGACCGCTTCGCAACCGCGTTCGAAGCGGTTTTCGTAGCGCGCAAATTCAAACCAATGGCCGAGGTAACGATCGAGATCGACTGGCTTCGCAGGCTCGGGCACCTCCGCGTTGCCGCTCTTGTTGCCGCCGGCCATTGCGTAGGCAGCCAGCAGACCCAGTCCGCCGATCACCAGCAAAGCTGTTGCGCCGATGGTGACGGATCGTTTGAATTTCATGGTGGTCCTCGTTGTAATTAAGCGGCATTCAAGCAGCATTTAATTGATACATGTCGCTGTATGAGCAAGCTTCATTCCGTTGTTTCCGGTCCCGCATAACCTCACCTATGGCGCGATGAATCTACCGAAAAGCACTGGCAGGAAGCACTTAAAGTTCATGCGCACGCGTATCAACTGTTTTAACAACGGGACGCAACTCATTGATAGAGAACGCTTTAACGTAGCGCATGCAGCGCGCTGCAAACGTTGCTCACAGTGCTTAATGTGAGTTCTCAACATGGCAGGATCACCCTCCCGTATAACCTCACCTATGACGTCACTCACTTCACGCGTGCGCAAGCGGAACGTCGAGTTCGTGCTTCGTGTCACCCATGCAAATTATGGCGCAGGCCTCGAAGCGACATCAATGATAAGGCGTGAAAGCCTTATAGATAAAGGCTCACAGCGGCATACCTCAAGCACTTGCTGAAGCCGGCTTATCGCTTCAATCTAGTTAGCGATACTAGCAATTCGCCTCAAGCGTGAGTTTTTGTCGAGTCATGCAACTCACCTCGCGCGGCTCCCGAAATCGCTCACCTTGCCGCTCACTTCATCGCTGATCTTCATAGAGTGCGCTCTGCGGCGAACGTATTGAGCCGCTATGCTCTTGACCTCGTTCACTTCGCTCCGCTGCTCATGTCGTCGCTGGTCTCGTCGCTTTTCGCTCCGCTCCTCAAAATCATTCTTCCTGTGTTCGCGTTGATCTTTGCAGGTTATGCGTGTCGCAAGACCAATCGGCTGGGACCGAATGCATCGTCTGAACTGAATCGATTCGTGGTCTATCTGGCACTGCCCGCGCTGCTCTTCGACATCATGACGACCACGCCATGGCCTACGCTCGATCAGCCTGCGTTCATCGCAGTGTTCGGTTTGGGTGCGGGCGGGATATTTGTGTTGACCGTGCTGATTCGATTGAAACAATCACGCCATCTCGCCGATGCCAGCCTCGATGGTCTCAACGCCGCGTATCCCAATGCGGGGTTTATCGGCTTGCCGTTATGCATGCTCGCGTTTGGTCACGCGAGCCTCGCGCCTGCGGTGATCGTGACGATCATGACGGTATGCGTGCTATTCGCCGTGGCTATTGTGTTGATCGAAGTGGGTTTGCAGACCGAGAAGAACCTGGTTGCCACGCTTGGCAAGGTGGTCAGATCGCTAATGACCAATCCGTTGTTGTTCGCGCCTTTCGCGGGCTGGTTATGCAGCGGAGCGGGGCTCACGATCTCGGGCGGTGCGGACACGTTTCTCAAGTTGCTGGGTGCAGCGGCAAGCCCGTGCGCACTCGTTGCACTCGGGCTGTTTCTTGGCGAGAAGTCAAAAGGGGGCGCGGCTAGAACGACCACCATGCTGGTCGTGGCCAAGCTCATTGCGCAACCGTTGCTCACGTGGTGGCTGGCGTTTTATGTGTTTGCACTGCCGGTGTTGTGGGCGAAGACAGCCGTCATTCTCAGTGCGTTGCCCACGGGGACGGGGCCATTCATGCTCGCGGAATTTTATAAGCGGGAAGCGGCGGTGACGTCCCGCACCATTCTGTTTTCCACGGTGATCTCGCTGATCACGGTCACGGTGTGTCTTGCCGCGTTGAGCTGATAGCGAAGATCTACAAGCGCGTGTCGCGCGCGCAATGTTCAACACCTTGAACATTACGGTTACTCACGCGGTTTATATAACGCAGGTTGAACATAAAACCGCGCGATCATTTTTTCGATGGATAACGCGGCTTCAACAATCGAAACCGCCGCGTTCCTCAACCGCGCTTATTGCGTGCTCACGCGCGTGCCGTTCCCTTCTGTCACGGTCGTATCCGTACCCGATGTGACGCGTTGAAAGCGCGCGCTTTGATACGGCAGCAACTGGGGATAACTTTCCGCGTGCAGCGCTTCTAGTTCCCCGCTCTTTTGCGCAGCGATCAATTCGGCCTTCACTTCAGCTCGCGTTCTGGATGCGTAAGCGCTTTGCTGCGCGACGTCGGTGGATTGTGCAAAAACCGGTGCCGATGAGACCAGCACGGCGACAAACAAACTTCCAATAAGCGCGCGTTTCATGATGAACCCTTCACTGTTTGGAGACGGCGCGTTTCACGCCATCGATGTGAAGCAGTCTATTCACATAACTATCGATAACCAATGTCGATTGAGAAAACATATTGTTGTCTATCGCGCATGAATGTGAAGTTCCGTTTCTGCGCGCCGGGATGACCGTTCCCTGTCTCGCCCTGCCGCCCTTCATTCATTGCGTTTTCGGTAAGGATTAATTCCTGACATCGCCATTTGTCTGCGTCCGCTTAATCGATATTCTCGGTTTACCGATCAGTTGCGATCGTCGTCAAATTACTGAGATATCCCATGAAACGCATGCTTTCCGTCTTCGCCGCTATCGCTTTGTTCGCGATGGCCGGCGCTGCCAACGCCTCGACCGATGCTAATTCCCAGTCGTCGACATGCCAAGGCCCGCCGTCGCAATCAACGTGTTTTTCGGCCAATAACGTCGCGTTGGCCGGTTTAGCGGTGTCCTTTAGTTGTATCCCGCCAACCGCTTTGGCGGTTTAGTGCGAATTATTAAACAACTACAAAGTTGTCCACAGTTTCTGTGGACAACTTTGTGGAAATCATCTCAAAAATGGCTTGCAGCGGGCTTGTCATCGGGTATCGATCGAAACGCCCAATTCGAGGCGAAACGTCATACGAAACGTCCGTTCTCCCGCGTCGTTCGCGACAGCAATCCGACCCATTCCCGATAGCCTCGGGCTCGACCGAACGCCTATGATGTGCTGGCTGTTGCAGCCATATACGAGGAACATACAGGGCACATTCGCGGATTCCGTTCGGGATCCGCATCAATCAAACACCGGGACAAGCCATGACCTACAAGATTGCGGTTGTTGTTGGCAGCATTCGCCGAGATTCGTTCAACAAGCAGCTTGCGCACGCGGTTACGTCGCTGGCGCCGCCGGATTTTTCGTTCGAGTTCCTGGATATCGCGAGCCTGCCGCTCTATAGCCAGGACTACGACAGCGACTTTCCCGAGGTTGCGCGCACCTTCAAGGAAAAGATCGCGGCGGCGAATGGGCTGCTGTTCGTGACGGCGGAATACAACCGGTCGATTCCCGGCGTGCTGAAAAACGCGCTGGACTGGGGTTCGCGTCCGTGGGGGCACAGCGTGTGGGGCAACAAGCCCGGCGCGGTGCTGGGCACGTCGCCGGGCGCGACCGGCACGGCGCTCGCGCAGGCGCATCTGCGCAATGTGCTTGCTTACCTTGATGTGCCGCTCATGGGTCATCCGGAAATGTTCGTCAAACACGATGCAAGCCGCATCGATGCCAGCGGCACGATCGTGAGCGAAGACACGCGCAAGTTCCTGCAGAATTTCGTCGATAAATACGTCGCGTGGGTGCAGCGTATGGCGAAGGCCTAAGCCCGCAAAAAGAGCAAAACGCCAACGGCCCGCTAAAGCGGGCCGTTGGCGTTTCAACGCGTCGTTAAGAGCAAATTCTTACAGATGGTGCTGATGCCCAGTCACCCGTTCCCAGCCATGACGCACCGCAAGCTTGAAACGCTCCCAGGTGTCATGACCGCCCGAGCTACGGCCTTCCCAGTCCTGGCGCAACTCGGTTTCCATCGTGTCATCCCAGTTGCGGCGCGTATAACGCTCGTTGCTGGCTGCTGAGACGCCGTATCGATACGCCTCCTCGTACTCTGAATAGCTCGCACCGCTCGCCGCGTACTTCGCCTCGTAGTCGCTGCGGAACTCGTCTTCGTACTCCATGTATTCATCGGGCATCGTGGTACGTGGACCTGCATGGGCTCCGAGCGCCGAGTCGCCGGTTTGACTCAACGTACCCGGAACCGGTGCGCCCGTCGCGCTCATGGAACCCGTGCCGCCCACTCGTGCCGATGTCTCGGTTTCATCGAGCGGATCAAGCGGATCGACCGCGCGCCAGCCTTGTGCTGACGTCGTTCCCGTCAACGGGTCCTCCGCGCCTGCCGCCCGCAGAGCCGCTTCCCTTGTGTCCGGCCAGACCGTGCCGGTCGTGCCCGTGTTCGTGCTCGTGCCCGTCAATGGATCGCTGGCAACTGCATCGCGTCCGACCGGGCTGATCGGGTCGAGCGGCTGCACAGCCGGATCGTCACGGTCAACATGCGGATAAGCGCGCGCTCGATATGCATCCCGGTTTGCATCGGCGCGAACGGGGTCGAGCGGATCGACCGGCGGATTCACCGGAGCACGTCCCGGCACAGCGCTGCCCGAGCCAAGACCAAGTTCGTCCAGCAGCGAGTGATCGCGATCGTCGGCTTCAACGGCCGCCGAGCTTGCCGTGCGTGTGTGATTCAGCGTGCCCCAGCTGGCCGCGCGCTCGTCTATATCGATAGCACCTTGCTCAGCCAGCGTCTGGCGCGCAGCGTCCGCGCGGTCCTCAGTTGCCGTATCGACAGCCACCAGCACCGCCCCGCGCCGCACGGCTTCGGAGTAATGCGCCACTTCAGGCGGTTGATCGCGGCCGCCAAACAGCATCGAGAAGAAGCGTTCGATATTCGCCAGCACGCCGCCGGTTTCGGGCGGCTGGCCCACGCCGGGCGCCAGCGCGGGGTCATCGGGCGAGGAAGGTTCGGGTGCGGCCTGGAGTTCGATGTCGGAACGTGCAAAACCCGACGCGACAAGTGCGCTGCGCGCCACTTCGGCCTGGTCGTAGGTATCGAAGATACCAATAACTGTGTGTCGCATGGCTGCCTCCTGGGTGGCCTGGATTGAGTTGCGACGCGTCAGGGAGATTCGCCGCACTTCTATTTGAGCCACGCAACTCGCGTGCCGGGTCGCGGGCGTATGCGCCGCGATGCGCTCCACAGCCTGACGCGATCCCGCCCCAAGCCGGCCGGCGCGCAGCTGTTTTTACAAACGATGTGGAAAAGGCGCGCGGTTCAGTGCTGCGCTTCGCCGTGTTCGCGGTTGTCGGCGTGCGCGTTCAGGTTTTCGCGAATGGCCTGGAGGAGGGAATCGAGCAGGGCGATATCGAACGGTTTGGACAAGACGCGCGCATCCACCTCACGCGCCCGGTCCAGTTCTTCGGCATACCCCGTCACCAGGATCACCGGCACGCGCGGCGTCCAGCTTTGCAGGATCTCGGCCAGGTCGATGCCGTTCAGTTTGCCCGGCATGTGGATATCGGAGAGCACGACATCGAACGGCAGCACACCGCCATTGGCGGCGTCGCGACGGGCCGCTTCCAGCACGGCGATCGCGCCGTCCGCGTTGAAGATGTGCGTGACGTCATGATTCATCATCGATAACAACGCCTCGGTGCCGGCCGCCACCTCTTCGTTATCTTCCACGAGCAGCACGCGCAGCCCGTGCGATTCGCTGGCCGCGGCGGCGTCGTGATGCGTTTCGGGCGATTCCGCCACGGCTGCACTCGCGCGCGGCAAATAGAGCCGCACCGACGTGCCCGCGCCGACCGCGCTATCAATGGTCGCCACGCCGCCCGCGCGCTCGCAGAACGCGAACACTTGCGGCAGGCCAAGCCCGGTGCCCATGCCTTTGGACTTGGTGGTGAACAGCGGTTCGAACGCGCGGCCGAGGACATCGGGACTCATGCCCGCACCCGTATCCTCCAGCGTCAACTGCACGAATTCGCCGATGATCGGAAACCCGTCCTCGTGACGAAAGCGCACGTTGTCGGCGCGCACCGAGAACGTGCCGCCGCTCGGCATGGCATCGCGGGCGTTCACCGCCACATTGATCAGCGCAAGCTCGAGTTCCGCCGCATCGACGCGAACCGGCCACACGTCGCCACTCGTTTCCAGATTCAGCGCGACTTTTGCGCCCAGCGACGCCTTCAGCAATTCGCGGCAAGCCGGCAGCCATTTGCCGATCGCGATGTTCTCGTTGCGCAGCGGCTGCTTGCGGGCAACGCCCAGCAACTGGCGCGTCAGCGACTGGCCGCTTTTGAGCGCGCGTTCCATGGCCGACAACTCGCGATCCAGTCCCGTAGCGCCGCGTCGCCGGACAATCTGCACGTTGGTCGAGAGGATCATCAGCAGGTTGTTGAAGTCATGCGCAACACTGCCCACCAGATTACCCAGCGCTTCCATCTTGCGCGCCTGCCGGTAAGCCGATTCAATCGACCGGCGCATGGACGCCTCCGCCTGCCAGCGCTCCCAGGCTTCTTCTTCGTGGGCGAGGCGGCGCAGCGACAGCCAGATCACGCCCCACAACACCACGCACGGCGCGAACAAGGACAACATCAACACGCTGACACGCCGATACCACGCGGCCCAGATGGTTGAGACGGGATATCCGCTCGATACATACACCGGATAAGTCCCCACCTTCCGAAACGCCACGATCTTCATTTCATTGTCGAGCCCTGAGCGCATTCGCACAACGCCGTTGTGCTCTTCCTTGGCATAGGCCTCGCGCAATGGCGAACTGGCGGCAAGGTCCATGCGGTTGGGCGGCCGGGTCGGGTACCACGCGAGCACGGCGCCGTCCGCGCGCGTGAGGCCAAGCGATACGGTGGAATGTTCGCCCAGCAATTCGCGATAGAACGCGCCGAAGTAACCCGGACGTAGCGCAACGGTCACAATGCCGGCGAAGCTGCCGTCCGCGTTCTTGCGCGGCACGGCCGTGTTGAACACGGTTTCCCCGGCCACCTTGCCGACCATCACGCGGGAGACGTTTTCGAACATCTTGTGGTCGCGGATGCCGATGAAGTCGTCGCGGTTTTCGATCGATACATCCGGCACGGGGTAAATGCGGCTCGTGGCAATCAAACGGCCATCGGCGCCAATAATGCTCACCGACGCTACTTGCGGATAACCGCCGCCCATTGCAACGAGTTTGTTGTGAATATCGAGTTCTTCGCCGCGCAAGGTGTCGTCGTCCACGCCTTCGATCAAATCGATCACGCGGGCATTGAGCGTCTCGTTCATGTCGAAGACTTTGAGCGCGTGCTCTTCGGCCACGTGCGCGTTGCGGTCGACCACTTCGGCGGCATCGGCCTCGCGCGATTTGAGGTCGCTCCACGCCATGGCCGCGACGTAGAGGCAGGGCAGGACGATGGCGGCGATCAGCAGGACCAGGAGGGTCATGCGCTGGGCGGCGAAGTTACGCTCCGGCACCACGGGAAACGGCGGCTCGTCCTGCCAATGGTCAGCGCCCGGTTCCTCGCGTTGCGGCGTCATGATGACTCGTCGTCCCGATGTGAATGGCTGAGCGTGGCATCTTTATACAACGATGAAGGCAGCGAATGCGGCACGCGGAATTCCGCGCACTTTAGCCGCTTGTTAGTTTGCCGCCAGCGCTCGGGAAAGAGACCCCGTGCATAAATCGTGCCTTTGGCGTTCATTCAACCGATGAATCGATGTTTTGCCGAACCGATCGTATCGATGTGTAAAGCGCCGGGATTGAGTGAAGATAATTTTTTCTGGAGCAAGAGAGCGGGAGGTAAAAAGCGGCGAATCGCGTAAAGTTGGCAATGGATATCGCGTGGACGCCGATCGTATGCTAAGAGCAAACCGTTGATTTGTACGAAGATTTTGATCAGTGGAAGGTGGGTTACCAAGCGCTTTGAAAGCACCCGGCGGGCGGCCTTAGGGCAACAGTTCACAAACTTGATATACTTTTCGCCGCTTCCGGCATGGCTTGTACGCCGCCTGAAGCGGGTGTCCAAGCCATGCCGGGCTTGCATCCAGCATTACAGCTAGCTTTACAGCATGCTCCATGAAGCCGGATTTTCCCGGCGCCCGATCTAACACTTGCTGCCCTTGGGGGCGCCACAGCGGAGTCCGTCTTGGCCGTTTCCAATCTTATCGCCGACGATGATCCTGCTCCCGATGTTGCCAAGGTAACGTCGGGTAGTTCGTTCTATCTCGCCATGCGCATCCTGCCGGCTGCGCAGCGCGACGCCATGTATCAGGTCTACGCGTTCTGCCGGGCGGTTGACGATATCGCCGACGGCACGTTGCCGCGCGCCGAACGCGCCGCCGCGCTCGAACAATGGCGTACCGACATTGACGATTGCTACGCCGGCAAGCCGCGCCGGTCGCTGGCCGCGTTGACGCAACACATTGAAGCGTTCCACCTTTCCCGCGATGACTTTATCGCCGTGATCGACGGCATGGCCATGGACGCAGCCGAAGATATCGTCGCGCCCGATGAAGCCACCCTCGACCTCTATTGCGACCGCGTGGCGAGCGCGGTGGGGCGGTTATCGGTGAGGATATTCGGGATGCACGAAGACGCTGGACGGCGTCTTGCGCACCACCTCGGCCGTGCGCTGCAACTCACGAACATTCTTCGCGACATCGATGAAGACGCCGGTATTGGGCGTGTTTATCTGCCGCGCGAACTGCTGTCCCGCGAAGGTATTTCCACGACCGACATTACGTCCATCATCAACGATGCCCGCTTGCCGCGCGTCTGCCTGACGCTTGCGGATCGTGCGCGCAGCCACTACGCGCAATCCGACGCCATCATGGCGACCGCGCCGCGTGCTCAGGTGCGGGCGCCGCGCATCATGTCGGGCGCGTACCGGTGCGTGCTTGAAGCGAATTTGAAGCGTGGTTTCGATCTCCCGCGCAACCACGTCCGCACGCCGCGTTCGCGGCTGCTGTGGATCGTCGCGCGACATATTTTCTGATGTCGCGTCTCGTTCATGTGATTGGCGCCGGGTTGTCGGGACTCGCCGCCGCAGTCCAGTTGCAGCGTCGTGGCGCGCGCGTGATGCTGCACGAAGCCGCGCCGCACGCCGGCGGGCGCTGCCGTTCCTACTTCGATATCAAGCTCAACGCCACCATCGATAACGGCAACCATCTGGTGCTGTCGGGCAACCACGCCACGCTCGCCTATGCCAAGGCGATTGGCGCGGCCGACGAGCTCGTTGGTCCGGCCCAGCCTGAGTTTCCGTTCATGGATTTGCGCAGCGGCGCGCGCTGGACGGTGAAGTTGTCGGCGGGGCGCGTGCCGGGCTGGATCTTCGATTCCGCCGCGCGTGTTCCGGGCACGATGCCCGCGGATTATCTGTCGCTGTTGCCGCTGTTATTCGCCAAACCCGGCCGCACGATGCAGCAAACCATGCGCACGAACGGGCGCTTGTGGGACGCGCTGATCAGCCCGCTATTCCTGGCTGTGTTGAATGTGGATCCGCGTGAAGGCAGCGCGGTGCTCGCCGGCAACGTGTTGAAGGAATCGCTGCTGCTGGGTGGTCAGGCGTGCCGTCCGCTGGTCGCGCGCAATGGCCTGGGCCATGCGTTCGTCGATCCCGCGTTGCGTCTGCTGCAATACGGCGGCGCGGAGATCAAGCTCGGGTCGCGGGTGCGTGAGATCGGCTTCGCCGGCACGGATTCGAAGACGCGTGTTGCATCGCTTGATTTCGACGATGGCCGCGTGGACGTCGGTATTCATGACGGCGTGGTGCTTGCCGTGCCGCCGAATGTCGCGCAACAACTCGTGCCGGGCTTGACCGTGCCGAACGAATTTCGCGCTATCGTCAATGCGCATTTCGCGATTGATCCGCCGCTGGCCTTCGAGCCGATGACCGGTTTGCTGAACGGCACCTCCGAATGGCTGTTTGCGTTCGATGGACGTCTTTCGGTGACCATCAGCGGCGCGGATCGTCTCCTCGATACCCCGCGCGAGACGCTGGCGCAGGGCATCTGGCAAGAGGTCGCGAAGGCGGCGCGCTTGCCCGTTGAGCGCATGCCGACATGGCAGATCGTCGCGGAAAAGCGTGCGACCTTTGCGGCTACGCCGAGCCAGGAGAACCTCCGGCCGGGCACGCGTACGCGCTGGTCCAATCTGATGCTGGCCGGCGACTGGACGGCCAACGGGCTGCCCGCCACCATTGAAGGCTCGATCCGCTCCGGCCAGAAGGCCGCGGACCTGCTTATGAATCCTTCCATTGATTTCTCGGTGCAACGCTGATGAACGAACCTGTCCAGCCGCCCGGTATCCAGCCGGTGACGGCGGCGGCGCTGGAAGCGTCGGTGGCGCGCGCTGCCGATGCCATTCTTGCCGACCAACATCCCGACGGCTACTGGCTCTACGAACTCGAAGCCGACGCCACCATTCCCGCCGAGTACGTGCTGCTCGTGCATTACCTTGGCGAGACGCCGAAGCCTGAACTCGAAGCGAAGATCGCGCGGTACTTGCGCCGGATCCAGCGCGCCGATGGCGGCTGGCCGCTTTTCACCGATGGCGCCATGGACGTCAGCGCCACGGTAAAGGCGTATTTCGCGCTGAAGATGATCGGCGATTTGCCCGAAGCCGAACATATGCAACGGGCGCGCCGCGCGATTATCGCGGCCGGCGGCGCGGAAAAATCGAACGTGTTCACGCGCATTTTGCTCGCGCTGTTCGGCGTGGTGTCGTGGCGCGCGGTGCCCATGATGCCCGTGGAAATCACGCTGTTGCCCGAGTGGTTCCCGTTCCATTTATCGAAGGTGTCGTACTGGGCGCGGACCGTGATCGTGCCGCTGCTCGTGCTCAACGCAAAGCGGCCTAAGGCGCGCAATCCGAAGGGCGTGCGCATCGATGAACTGTTCTTCGATGCCCCCGTGAACGCCGGCATGGCCGCGCGCGCGCCGCATCAGCATCAGGGCTGGTTCGTGTTGTTCCGTTGCGTCGATGCCGTGCTGCGCGTCGCTGATCCGCTGTTCCCGCGCCACACGCGGCAACGGGCGATAGAAGCGGCGGTGCGTTTCGTCGATGAACGCTTGAATGGCGAAGATGGCCTCGGCGCGATTTTCCCTGCGATGGCCAACTCCGTGATGATGTACGACGTGCTCGGTTATCCGGAAGATCATCCGAACCGGGCGATAGCGCGCAAGTCGATTGAGAAGCTTTTGATCATCGACGAAGCGCCGAACGGCGAGGCATATTGTCAGCCGTGTTTATCGCCGATATGGGACACGTCGCTCGTCGCGCACGCATTACTCGAAGCCGGTACGCCCCAGGCGCGCGCTGCCGTTTCGCGTGGTTTGGATTGGCTCGTGCCGCTGCAGATCCTCGATGTACGTGGCGACTGGATCTCGCGCCGGCCGAACATCCGGCCTGGTGGCTGGGCGTTCCAGTTCGCGAATCCGCATTATCCGGACGTCGACGATACCGCCGTTGTAGCGATGGCGATGGAACGTGCCGATCGTGAAAACGGCACGGCGTTGTACGGCGAAGCGATTTCGCGCGGGCGGGAGTGGGTCGTCGGCATGCAGAGCAGCGACGGCGGGTGGGGCGCGTTCGAGCCTGAGAACACGCAGTATTACCTCAACAACATTCCTTTCTCCGATCACGGCGCGTTGCTCGATCCGCCGACTGTCGATGTGTCCGGCCGATGTCTTTCGATGCTCGCGCAGTTGGGCGAAATGCCCGCGACGAGCGAGCCGGCGAAGCGCTCGCTCGACTACATTTTGCGCGGTCAGGAACGCGATGGAAGCTGGTATGGGCGATGGGGACTGAACTATATCTACGGCACGTGGACCGCGTTGTGCGCGTTGAACGCAGCTGGATTGCCGCCTGCCGATAGCCGCATTCAGCGCGCCGCGGATTGGCTCATCAGCATTCAGAACGCCGATGGCGGATGGGGCGAGGGCGGGGAGAGTTACAAGCTCGACTATCGCGGATATGAAGCGGCGCCGAGCACGGCATCGCAGACATCGTGGGCATTGTTGGGGTTGATGGCGGCGGGGTTTGTCGATCATCCGGCGGTGGCGAAGGGCGTGCAGTATTTGCAGGCCGAGCAGCGCGAACATGGCTTGTGGGACGAGACGCGATTCACCGCGACGGGATTCCCGAGAGTGTTTTATCTGCGATACCACGGGTATAGAAAGTTCTTCCCGCTTTGGGCGCTGGCAAGGTACAGGAACATGATGCGCGACGGTACGTCGCGCGTGACGGCGGGCATGTGAGTTCGCGCCCCGGCTTCGCTTCTGGCTCGGGTTCTGGTTCAGGCTTCGGTTCAGGCGATGCGCGTTTGCCCGTGATTGCTGTGACGGGGATGGCGTTTGAAGCGCGTATCGCTCGCGGGCCAGGCGTGGAGGCGGTGTTTGCCGCGCGGTCCGATTTGCTTGAGCGCGTGTTAAGCGAAGCGTTGGCACGAGGGTGTTCCGGGATTATCAGCTTCGGGACGGCCGGTGGGTTGTCGCCGGAGTTGGAGCCGGGGACGGTGATTATCGCTAGTTCGGTGTCCGGGCCGTTCGGTGTGCTCGATACCGATCCGGAATGGTCTGCAAGGCTGTTCGCGGCTTTTGCCGGGACGCCGCTGGAGGCAAGGGCGGTGCGCGGGACGATGGCCGGTGTGGCTGCGCCTTTGACCGGCGAGCAGCAGAAGAGCTCGCTTTATCGGGCTACTGGGGCGTTGGCTGTCGATATGGAATCGCATATTGCCGGGGCGATTGCCACGGCGCGCGGATTGCCGTTTGCGGTGTGTCGCGCGATTGTTGATCCAGCTTGGCGGAGCTTGCCGAGTGCTGCGACGGCGGGGTTACGGGATGATGGGACTACGACAATTCTGCCGATACTGCGCGAGTTGTTGAAGGAGCCTTCGCAGCTTGGTGCGCTGTTGAAGGTCGCGGGGGATGCGCGGGCGGCAAAGACTTCGTTGGTCCAGGCGCGGCATGCGATGGGGGTGGCGGGGGCGTTGGCGGTTTAGCGGTTTTTTTGGTTTTGGCTTGGCTGTTGCGCGGCTGAGTGGGAATGGCGGTCTGTGTACGGCGTGCGACCGCGTTTCGAGCTTTTCTCGATATCGTTTTAATCTTGTTTCAATCATCCATGCAGTGATAAGCCCTTGATGGCTTTATCGACTGCTTTCTTCGGGCCTCTTACGGCCAGTCCGACTAGATCGGGCGCATCTGCCGGCTCCTTTAGAAACACTTCCCGATTGGCTTCATCGTGGCCAGTGGAAAACATCGCGCGCACGTAGACGGCGCGGGTGAGTTCTCGTTCTATCGATTGGCGGAAGGCGCGGAGGATGCTGGGGGTGTCGGCTTGGTAGATCATTATTGGTTGGCCCAGGAGGCGGGCGTGGGTTGTGCCTGCGGCGTCGATGTAGGGTTCGCCCATTGCGTCAGGGGCTGCACCCGCGATGCCGGTTGCGAGGAAGGCGGTTACGTTGAGCTTCTGCCAGACGGGGAGTTCGTCGAGGATGATGATGGCTACTTTGGTATCGAATTCCATGAGTCGGGGCTTTGAGCGGTGGTGACTTTGAGATGGTAATCAAAGTGATTGCCGGGTGGGGAGATAGCGTGTCAGAAACGAAGGCGCTTCGAGAAACTGACGATGCAAAACCATCAGCAAGCGATTTGACAGAATGGCATTCAGCCGCAAGATGGTGGCGGCCGTTCGGGATACCTCGTGGTTGCGCTGCCACGAATGTCCGCTGACATGAAAATTGAATGAGTCTTCTCGACCCTGAACCGCCGCTGGGATTGGTGAAACATTAATGGCGGCTTCCAGTACCGTGTCGGACATCGGCCCAGCTATTCGCTGCACCACGTAGCCGATGACGTGTGCATATCGTTCGTGCGACGTAACAGGGCGCGCTTGCCGTCTTACTCATTCCTTGCTCTCAGGAAACATACATCCGCCATTGCGGACCAGCGCCTTCACCTCTTCGCTCACCTGCATCGGGTTTTGACGCAATCGAGCAGCGAACTCTTTGCTGCGCCGCACGTACGACTTCGAATCGTACTTCGCGCTCCAAAGGACTATGTTAAGCACGACGGGGATGAGATCCAGGCCCTTCTCGGTCAGCGAGTAGAAGTCCTTGCGCCTGTCTTCGGCGCTGGGCGCCTTCGAGAGAATTCCTTGCCCCTCAAGAAAGGCAAGGCGGGAAGCAAGCACATTGGTCGCGATTCCCTCTTCCGATTTCAGGAACTCGCCATACGTCTTCTTCCCAACAAAAACGATGTCGCGAATGATCAAGAGCGACCATCGGTCGCCGAAGACCTCCACGCCGTAGTTCACTGCGCAATGGGACCGAATGTCTTCTTTAGATGTCATCTTCATGTCTAGATATTAGCATCGCTTGCATGTTGCAAGTAAATTTCCATTTTTACTTGTTTTTTGCAAGCAATCTATCTAGCATGGTTGTTTGGAAGTACGAGCAGCACCCAACTCACCAGGAGACTGCATGAGCACTATCAGCATCATCGGCACAGGCGGCATGGCCGCAGCGATCGGCGGCCTTGCCGCCAAGGCCGGACACACCGTCGAGGTGATGAGTCGCGACGCCGTCAAGGCGCGGGCGCTCGCAGAGCAGATCGGCGCCGGCGCGACGACAGGAACGATCGGCGCCGCCCCGGCCGGAGACATTGTCATCTTGGCGGTTCGCTACTCCGCCGTTCTTGACGTGGTGAAGCAGTACGGCGAAGAGCTGGCAGGCAAGGTTCTTGTCGACATCACCAATCCGGTCGCCTCCGACCACACGAGCTTCGTGACCCCTGGAGACAGTTTCGGCGCGAAGGAGATCACCAAGGCCGCCCTTGCCGATGCGATAGTTGTCAAGGCGTTCAACACCCAGTTCTCCCACGTCCTGGCTGCCGGTCCCGCCGAGGGCCACCCATTGGACGTGTTCATCGCCGGGGACGACGCGCAGGCGAAGGCTCGCGTCTCGGCGTTCATCGAGAGCCTCGGACTACGCCCTATGGATACCGGGCCGCTGCCCATGGCGAGGACGCTGGAGCACGCCTGCCTGCTGTCGCTGGGCCTCCTCACCCACTCCGTCAAGCACGCCAACTTCTCAATCGGCGTCAGCCTTCTCGGCTGAGTGCACCGGCACCACCGCTTCCCGCATCACATTACTCATAAGGAACATTCACATGCACGTTTTCGTCACTGGCGGGACCGGCCATTCCGGTCCGTACATCATCTCCGACCTCATCGCCGCCGGCCATGAGGTCACCGCCCTGGCTCGTTCAGACAAGGCGGCGGCTGCGGTGTCCGCACTCGGTGCGAAGGCGCGTGTCGGTAGCCTCGAGGATCTTGACGGTCTTAAAGAAGCGGCCGCCGCCGCCGACGGTGTCATCCATGTCGCACACCGGCAAGACCTGATTCCGGTCGGCGGAATCAACGCCGTGGCCGATGCGGAGCTTCAGATCATGCTCGCATATGGCGAGGCGCTGGCCGGAACCGGAAAGCCGCTGGTCTCATCGGGAAGCATCGGCTCGCCCGGCTGGGAAAACCTGGGCCGGCCGGCCACCGAGGAGGATCCGCCTCTTCCCGGCGGCGATCCATACAAGAACACCTTGCGGGTTCGTAACATCGTGGAAACCACCGTAATCGGCCTCGCCGAAAAAGGCGTGCGATCTTCGGTCGTTCGGATTCCTGAAATCATGCACAGCACGACTGATAATGCCGGCTTCCTTCCGCTGCTGATCGGGCTGGCGAAGGAAAAGGGTGTCGTCGGTTACCCTGGAGACGGTGCGAACAGGTGGGCCGCCGTGCACACCCGCGACCTCGCAACCGTGTTCCGCCTGGCGCTTGAGAAGGGCGCCGCCGGCAGAAGCTGGCACGCGGTTGCAGACGAGAGCATTCCGTACCGCGAGATCGCCGAGGCCATCGGCAGTCGCCTGAAGCTGCCCGCTGTGCCCATTCCCGCGGACGTGCTGATGCTGCCGGGGTATTTCGGGTTCCTTGCGAATCTGGTCACGCTGGATACCCCGGCGTCGAATGCCATCACGCGCCAGACGCTCGGCTGGACCCCAACGCAGCCCGGCCTGTTTGCTGATATGGACAATGGCCACTACTTCCCTGCCAGCTGAGCTAAGCGGACGGCAGGGACTCCCGCATCGCGCCGAGCCCGACCAAGACACTATCCTCCCGGAGTGGTGGAGGGTGACGCAAGTGGCTCGGCGCACACGGAAAACATTATGGGCGAAAGCCTCGTACAGATTACGGGCATACCCCAACTCAGAGGGATATTTGACATGAGCACTATTAGCATCATCGGCACAGGTGGCATGGCCACGGCGGTCGCCGGCCGTATCGCCAAGGCAGGACATACCGTCGAGGTCCTGAGCCGCGACCCAGCCAAAGCGCGGGCGCTGGCCGATAAGCTCTCAGCGGGAGCGACCACGGGGACTTACGCCGCCGCGCCGGCGGGCGACATCGTCATCCTCGCCGTGCCGTACGGCAGTGCGGCAGCAGTGGTGACCGAGTTCGGGGACGCGCTCGACGGCAAGGTGATCATCGACATCACCAACCCGGTCTCCCCCGACCTTTTCGGCCTCGTCACCCCGCACGGCAGTTCCGGCGCGCAGGAGATCGCCAAGAGTCTTCCCGCCACCGCTCACGTCGTAAAGGCGTTCAACACCGTCTTTGGCCACGTACTTGCTAAGGGTGGACGTCTCGACGCGTTCATCGCGGCCGACGATCCGGAGGCCAAGGCGCGCGTCTCGACCTTCATCGAGAGTCTCGGACTGCGTCCGTTGGATGTCGGTGGCCTGCACATGGCCTCGACGCTCGAGGCGCTCGGTCTGATGATGATCGGCCTGGCCAAAAACGGCGCCGGCACCTGGGATATCGCCTTGAACGTCGAGATCGGCTGAATCACCGACGCCGCGTCTTCATCGACAGGTCCACAACACCGCTGGGAACAATGTCTCTCACGTCGTTCTCAGCGGTTCTTGCGTATCCGGCAAAAGCAAGCGGTCGCGCTCGGCGAGCATGTTCACCATTTCTGCCATGTTCTCGGTTCCCCAGGTGCACAGCGGGACAATCTTGTCGGCGAGACTGCGGCCGAGCGGGGTCAGCGCGTAGTCCACGCGCGGCGGCACCTCCTTGTAGTCGGTCCGCGCCAGTACGTGATCGGCCTCCAGTTCCTTCAATTGCTGGATCAGCACCTTGGCGCTGACGCCATGGACGTTGCGCTTGAGCTCGCCGTAGCGCTTCGGGCCGTCGAGCAGGAAGTACAGGATCAGCGGCTTCCACTTGCCCGAGATGATGCTGAGCGTGGCGGCGAGCCCGTAGGAGTAGCGGCCACCGCAGTTTTGATTTTGAGTACAGTCAGTCATTTTCCATGGTTACCAAAAGGTGCATACTTGTCCTTAGGTTATCAGAACTGCATACTTGTCTCAAGCAAGCAGTTCCTGCTTCCGTACTACTCCAAGGAAGGATGCACGACATGACCAGACTGAATGGAAAGACCGCTGTGATCACCGGTGGCGCTACCGGCATCGGCCGCGCCGCAGCAAAGCGCTTCATCGAGGAGGGTGCCTTCGTCTTCATCTTCGGCCGCCGGCAGGAATCGCTCGACGCCGCTGTGGCCGAGCTCGGGCCCAATGCTCGCGCTGTGAAGGGCTCTGTCTCGAATGAGGCCGACCTCGACCGACTCTACGCGGCGGTGAAGGCCGAGCGCGGAACCCTCGACATCGTCTTCGCCAATGCCGGGGCGGGAAGCCAGGCTGCGCTCGGCAAGATCACCGCCGAGCACATTGACGAACACTTCGACACCAATGTGAAGGGTACGATCTTCACGGTCCAGAAGGCGCTGCCACTGATGAGCGAGGGCGGTTCGATCATCCTGACCGGATCGAGCGCCGGCACCACGGGCGCGCCGGGAATGAGCGCCTACAGCGCGAGCAAGGCGGCAGTGCGCAACCTCGCGCGGACCTGGGCGGAGGACCTGAAGGGCACCGGCATCCGCGTAAACGTGCTTTCGCCCGGGGCGACTGCGACCGAACTCGCGAAGGAAGCGCTCGGCGAGGAGGGCCAGAAGGTCTACGCCGCGATGACTCCGCTCCAGCGCATGGCCGATCCGGCGGAGATCGCGGCAGCGGCTGCCTTTCTCGCGTCGTCGGACAGCAGCTTCATGACTGCCAGCGAAGTCGCCGTCGACGGCGGCCTGGCGCAACTCTGACGCTACGTCCTAAGGCGCTCCATTCGATTATTCGGAGCGCCGTAGGGCTCGGTAAACTGAAGGAAAATCTATGAGCTACGCAATTATCGGCTTCGGCAAGATCGGCCAGGCCCTGGCCAAGGCGTTTGCCCGCAAGGGCATCGAAGTATCCGTTGCAACCACGCGCGACCCGGAAAGCTTTGCATCCGCCGCGGCCACGATCGGACCCACGATTATCCCCAAAAAACTAGCGGATGCCGTCGGGGCTGACATCGTCTTTTTGGCTGTCCGTTACGAGTCGCACCGGGATGTCGCGAAGGCGCTGCCGACCTGGCAAGGCAAGACCATCATCGATGTGACCAATGCCTACGGCGTGTCTCCTGAGGAACTGGGAGGACAGCCTTCTTCCAAGGTCGTCGCGCAGGCCTTCACTGGTGCAAGACTGGTTAGGGGCTTCAACCATTTGGGCGCTGCCGTCCTTGGCCAGGATCCGGCCGTACAGGGTGGCAGGAGAGTCGTGTTCCTGACGAGCGACGATGACGGCGCCGCAGCGGAGATTGGTGCGCTTGCGGAAAATCTCGGTTTCTCGCCGATCAAACTTGGCGGCCTTTCGGAAGGTGGACTGCTTGTGCAGGCGCGCGGCAGTAGCTGGGGTCAACTGATCTTTAAGGACTTGGTCAAGTTCGACTGAAGAATCGTAATCACAAATTTCGATGCGATCCTGCAATGGAGAGATTTCGATGAGCACGCAAGAGAATGTCCAGATTGTGAAGGATTTTTTTGCAGCAATGGGCTGCGGCGATGAGCAAGGTCTGTTGGCGATTTCTGCCGAAGACATTGAGTGGATCATTCCGGGCGAGTGGCCGCTGGCCGGCACGTACCACGGACACGCCGGGTTGGCGGGCTTGCTTCAGAAGGCCTCGGAAATGGTGGAAACGTCATACCCAGAGCCTCCCGAATTCGTAGCGCAAGGCGACCGGGTTCTAGTCGTTGGCTTCGCCACGGGCAGAGTCAAAGCCACGAACAGGACGTTCGACGACCATTGGGTCTTCGCCATTACCGTTCGAAATGGCAAAGTGACGAACATCCGGGAGTACATCGACACGCTTGCACTGGCGCGGGCCTTCGAAACTTAAGGCTGAAGCTGGCGATGAATCTAACAACATTAGTCAATCCGTTGGGTCGAACTGAGTATGTGGAAGTCGCAGGCAGGCATGTTAGTGCGGGTACTTACCTCATTGAGACGCGAACCCATCGAGCTTTACGCGCTGTATCCGACCCACAGCAGCATGTCATGAAAGGTCCGCGCTTTCATTGATGCCCTTATTGGCCACCTTGATACGGTCAAGCTAACGTCCTCGCGCGACTAGCAACTGTCGTCCGCCAGGCGAGCGCCAAGGGATCGATAGCAGCAATTGACCTGACGAACAAAATCATGGACTCAACGTCGCTTCGCTGCGTGCAGCGGACCGTCGAATGTCCGACTCCTTCGCCGGTCGACTGACCGGAACTGGCCGATATGGGCCGATGGCGTCAGTTCAACTGAGTTCCCCGAAGCCTCCATTCGTGAAGCCTGGGGCGAATTCGCTAACGGTCGGCGACCTGCCAATCATAGGCACGAAACGGCAGGCGATTAATAGGCGCTATGGAAAGCATCGCATAAGGCCGAAGAGTTGTCGTTCGACGGTAAGTCCTTGTCAGGCATCCCCAAACGGATTCCCTTTCTTCATCGCTGGCGTTTGGTTCTTCGTCGCCTGATGGTTCTGCAACCAGAACATCGCTTTGTTCAACCCTTGCGTGTGCCAGTCCTGTCCCATTTCGCAGATGAACACTCGATCATCGGCTGCCGTCGCACGCGAAAACGAACCCGCCAGTTCCTTGGCCGAGCGATCCGTGTTCAGCACCAGAAACGCGCCCATTTGATGCAGGTGCAGGAACTCGTAGTCGTCGCCTGACACTTGTGCCGCGATGTCTTTGATCTGTGCGTGCTGTTGTGTCGGAGTACCGATAAATATGCTGACCAGATACGTCACTTTCTTGTTCGGGTTCATGTTGTTCCGTCGTGCCGTAGTTGGGTGGGTCAAGAACTTTGATTGTCACACAACGGGAAGCGGCATCTCTTGAACATGCGGACCCACCATCGAGGAGCACGCCGCGAAACCTCCCCAACGACCAATTCCCAAAAACAAAAAACTGGCGAGCCACCCACTCGCCAGCCTATCCATCCCTACCAAAAAATCACCAAACCGCTACTCCTTCCCATGCCCCGCGTCCAACGGCTTATGCTGCTCCGCTCCTGACCCGGGGAAGAACGTATCCCAAACGGCCCGAACCCCTTCCGCCGCCGTCACTTCGGCTTCGATACTCTCCGCGCCGTCGACCTTACTCGGATCGCCAGAAAGGCCGCGCCAGTGAGTGAAGACGAGCATCGGTTTTTCGGTCCATCCGTCCGTACCAAACTTCGCGAATGCCGTTTCGCCGCTCGCAAGTTGTACCTCGTACCATCCGTCGCGCACTGGTGAGTAATCGCTCAACGGAAACCATGCAGTCGGATCGAGTTTCACAAGCTCCCCCCATAGATCGTTAGGACATTGCTGTCAGTGTAAGGATTGCGGGCATATCACGTGCCTGACATCAAGACCAAGGCACCTCGAAACGTCGTCACATCCGCCCAAGCAAACCTAAATGCAAGAATACGCGAAGGTAAAAAGGCGCTGCAGGATCTCCCCGCCCGATGCGTGCCATCGATGCAGCGAGAACCGGAATTTCCAACAGACGCCTGGTCTCGCCATTACATATCCAACCGGCCACCGGCCAAAAAAACCGTCCATCCGTTTCAAACGCAATAGCGGTAAAACCTTAATCACCCCTTCGCCATCAATAGCATCAACCGCACAACAACTGTGCATCCATGCGTTATCCCACGCTACTCATTAAATTGACATATTCTGTCTGTATAAGCATCCGTTCACCCATGCCGCATACGGCATAAATGAAGTATTTGCCACATAACAGCCGGGTAATTCCACGTATAAACCCTGAATAGGGCAAATCCGGTTGATTCTTGTTTTTTGTTTATTGATAATGCCTAAACACAATGTCGTGCCAGACCAACTGGTGCGCTGAGAGAGTAGTGAGTCGTCAACTTGGGGGGAATCAGTCATGCAATACGCTGAGATCGCTTACGAGAACGTCGTCTTGATTCCGCTGGCCGCGTATGACGATGGCTTGTATGCAGCCATGCTTATCGTGAGGGAAGTCGATGGCCTTCAGCGCGCTACTGGCGTGCTGGGACATTTCCCGTGCCCCGTCGATGCCCGCAAGTTTGCCCTTGCATACGGCATGGCGGAAATAGACGAACGTCGTCATGCGCCACAGCAGCAGCAACGAGTCATGCATCAGTCTTTCGATCAGGCCGCATAAATCCGGCTTTCCAAACCGAAAGACAAAGCAAAGCGTTCCGAAACAAACCGTATAGGTATCGATAAAACACGCCCGCCGAAAACGCGGGCGCGTTAATTATGGGCATTTGCTCATTAACGATGCAAACATTCACATCGATTCAATTAATTAAACGCTGCATTTTTTTGCTAAGTAAATAACCGCATCGAATAAAACACTGCCCGCGATGAAAGACCGGTGAATGCCTTATGTCGGTCAGTCGCGCGCTTTGTCGCGTCCCTGTATTGCGACACGTCTGTGTTCGGCCAATCAAACTATTAAGCAACCGCTTGTCTGGCCGGCCCCAGCGCGTAACTCATCCCCCAGGAACTCCACGAACGTCCGCAACTTCGCGGACAGCTGGTGCCGCTCCAAATAGACCGCGTGGATATCCGCGTTCGGCAGCGCCCAGTCGTTCAGCAGCACCATCAGCCTCCCATCGCGCACCAGCGCCTCCGTCTCCCATTGCGAGCGCACGGCAATGCCGCGTCCATCCAGCGCCCATTGCAGCACCGCCGTCCCGTCATTGCTGCTGAGCGGCCCATCGACTTTGACGGTCTCCATCTTTTTACCGCGCGTGAAATGCCACGTGCCATACGCCGATTCGTTCTCGCGCAGCACGAGGCACGCGTGCCGCGTCAGGTCGTGCGGCATAGCAGGCTGCCCGTATTTCTCCACATATTCCGGCGATGCACACGCAATCCGCCGGTTCTTGAGCAGCAAACGCGCGTTGATGCGCGCATCGGGGACATCGCCGAAACGGATGCCCAGGTCGAACCCTTCCTCCTGCAAATTCACCGGCCGGTCGGACAGGTGAAGCTGGATCTTGATCGCCGGATATCGCTCGATGAAGCTGGACACCGCCGGCGCAATCCGGCTGCGCCCAAATCCAAATGACGCGTTCACGCGCAGCAACCCCGTCGGCTCCGCTCGGCTTTTTGTGACGAGTTGTTCCAATTCGGCGAGTTCATCGAGGATGCGCGAGCCGTTCGCGAGATACAACTCGCCTTCCGGCGTAAGGCTGACGCGCCGCGTGGTGCGGTTTAAAAGCCGCACGCCGAGCCGCCGTTCGAGTTGCGCGAGACGCTTGCTAATGGAAGGCGGCGTCACGCCGAGATCGCGCGCAGCCGCCGCCAGGTTGCGATGCCGCGCGACCAGCGTGAACAGGTTGAGGTCCGAAAAACCGTCCATCGATTAGTTCCTGGAAGTTAAGTCTGGATTGCCTGAATAGAAACTGTATCGGGAAATGCATCAATTAAACTTCATAAAACTGCGGGAGACAATGATGTTCGATGACTTCAAGGACGTATCGGCAACCGTCGATACCGTCAGGATCAAGGCAATACAAGGCGGCGAAGGCCCGGCGTTACTGCTGCTCCACGGCCATCCGCAAACCCACGCGATCTGGCACAAGGTCGTGCCCGAGCTGACGAAACACTTCACCGTCGTGGCGGCGGATCTGCGCGGTTACGGCGATAGCGGCAAACCAGAGGGCTTGCCCGATCACAGCAATTATTCGAAGCGCCGCATGGCGCAGGATCAGGTCGACCTGATGCGCACGCTGGGTCACGAATCGTTCGCTGTGCTCGCGCATGATCGCGGCGGGCGGGTGGCGGCGCGGATGGCGCTGGATCATCCGACGGTGGTTACGAAACTGATCACGCTCGATGTAGCGCCGACGCTCGCGATGTACGAGCAAACGTCGTTCGAATTCGCGCGCGCTTATTGGCACTGGTTTTTCCTGGTCCGTCCCGCGCCGTTCCCCGAGACGCTGATTCGCGCGGACGCTGACCTGTATTTGAAGCAGACCATCGGCGCGCGCAGTGCGGGGTTGAAGCCGTTCACGCCCGAGGCGTACGCGGAATATCTGCGCTGCCTGCAACAGCCGGAGACGGCTCACGGCATCTGCGAGGACTATCGCGCGAGTGTCGGTATCGATCTGGAACACGACCGCGACTCGTTGGCGAAGGGCCAGAAGATAACCTGCGATTTTCTGGCGCTATGGGGCGCGGAAGGCGTGATCGAAAAGTGCTTCGATCCTGTCGCCGAGTGGCGCCATTTCTCCGATAACGTCAGCGGCCACTCGCTGCCATGTGGCCACTACATTCCGGAAGAAGCGCCCGAGTTGCTGCTCGCGCGTGTGCTGCCGTTTCTTCGGGGCTGAGCATCATGTCGAACCACACTACTTTCTATAAGAAGCTCGTCGACTCGCATACGGTTACGCGTATCGACGATCAAAACGTGCTGCTCTACGTCGATCTGCATCTGATGAACGAGTACACAAGTCCGCAAGCGTTCAGCGGACTGGCTGAACGATCCAGGCCGGTGCGTCGTCCTAAGCAGCAACTCGCCGTAGTCAGTCACATCATCCCGACGCACGCCGAATCGCCGCGTGTGATTCGCGACGCCGCCTCCCTGCTGCAAGCCGAAAATCTCGCGCGCAATTGCGACAAGGCGGGCATCCGGCTGTTCGCGGCGAACGATCCGCTGCAGGGGATTGAACACATCATCGCGCCGGAACTCGGGTTGATCCGTCCCGGCATGGCCGTGCTTTGCGGCGATAGCCACACGACCACCTACGGCGCGTTGGGTGCGCTGGGGTTTGGTATCGGCACGTCGGAGGTCGAGCACGTTCTCGCGACGCAGACACTGGTGTATCGCGTGGCGCAGACCATGCGTATCACTATCAATGGCGCGTTGCCTTATGGCACGGCATCGAAGGACGTGATCATCTGGATAATCAGCCAGATTGGCGCTCAAGGGGCGCGAGGATATGCGGTGGAATTCACAGGCACGACCATCGCGTCGCTCTCGGCGGAGGCTCGCATGACCTTGTGCAACATGACCGTGGAAGCGGGCGCGCGAGCAGCGTTGATCGCGCCAGATAAAACCACGTTCGACTACGTCCGCGCGCATGCCACATCGCTGGATGAAGCCGCATGGCAAGCCGCGCTCGCCGACTGGAGCGATGTAAGATCCGACGCCGACGCCACCTTCGACGCCGAATTCACCTTCGACGCCCGCGATATCGCGCCCTTCGTCACGTGGGGTACGAGCCCCGACCAGGCGATGCGCGTCGATGCCCTCGTGCCCGATGCCACTCAACAAGCCACGCCCGAAGCTGCCGCCGCATTGCGTCGTGCGCTCGACTACATCGGCCTTGAATCGAATCAGCCGATCGCCGGAACGCCGATCAACCGCGTGTTTATCGGCTCATGCACGAATGGGCGGATTGAGGATTTGCGCATCGTCGCGTCGATTGTGCGGGGGCGCAAAGTTGCAGCGGGCGTACGCGCGATGGTCGTGCCGGGCTCGGGCTCGGTGCGTCGGCAGGCTGAAGCGGAAGGCATCGCGGAGATTCTAAAAACTGCCGGCTTCGAATGGCGCGAGCCGGGCTGCTCGATGTGTCTCGCGATGAACGACGACTTTCTCGAAGCAGGCGAACGCTGTGCATCCACGACGAATCGCAACTTCGAAGGCCGGCAAGGACGCGGCGGCCGCACGCATCTGATGAGTCCCGCGATGGCCGCCGCCGCCGCGCTGACCGGCAAGATCACCGACGTCCGTTCCCTGGAAAATCACCATGACTAAGCTGACCACGATTGAAGGCAGCGCGGTGCCGTTGCCAATCGAAAACCTCGACACCGATCAGATCATGCCGAAGCAGTTCCTTCGCATCATCGATAAAGCGGGTTTGAGCAAAGGCTTGCTCTACGACCTTCGCTTCGATGAACACGGCGCGCCGCTCGCAGATTGTGTACTTAACCAGCCCGCGTATAACGGCGCACGCATCCTGATCGGCGGCGCAAATTTCGGTTGTGGATCGAGCCGGGAACATGCGGTGTGGGGACTTCAGCAATACGGTTTCGACGCCGTGATCGCGCCGAGCTTCGCCGAAATCTTCTACTCCAACGCGATGAACAATCGCTTGCTGCTCGTGCAACTTGAACGTCAGGCAGTGGACGTGTTGCTGCGCGAATCGACGAATGATCCGGCGTCGAAGATCCTCATCGATCTGGAAGTGCAGACGGTCACTTCAACCACCAGCGCTCAGGTTTTCACGTTCCCGATCGGCGCGCGGCACAAGCGCATGGTGATCGAAGGCATGGACACGATCGACCTGACATTGACCGCGCTCGCCGACATTGAAGCCTTTGAAAAGCGCCACTTCGAGCGCCATCCCTGGGCCGCCGTGATGTAGCCCGCGCGACTGCGGCCGCACTCGTCAAAAACACCGTGAATCCCACCGCTTTGGCGAAAGCTAAAACCAAAGCGGTGAGGCGCTGAGGCCAGCTTACTTCCCAGCCGGTGCCGACGCCGGCTCGGCCGCACCCGGATCAGCGTAATTCGGCAAGCCTTGCGAACTGCTGCTCCCGCCCATGCCCGGCTTCGCCGGCGCAGCCGTCGCGCTCGCGGCGCCCGGAGGCGATGCGGCAGCACCGCTTTCATCGCCATAATCCGGCAACGACGCGTTCGCCGCGCCCGTCAACAAATACTGTCGACGCTGCGTGTAGGCATCGCGGACAAACGCGTATTTATCCAGCGCCGCTTGCGACAGGATGTCGGTGGCGCCCAGCAGATCGGCCCGCGCGCTCACGAACTGCACGACGAACATCGACACACTCGCTTCCGTACTCAAATACGTCCCCGGATTGAGCGGATAGCTCGCGATCCAGTTCGTTGAATCACGCACCGAGCTGGGCCCGAGCAGCGGCAGCACCAGATACGGTCCCGACGGCACGCCGTAATGGCCCAGCGTCAGCCCGAAGTCCTGGTTGTGCTTCGGCAGCCCCGCAGCTGAAGCCCAGTCGATCAACCCGCCAATCCCGAACGTCGAGTTGATTGCGATGCGCATCAAGTCTTCGGACGCGTCGGTGATCTTCAACTGCAGCAGGTTGTTCGCGAAGTTGCCAATGTCGCCAATATTCGAAAAGAAGCTGCTGATCGCGGTGCGAACCGGTACCGGCGTGACCTTCACGTAACCGGTTGCAATCGGGCGGGCGACGTATCTATCGGCGGCGTCGTTGAACTTGAAGATCTCGCGGTTCATCGGTTCCAGCGGATCGCCTGGTTTCCGGTCGGGGCCTGTGGCGCAACCGGACAGGGCGAAAGCAGCGGCTGTGAGCAGCACGCCGCCGGAGAGCGCTCGCAGTTTGCGGGCGGCATCGGGCGTTTTTGCCATCCTCATGGGTCAGTTTCCTTGGGGTGATGCGTTAGTTATTAGTGCGTCTAAAGGGACGATTCAAAGGGGACGGTTCAAACAAGGACGGTCTAGACGGTTTCGGCCACTTTTGGCCGCACCCGCGGTTTTCCCATTAGAACCGGCTGAAATACCACTGCGCCGATTAACGTCGTAAAAAGCGCCAGGACGAGGAGCCTGCCCATGCTCGATGTGCCCGGATGATGCGAAAACCACAAACTGCCGAACGCCGTCGCCGTGGTGGCGGCGCTGAACATCACGGCATGCGTGAGACTGGACTGCAACAGGCCGGTTTGTCCAGAACGCCACGCCATCACGAAATAGATCTTGAACGCCACGCCAATGCCCAGCATCAGGGGCAACGCAATGATGTTCGCGAAGTTCAGCGGCATGTCGAACACCGCGCATAACTCGAGCGTGACGACGGCGGAGACCAGCAAAGGTATCAAAGTTCTCAAAACATCGCCGATACGACGCAAAGTCAGCCACAGCAGGACCGCGATGGCGATCAGCGACCACGCCGCCGCCTGCTCGAATGCCTTGATGATCGTATTGGCCGAATGCAACACGGAGATAGGGCCCCCGATAGCGTTCGGCTCGGCTTTCTGCACGGCATTGGCGAAGCGGGCGAGCAGTTTGTCGTCGTCGCGGCTTTTGCCGTCCAATGCTTTAGGCGATGCTTCCACGAGCGCCTGGCCGTTGGCGGCGAGCCAGCCTTCGGTCATCGATTTAGGCAGCGACGCGAGCGTGATCGGCGAGGGTTGCAGCAGCGAGCGCATCTGGCCCAGTGCGATGCGCAGCGGGTCGGACATAGCGTGCTCGGCGCGATCGCGGGTGGCGACATCGGCGGCGGCGAGCTTTTTCAGCGTCGCCGCGAGGTGGCGCGCTTCATTTTCACCGGGGCCGGGATGTTCATCGGCGGCGAGTTCCAGTGTGTTCGACAGCCGCTTGAGCGAGGCGACGCGCACCGCGTCGTTGGCGGGCGTGGCGACGCGCTGGTCCAGCGAAGGTAAAAGCACCGTCGCCGCAGCGGCAATCAAATCGAGCTTTTGCGGCTGATCGGCAGGAATGAGCGACGACACAGTGGTGGCCCGCTCCACTTCCGGCAGCTTCTCGAGCTTTGCCGCGATCTTGTCCGCTTCCTCGAGCGAGGGCGCGAGTACCTTCACATCATTCACGGCCGCTTCGGGCGCGTCTTTCAGCGAGAGCAGCGTGGCCATGGACTCCGTTTTCGGGTCCTTCAGGTTGAGCGGATTGAAGTCGAAACGCAGATGCAACAGCAACGGCAGCGCGCAGATCACGACGACCAGCGTGGCGATCAGCACCGGCTTGCGATTGCGCGCGAGGTATTCGTCCACCGGCGCGAGCTTCGGAAAGCCTGGCGAGCCGGCTTCTCCCGGCGGCCCGAACACCTTGATCAGCGCCGGGAACAGCGTCATGTTGGTGAAATACGCGACCAGCATGCCGACGCCCGCAATCTGCCCGAGTTCGGACACCCCGCGATACGCGGTCGGCAAAAACGAGAAGAAACTCGCGGCCGTCGCGGCGGCGGCGAGCGTCAGCGGCACGCCAACGTGGCGCGCCGTATTCACGAGTGCAACGTCCAGCCGGTCATCCTTGAAGCGTTCCTCGCGATACCGCACGCCGAACTGGATGCCGAAATCCACGCCGAGCCCGACGAACAGCACCATGAACGCGATCGAAATCAGGTTCAGCGCGTGGACCATGAGCAGGCCGATCGCGGCGGTGATCGCGAGTCCGACGAACAGCGTGATGAACACCGAGACAATCATCTTTCCCGAGCGCAGCGCGAGCCAGAGGATCACCAGCACGACGATAAACGTCAGGATGCCATTGAGCACGGCGCCGTCTTTCAGCGACGCAAATTCTTCGTCGGAGAGCGGCTGTTCGCCCGTGAGCCGCACGACGGCCCCATATTTCTCCGATAACTTCAGCTCATTTGCTGTCGCCCGAATTGCGTTCGATCCGCTCGCACCGGGTTCCAGCGCGTTGTAGTCCACCATCGGCTGGACGGTGACGAACGCGCGGGCGGGATGCGTCGCCGAGGGTTCGACGAGATTGCGCCACGAGAACACGGCGGGCTGATTGGCGACGACTTTATCGAGCACGTCCGCGCTCTGGCCCAGCAGCTTGGACATTTGCCCGAGCGTCACCTGGCCAAGTTGCAGCGGCAGGTTGAGGCTGGTGTTGAGCGTGCCGGCCAGGCCGGTGAGCGTGGGGTCGTGCGCCAGCGCGTTGATCAGCGGACGCGCTTTGACGAGTTGCTGGGTGGTGTCGGCGACTTTATCGGTGGAGAGATAAAGCAGGCCGTTATGTTCGAAGAAGTCGCCGCCCGAGGGTTGCGACACCGCCGTGAAGTGGGCCGTGTTCTTGGTCAGCGCGGCGGCGAGCTCGTTGGCGGCGGCATCGGCGAATTCAGGCGCTTGCGCTTCGACCACCACGAGCACCGTCGATCCGCGTTGCGGAAAGGCTTCGTCAATCGCGTGGCTGCGCGCGGCCCATTCGGGTTCTGTTTCGATCAACTGGCTGATGTCGGTGCTGATCTTGAAGTGATGCACGACGTAATAGCCGCTCAGCACGGCAATCAGCAGCGATAAAACGATGATCCAGCCGGGTCGGCGAATCGATAACGTGACGAGACGGGCAATGAGAGGCGTGAGCATGAAGGCGGATGCCTCGGAGGGCGTGTTCTGAAGTTTTGCTAATTAACCGGGAGGCCATGAGGCGCCGCGTGAGTATACCGGGCGCGGGGAAATACTCGCAGAAGGAGCGTGCGCGCGACGGGCGCGAGTTGGATACTGCGATCGGACAAAAACTTTTTGGTCTGGTCAGCAGTTTGCGGGCCGGGCTCTGGCGGGCAGCGCGGCGCGCGCGCGCTTAATGACAGATTGTACTAACATTGTGCAACCACTCGGCCCGTTTACGGACCAACATTGTCATTACGGTGAAGCGATGAAAACAATGATTCGCAGGATGGATAACTCGCAAGGCGTGTTGATTCCGAAACCCATCCTGGCCCAACTTGGGCTGGAGGACGAAGTGGAGATGGAAGTGGAAAACGACGCAATTGTTTTAAGAAAGCCGCAGAAGAAAGCCCGCCAGGGTTGGTCTGACGCAAGCAAGGCCATCGCTCAAGCGGGCGACGACGAACTCGTACTCGGCGAGTTTCCAAACGCCGACGATTCGGAGCTCGCATGGTAGTGCGTGGAGAGGTCTGGCTCATTGAAATGGATGAGCTTGACGCTACCGTTGGCAGCGAGATTCAGAAAACCCGGCCTTGCGTGGTGATCTCGCCGCCTGAATTGCACGACCATCTGCGCACGGTGATCGTCGCGCCCATGACGACAAAAAGCCGGCCGGCGCCATACCGTGTATCTGTTGTCTTCAGTCAAAAGAAAGGGCTGGTCCTGCTCGACCAGATCCGCACAATCGACAAAACCCGTCTGGTCAAAAAGCTCGGCGCCGTGCCGGCGAGTACGCTCTCGGTCGCGTTGCGGACCTTGCAGGAAGTCTTCGCAGCCTAGCTTTGGCAACCCCTACGTCTCGCTCCAAAGCCTCAGCAGATTGTGATAACAGCCCACGAGCGTTCGCCTCGCGGCGTCGTCGGCGTTTTCTGCGTTGAGCCTTTGAATGGCTGTGTCCATATCGAATAGCAGGCTGCGGCGGGTGTCGTCCCGAACCAGGCTTTGTGCCCAGAAGAAACTCGATACCCGCATTCCCCGCGTCACCGGCCGCACCTGATGCAAGCTCGTCGCCGGATAAACAATCGCATGCCCCGCCGGCAGCTTCACTTCCTGCACGCCGTACGTGTCCTCGATCACCAGCTCGCCGCCGTCGTAATCCTCGGGCGGGGTGAGGAACAGCGTGATCGATACATCGGTTCGAACCCGCGTGCCATGTCCCGGCACGAGCCGGATTGCGCCATCGACATGACTGCCGAAATGCATCCCGCCTTCGTAGCGGTTGAATAGCGGCGGATACACCCGGTTGGGCAGTACCGAACTAATGAACAACGGATGCCGTTCGAGCGAAGCAATGATGGTGTCGCCGAGTTCGAACGCTATTGGCGCTTCCTGCGCGATCTGCTGGTTGCGCTTGACCGGCGCGCCCTGATAACCGGCCGTCGCGCGCCCGTCCACCCATGCGTCCGACGCATCGAGTCGCTGGCGCATGGCGGCGGCGTCTTCGGGGCTGAGGACGTTGGGTATCGAAAGGATCATGTTTTTTGGGGCCCGGCGGCCGCGCGATGTGCATCGCGCGGCTCGTGTGGCGGGCAGTCGGTCAGTAGAACCGGTAGTTTAGCGTTGCCAGGAACGTCCGGCCGTAACCCGGCACCGCACGCCCGCCATCCGATGGAATCAGCGAATCGTAATAGTGCTTGTTGGTCAGGTTCTGCACGTTGAACTGGATGTCGTAATGCTTCTGGTGGAACGCGGCCATTGCGTCCCAGCGCGTGTACGCAGGCACTTGCACGAAGTCGTTGCTCGCGGCATATCGCGCCGATGTGTACACCGGACCGCCGCCGAAAGTCCATTGCGGCGTGAGGTCATAAGTCGTCCACAACGTGATCATGTTGCGCGGCGTGTTCGCGAGCGTCTTGCCGTTGGTGTTGTCCAGCGCCTTCACCACCTGGCCGTCCATGTACGTATAACCGCCGAAGACTTGCCACTTGTTCGTGATGTGGCCAGCCAGCCCGAGTTGATAACCTCGCACGCGCACGTCGCCGTCGAGCGAGTAGCTGCCGTCGGCCTGGAGCGTGCGAGCATTGGTTTTATCGATATTGAACAGCGACTGCGTCACGGACAACCCGCCGTTCAGCAAGTCCCACTTCGTGCCCACTTCATACGAGCGGTTCGATTCCGGCGGAATGTTCTGCTGGTTGTTCGTCAGCGTCAGCGCTTCCAGCGACGGGTTGAACGACGTGCCGTACGACACGTAGTACGACTGCCAATCGGTCGGCTGGAAAATGATCCCGCCGCGCACGCTGGTGAAGTAGTTGGTCTGCGTAGCGTATGAAGGCGCGTTGAGCGTGTTCTTGATCGACGCCTCGTAACGGTCCCAGCGCAAGCCGCCCACCACCTTCCAGTACTGGCCGATCGACACCGTATCGTTGGCATAAACGCCCACGCCGTTCGCGCTCGACTCCGCCAGGTTGGTCGCCACTTCCCGCGTATTGGCGGGCCGCGTGGTGTACTGCGGATTGAGCAGCGGAACGATCGCGATGGTGTTCGACGGCAGGCCCGGCGTCGTCGCGGTGAACGACTGGTTGCTGTAGGTCTCGTGGCTCAGGTCAACGCCCGCGATCACCTCATGCTTGAGGAAGCCGGTATTGAACTTGTAGTCGATATCGGTCGTGTTGTAGACCGAGTGATCGTTGATGTTGCGGTCCTTGCCCTGCAACTTCACATAGAGCGACGACAACGGCAGCGTCGTGAAATTGCCGTTGGCGAGCGCAGTGGATGTTCCAAGCGGTCCGGTCAGCACAGCCGCCGCATTGGTGGCCGTGGCTTCGGTGCCGTAGTGGCTGAACTGGGTCTCGTTGCGCAGCGTGAGGTTATCGTTGAAACGATGCTGGATGCGCGCCGACAGCGTCTGCACGTCCTGGATCGTCCGATCGCCTTCGAAGCCGTAGAACTGGCTCTTGCTCACCGGGACCGGCGCGCCGTTTACCGGCGGAATGCCGTAGTCCGGCTGGTCGCGGTTGTGCTGGATCAACGCTGACAAGGTGACTTCCGTCGGCGTTCCAATGCCGAAGCGCACGGTCGGCGCGAAGCCGTAGTCCTTGCTTTTCATCACGTCGCGCGTGGAACCGAGGTCTTGCCCGAACGCGTTGAGCCGCACGGCGGATGTGTCGGACAGCGGCTGGTTGATGTCGAACGTGGTGCGGTAGCGGTCGCTCGTGCCGACCATCGCGGATACCGATGCATGCGCTTTCAGCTCCGCTTGCTTGCTCACCTGGTTGATCACGCCGCCCGTGGAGCCGCGTCCGAAATACAGCGATGACGGGCCATACAGCACGTCGATGGATTCAAGGTCGAACGTGTCCCGATAGTACTGGCCGCGATCGCGGAAACCATCGAGATAAATGTCGGTGCGCGCCGAAAAACCGCGCAAGTTGATGTTGTTGCCGATCTGGCCGCCTTCCGCCGCGCCAAGGGTGACGCCGGGAACGTTGCGGAGCGCATCGGAGAAAGAGGTGGCTGCCTGGGACTGAAGCACGGCTTTCGGGACCGCCACGGCCGCTTGCGGGATATCGCGCAACGCGGTCGGGACCTTGGCGCCTACGGTCGACGTATCGGGCTGGAAATCGGGCGTGACGGCCTGGGCGTTGACGTGCACGGCGGGCAGTGCGGCGCCTTCAGTGGGGGAAGTGGCTTGCGGGGCTTGTGCCGACGGGTCCGCCTGGGCGGTTTGATCGGACTTGCTGACTGGCGCGGTCTGCGCGTGAGCATAAAGCGGTACGGCAACAGGAGCCGCCAGCGCGGTCATGATTGCCGCGGCAAGCGGTGTCTTCCTCAACATGTGTTTCCCCGAGTGCTTGATAGTCAAAAAAGCCGGCGCCGTTGCGCCGTGCCGTCAATTGTTTTCGTGATTCCCGCAGCGACGGGCGAGCGGCCGGTAAGCGGCGCAGTCGAAGCAGCTGTTTGTAGTTGCGAAGGGTGTGCAGCGTTACCGGATAGTTCGTGAATACGAATCAATATCATTACATAGGTAAGAATTGTTTTCAATACGGCTTCGGGAACTATGCGGATTGCTGACGGACCAAGGCCCGGCAATTTTCACGAGGGGGGGTCATCGGGGGAAATAAAACGCGCCTCGGAGGTCGAAGCGTTGTGGGGCGGGGATGAGAGGGGGAAGCCAGAAATGGCGAGGCAACCAAAGTCTCTGGTAACGTCGCGGACAACCGTAATCATTCTACAAATTCAGATCTTTCATTCAGGCGTGTTTTCAAACGTCTTGAGCGCCGCCGCCATGTCGCGTTGTAATTGCCCCAGCGCGGCGACTTTCGGATTGGGCGGCTGCAAACCCTGCCAAAGAAGCAGGGATAACCGCTTCGACGTCTCCTCAATATCCACGGTTTTCTTGCTGATCGCGTCCCACAGCACATGTTCCATCGGCCCGTAAATGCTCGAGCGCAGCAGGCTCAAGGGCAGGTCGTCGCGGATATCGCCGGCTGCCACGCCGTCCGACAGCACTTGCATCAGCGGCGCGGTATAGCGCCGCTGGAGCCGCACGATTTCATCGCCGAAGGTGTCGTCTTTCGCGCGCCCTTCCGACAGGATCAGCGCGCATAGGCCCGGCCCATCGATCATCAGCCTGTACAGATGCGTGCGGATCAGGAAGAACAGCTTCGCGCGCGTGCCCGTGATGCGCGGCAACGTGGCTTCAATCTCCGCGATGATCTCGTCATACCAGTCGCAGATCACGCGCACGCAGAGGTCGCGTTTGCCGGAGAAATACGTGAAAACCGTCGCCTCCGATACCCCCAGCCGACGCGCCATATCGATGGTCGTCGCCGACGCATATCCGCGCTCCGAGAACACTTGCCGGGCCACGAGCAGGATGTCCTTGATGCGTTGTTCGGACTTGACGCTTGACGGTGCGCGACGTGCGGGGAGGGTTTTGAGCTGACTCATGGTTGGCGATGGGTTAGCGATGAAAGCCGCTCGTCAATGAAAGTATTTTGAGTGTAGCTCAATTGAAATTGAAGGCAAAATTTAGCAGAATTACTGGCGAAATTTAAGGGTTAACCGGCTTGACGTCAGTATGAAGTTGAGTTTTACTCAAACGCATTGAGGCGCACTCATCCTGTCACGTCGAGAATCATGGAAACCAATCCGAACGATCGCCACAGTCAGCATCAATACCGTTCCGTTTTCCGTCCCGGCCTGTTCGCCGGCAAGGTTGTTTTGGTGACAGGCGGAGGCAGCGGGCTTGGCCGATGCACCGCGCACGAACTGGTCTCGCTGGGAGCGTCGGTGATCCTGATCGGACGAACCTTGGCGAAGCTCGACACCGTGCGCGCCGAGCTGGCCGAGGACTACCCTGAAAGCATCGAACGCGTGCGCTGCCACGCCTGCGATATCCGCGACGAAGCGAGCGTCAAAGAAGTTGTCGCTGCGGCAATCGCCGATTTCAACCGGCTCGACGGCCTCTTCAATTGCGCGGGCGGCCAGTTTCCCGCGCCGCTCGACAGGATTTCGCTGAACGGCTGGGACGCGGTTGTGCGCAATAACCTGCACGGCACCTTCCTGATGTCGCGCGAATGCTTCACGCAATGGATGCGCGATCACGGCGGCGCGATCGTGAACATGCTCGCGGACATCTGGGGCGGCATGCCCGGCATGGGCCATTCAGGCGCCGCGCGCGCCGGCGTCTGGAACTTCACGGAAACGGCCGCGTGCGAATGGGGTTACGCCGGCGTGCGGGTGAATGCCGTTGCGCCGGGATGGATTGCATCGGCGGGCATGGATAGCTACGACGAACGCTATCGCGCGTTGTTGCGGGAGCTCAAGCACAAGGTGCCGTTGCAGCGCTTCGGGACCGAATCTGAACTGGCCGCGGCGGCGGTATTTTTGTTGTCCGAGGCGTCGGCGTTTATCAACGGAACGGTGATTCGCGTCGATGGCGGCGTGCCGAACGCACGGCATTCTTGGCCATTGGCGGCCGCTGGGCGTACGCTGGAATTCAACGGATTTTCTCGATATCAGCCGCCTGCGGGATTGCAGGAATTGACCACTGCGAGCGGTTCAAACGATTCCGATGATCAAGCCGCTATCGAATGAGACTTAACCAAAAACCAGGGAGAAGCGATGCTTCCCGCAGCCGATTCATATGAAACCCTCGCCGGGGCCTTCTCGTGGAAAGTGCCCGCGCGCTACAACATCGGCGTGGACGTCTGCGATAAATGGGCCGACGGGTCCGGCCGCCTCGCGCTGATCTACGAGACGCGCGAAGGGTCGGAAACGCGTTTTACCTTCGATGACCTCAAGGCGCTTTCCAACCAGTTCGCCAACGCGCTCGCCCGCGCGGGACTCAAGCGCGGCGACCGTGTGGGAATCTTCCTGCCGCAATCGCCGGAGACGGCCATCGCGCATCTGGCCATCTACAAGGCGGGTTATATCGCGGTGCCGCTGTTTGCGCTTTTTGGCGTCGATGCCATCCAGTACCGGCTCGCCGATAGCGGCGCAGCCGCGCTGATCACCGACCACGCGGGATTCGAGAAGCTTGAGCAGGTTCGCGGGACGTTGCCCGACCTGAAAGCGGCCTATTGCGTCGATACAAACCCGCGCGAAAACGCCCATTCCTTTTGGGATTCGCTACGCGCGGAACCCGACGTCTTCACCCCGGCCGATACCTCCTGCGACGACCCCGCCGCGATCATCTACACGTCCGGCACGACGGGAAAGCCCAAAGGCGCGCTGCTTGCTCATCGCGCGTTGCTGGGGCATTTACCCGGCGTGGAGATGTCGCAGGGACTTTTTCCGGCGCACGCCCGGCTGATGTGGACGCCCGCCGACTGGGCGTGGATTGGTGGCCTGTTCGACGTCTTGCTGCCCGCGTGGCATCACGGCGTCACGGTGCTCGCGCGTCGATTTGAAAAATTCGATGGCCCCGCCGCGTTCGACCTGATGGCGCGCCACGGCGTCACGCACACGTTCCTGCCACCGACCGCGCTCAAGATGATGCGCTCGGTGGTGCGTCCCGAGCAGTGGCGGTTGTCCTTGCGCGCGGTGGCGAGCGGCGGGGAATCGCTTGGCGAGGAGTTGATCGCGTGGGGCCGGTCGGCGCTTGGCGTGACGATCAACGAGTTCTACGGGCAGACCGAGTGCAACGTGGTCGTGTCGTCGTGTTCTGCGTTGTTCGAGCCGCGGCCCGGGGCAATTGGACGTAGCGTGCCGGGACATCGCGTAACAATCGTCGACGATGAAGGCACCGAACTGCCGCCCGACACGCCGGGCAATATCGCGATTGCCGCGCCCGACCCGGTCATGTTCCTGCGCTACTGGAACAACGAAGCCGCCACGCGCGATAAATTTCGCGGCCAGTTCCTGCTGACCGGCGACCTCGGTTTATGCGACGCCGATGGTTTCATCCGCTTCGTCGGCCGCAACGACGACGTGATTACGAGCGCGGGTTATCGGATCGGTCCTGCGCCTATTGAAGATTGTTTGCTGCGCCATCCCGCCGTGAGCATGGCGGCGGTGATCGGTGCACCAGATGCTGCACGCACGGAAATCGTGATGGCGTTCGTTGTGCTGAATGCAGGTTTCGTGGGAGATGAAGCGCTGGTGCGCGAGCTTCAGCAGCATGTCAGGACCCGGCTGGCCGCGCATGAATATCCGCGCGAGGTCAGGTTTGTCGATGCGTTGCCCATGACGCCGACCGGCAAGGTCATGCGCAAGGAATTGCGGGCGGGGTTGCCGGGTCTGAACGATTCGGCCAAGCCATGAGGACCCGCCGATGACCTCGGAGACGGCCTTGCCCAAACGCAGGCCTCCTGCCGCCGCCCTCGATGCAACCGACCGCAAGCTGCTGGCCTTGCTCGCCGAAGACGCCACGCGGACTTACGCCGAGCTTGGCCGGCTGCTGCATTTGTCTGCGCCTGCCGTGCACGAACGGGCCAAGCGCCTGAAGCAAGATGGCGTCGTCAAGGCCACGGTGGCAACGCTGGATGGCGCAAGCGTGGGCCGGCCGCTGCTGGCGTTTGTTCACGTCGATACCTCCAGTTGGGCAGTCACGCGTCAACTGCTGCAACTGGCGGAGTTTCCGGACGTCGAAGAGATCCATACCGTGACCGGCGAAAGCGCGATGCTGCTGAAAGTCAGAACCCGCGACACGCAGACTCTCGAACATCTGCTGGAGCGCATTCATTCAATCGAGGGATTCACTGGCACGCGAAGTTACATTGCGTTGACGACGTATCTGGAGCGCGGGCCGAGTCCGCAGGCGTAAGGGCGCAGGAAGAGCGTTGACTGAACTGTCACGGCAGACGCAGGTCGATATACTTACTGCGTTTTCCGCTAACTCGGCGCCTCAGGCTGAACGCCGCCCGCCATTACTCGATAACGGTCGTATGAAACGCTATTTTCCTGTCCGTATGGTTTTGTTCGCCCTGGCATGCTCAGCGGCGTTGTTCTCCAGCACGTCGTTTGCGCAGACGAGCCCTGATGCTGTCGTCAAGAGCGCCGTGGAAGGCACGGTCAGCGCGATGAAGGCGGACCCCGTCGCGCGTGGCGGCGACATGGCCAAGATCACGCAATTGGTGCAGACGCGTTTCGTGCCGGCGACCGACTTTCAGCGCACCACGCGGATTGCCGTCGGCAAGGCGTGGAACACGGCGACGCCCGACCAGCAGAAGGCGCTCTACGAGCAGTTCCAGACGCTGCTGGTGCGCACCTACACATCGTCGCTGTCGCAATTACGCGATGAAGACGTCAAGTTCAAATTCGATCCCCCCACGCTCGATGCAGGCGGCAAAGATGCTGTCGTGCAGTCGCATGTGTACTCGACCGGTGGCGATAACCCGGTGCGTTATCGGCTGGAGAAGACGCCGGACGGCTGGAAGATCTACGACATCGACATGATGGGCGCGTGGCTGATCCAGGTGTACCAGACGCAATTCGCGGGTCAGTTGTCGAAGGGCGGCGTGGATGGTTTGATCAAGTTCCTGACGGCGCACAACGCGCGGACGGCGGAGTGAGGAAGGGTAGGGCTACGAACGGGATTCGCGCATGAAGCGCGGGTGAGTGGCTTAGAACATTCCTTGAGCAAAACAAAAGGGCGCACCTGGCACCAAGCCAGATGCGCCCTTTTTTGCAGTAATTGTCAATGCATTGCCATATACAAAACATCTCGCTCTAGCTAAAATGACCATAGACATATGACTAGGGGCAAAATATGCCAAGTCGGCAGGTATCAAAATCCGAGTTCAAGGCGAAGGCGCTTGAATTCTTCAGGTTGGTGGAGTCGTCGGGGGAAAGCCTGATCGTCACTGACCATGGCAGACCCACACTAGAATTGCGCCCGTATCGCGCCGATGCACCGGATCCGCTAGATCTTTTGCGCGGCTCGCTGTTGCGTTATGACAATCCGATGGACCCGGTTGGGGAAGGCGATTGGGAGGCCGCGCAGTGATTGTTCTGGATACGCATACGCTGATCTGGTGGGCAACTAGCGATGCCGCGCTGAGCAAAAAAGCGAAGAATGCTATCGAACGTGAACGAGCCGGTGGCGAAATCGTTATTTCCGCGATTTCGGCTTGGGAAATCGCCATGCTCGTTGAGCGTGAAACGGTAGCGTTCTCAATGGATGTCGAAGACTGGCTCGCTGCCGTGGCTCAAATCCCTGGTGTGAGGTTTGCCCCTGTCGACGTCGATATTTCGGTCAAATCCGTGCAGCTTCCAGGTGAGTTCCACAAAGATCCGGCAGACCGGCTGATCGTAGCGACGGCGCGGAAGTTTGCCGCGCCGCTTGTGACCAAGGACCTTAAGATTAGGGCCTATGCCCACGTCAAGACGATCTGGTAACGCAGGACGTGAACGGGGTGACGTCCGTGCCTTCGGCTCCAACCCCAAGCACCCCCGAAACTTTATGCGCAGCAAGTTCCGCCCTGACGGCCTTCACTCCCGCCTCAGCATTCCGACACAAGCACCATTGCTTTCGACGAAACGCTCTTCGCCGACTTCAGCGCTTTCTCCCGCACCGAGGTCAGGTTTTCGGTCTCGCTCGAGTACTTAAACGATGCCGGCAACAGCCGATAATCCGCTGCCACTTGCGCGGCCTTCGTCTCGCTGAATCCTGTCTTGAACAGTATCTTCGCCAAGAGAGAGTAGTCGTCCAGATCGGCTTTGCCGAGATTGATCATTACGCTGAAATCAGCCATTGCTTCCTGCTTGGTTGCCTTGAAAACCCGTGATGCTACACGGGCGCGCCACATACGCATCTTGAAATACAAAACGGGTGGATAACGCCGCTCGTCGCGACCTTATCCACCCGTTCGTTTCGCAGTATGCAGTGAGCTTGAATAACACGCTGCCAAGCTCACGTGCGCAAACTCAAGCTGCGATCGTCGTTTGCTTGCCGCCCTTGTTGTTCTTCGCGCGGCCGATTTCTTCCAGCTTGATCTCAACGTGCTTCGAGAACACGAATTCAGCCGGGCGTTGATTATCGACCGGCAAGTCCTTCGCATAGGCGCCTTCAGTACGCGGACCGCGCAAGGCAACAAGTGCTGCCTTCAGCGGATGCGCAACCGTATCCATCACGGCGGTGGCTTCGAAGCCGCAATGCACCATGCAGTCGGCGCATTTCTCGTACTTGCCCGTGCCGTACTTGTCCCACTCGGTGGTTTCCATCAATTCCTTGAAGGTTTTCACATACCCTTCACCGAGCAGATAACACGGACGCTGCCAGCCGAACACGGTACGCGCCGGGTTGCCCCAAGGCGTGCATTCGTAGGTCTGATTGCCGGCCAGGAAGTCGAGGAACATGCTCGACTGGCTGAACGACCAGCGCTTGCCGTTATCGCCGCGCTTGAAGATGTCGCGGAACAACGACTTCGTTTTTTCGCGATTCAGGAAGTGCTGCTGATCCGGCGCACGTTCATACGCATAACCCGGCGACACCGTGATGCCGTCCACGCCCATGGGGCCGAGCGTGTCGAAGAAGTTCGCTACACGTTCCGGATCGGCGTCGTTGAACAGCGTGCAGTTGATGTTCACGCGGAAACCACGGCGCTTCGCTTCCTTGATCGCTGCAACGGCCTTCTCATACACGCCGTCTTGCGAGACAGAATGGTCATGCGCTTGCTTGTCGCCGTCGAGGTGAACCGACCAGACGAAGTACGGATTCGGCTCGTAGTCGTCCATCTTCTTTTCCATCAGCAGCGCGTTCGTGCAGAGATAAACGAACTTCTTGCGCGCGATGATGCCCTTCACGATCTGGGGCATTTCCTTATGCAGCAGCGGCTCGCCACCGGCAATGGAGACCACCGGTGCACCGCATTCGTCGACAGCCGCGAGGCAGTCTGCCATCGAGATGCGCTGGTTCAGGATGGGGTCCGGGTAATCGATCTTGCCGCAGCCGTTACACGCCAGATTGCAGCGGAACAGCGGCTCGAGCATCAACGCGAGCGGATAGCGCTTGTTGCGCATGAAATGCTGACGCGCGATGTAAGCGCCAACCCGGACCTTTTGCAGCATTGGAATAGACAATTGCGTGTGCTCCTTAATCTTCGCGAAGGGCGCCAGCGGATGCTGTTGCCGCAGCAAGCGGCTTCGTCAGCTTCGCGGGGAGTTTGAATTCAACCTTTTCTTCGCGGCCGGACATTGTCGTGACTTCAACAGGGCCCAGCGCGCGCAGTGCACTGATAACGTGTTTAACCATTTCTTCCGGCGCGGACGCACCGGCCGTAATCCCGACGGTCTGCGCGTTCGCAAACCAGTCGGCTTTCAATTCCGAGCCATCTGCCACGAGGTAGCTCGGCACGCCGGTTTCGGCGCCGATCTCGCACAGACGATTCGAGTTGGAACTGTTGGTCGCCCCGACCACCAGCAAAACATCGACTTGCTTGCTCAACTCGCGCACCGCCGCCTGGCGATTTTGCGTGGCATAACAGATGTCACGCGTATCCGGGCCAACGATATCTGTAAACCGGCGATGCAGTGCGTCGATGATGTCGCGCGTATCGTCCACCGACAACGTGGTTTGCGTGACATACGCTACGGGGGCATCGACGGGCAGCGCGAGCGTTGCCACTTCCGCTTCGCTTTGCACGAGCACCACGGTGCCGGGAATCTGCCCGATGGTCCCTTCCACCTCGGGGTGCCCCGCATGGCCGATCAGGATCAGCGTGCGGCCCTGCGCGACATATTGCCGGCCCTGGACGTGGACCTTCGTCACGAGCGGACAGGTGGCGTCGAGCACATCCAGGCCGCGCGCTTCCGCGTCGGCTTCAACCGTTTGCGCTACGCCGTGCGCGCTGAAAATAGCAACGGCGCCGTGCGGCACTTCGTCGAGTTCTTCGACAAAACGCGCGCCCTTGCTACGCAGATTGTCGACAACGTGCCGGTTGTGAACAATCTCATGGCGCACGTAGACGGGCGCGCCATGTCGTTCAAGAGCGCGATCGACAATTTCGATCGCGCGGACCACGCCCGCACAAAAGCCGCGGGGTTGAGCAAGGATAATACGCATATTCGGGCGAACTCCGACTGGCGCGGGTTTCGAATGGAACCGGCTATAAGCTTCGATCAAATCCGGTCGATTTGTTGTAAGCGAAATTAAAGCTTCTCGGAAAAGCTTTGGGAAACAACTGGCTGGAAAGAAGCCATTCGTTTCAACTTTAAGGCCGAAGTTGACCGCGTATTCTAACTCGTCCAGTTTTTGGATGCTTGTAAGAGGCTATTAGAGGGTGTTTACGTTTCTACCGGCAGGGTTGAATTACTGCGGAGACGCGGAAGCCTGTAAACTAGCGCTTTGCCGCGTTTGAGGCCGCGTTTGCGCTAAACAGTTTTGAAGCGGCCATGGCGGCGTGATCCGGCCTTTCAGGCGACTGCGGCACGCGCGGACAATAGTCGTCCAGCGCTGCAAGGCACTATGAAAAGCCCGTGCCGGGCAGTATCGGCGGGGATCAGCGGCTGTGGGGACACTAGGCCGGGCTGCCGATCCAAACCGATGCTGACGGGCGTTTGAGCCTCACCTGCGCGGAGGCGGACGCCGCTTAAGCCGGACGAACGAGTCGCCTCGGCGGCTGCATCAAGCGCCGGAAGCACCGGATTTGCCTGGATTCGCGCCTGGTCCTTCAACAGGTTTCGGGCAGCGCACGACAAGAATTTATCCCGTGTCGAGTCGTTGCGCCTAACCAACATTCACGTCGTCCGAACGGAATGTTGTTATGTGTCAGCGATCCGGCACGAACGGCCTGCGTGCGTCGATGTCCATTTTGGCATCCGCGCGCCGTGTCGAATACCTGGACCGCCTTATGGAAGTCGATCACTACGAAAATTTCCCGGTAGCCAGCATATTGCTGCCGAAACGGCTGCGTGCGCCGGTCGGCGTGATTTATCACGTCGCGCGCACGGCAGACGACATCGCCGACGAAGGCGTCTTCGATCCGGCCGAACGCCACGCCCGCCTTGCCGATTTCCGCGCGGGCCTCGATGCGGTCGCCGCCGGTTCACCGGCGGCGGTTCACCCCATGCTGTTCGAGAAACTGGCCGGCACCGTCGCGCAATATGGGTTGCCGCTCGGCCCCTTCTACGATCTCGTCTCGGCGTTCGATCAGGACATCGACACCACGCGTTACGCCGATTGGCCTGCGCTGATGGACTATTGCCGGCGCTCGGCGAATCCGGTCGGGCGGCTGATGCTGCATCTCTTCGACGCCAGCACGCCCGAGAATCTCGCCGATTCCGACGCGATCTGCACCGCGCTGCAGCTCATCAACTTCTGGCAGGACGTGGGTATCGACTGGAAGAAGAGCCGCATTTACATGCCGTTATGCGATCTCACGCGTTTCGGCGTGACCGAACGGCATATCGACGAGCAAATCTGCGACGACGCCTGGCGCGCGCTGATGCGGCATGAGGTTGACCACGCCCGCGCGATGATCGTTGGCGGTGCGCCGCTGGCCGTGCGTATGCCCGGGCGGTTCGGGCTGGAGCTATGCAGCGTCGTGCATGGCGGTCTGCGTATCCTTGAAAAAATTGAACAGGCGGACTACGACGTGTTCCGCAAGCGTCCGGTGCTGAAAGGCCCGGACTGGGCGGTCATCGGCGTGCGTTCCCTCGCGATGCGGCTGCGCGGCCGGGTGGGTGTGCAGTTGCGCTCGGTTGAAGGCTGATCTGACGCGGCCATGGCACCCTCCTGATGTTGAATCTGCTTAATCATCGACCTGTTTCGAATAAACGATGCTCCTGATTGCCTGGTTGTCCCTTCTCATCTGGCTTGTCCTGCTGTTTGGCCGCGGCGGTTTCTGGCGCGCGCAGCCCCTCGAACGGCTCAGTGAAAGTACCGTTCACGCCGTCGGCCAAGCCGAGATTGCACGGCGCGGCGCGTGGCCGGCGCTCGTCGCGGTCGTGCCGGCGCGCAATGAAGCCGATGTGATCGGCCGCGCGGTGACATCGCTGCTAGCGCAGGATTACGCGGGTTCGTTCCACCTGATTGTCGTCGATGACCACAGCACCGACGGCACCGCCGACGCCGCTCAAGCCGCCGCGCGCGACGGCGGTTTCGAAGACCGCCTGACGGTGCTGACGGCCGCGCCGTTGCCGCCCGGCTGGTCCGGCAAGGTGTGGGCGCAGTCGCAAGGCATTGCGGCTATCGACGGGCTGGGTTTCCCCGCCGATTACCTGCTCCTTACCGACGCCGACATCCGTCATCCGGCGGACGCTGCCTCGCAACTGGTCGCACGCTCGATTCTTGAAGATCGCGACTTGGTCTCGCTGATGGTGCGGCTGCGCAGCGATTCCTCATGGGAAAGGGCGTTGATTCCCGCGTTCGTGTTTTTCTTCGCGAAGCTGTATCCGTTCGCGTGGGTGAACGACGTAAGCAAACGCATGGCCGCGGCCGCGGGCGGTTGCATGATGGTGCGGCGCGCGGCGCTGGTTGAAGCGGGCGGGATGGAATCGATTCGTGGCGAACTGATCGACGATTGCAGCCTCGCTTCGCGTATCAAGTTTCGTAACGGCGTGAATGCGGCGCGGCCGATCCGGCTTGATCTTGCCGCCGACAGCGAATCGCTGCGGCCTTACGACGACTGGCGCGAGATCTGGAACATGATCGCGCGCACGGCGTTCACGCAGTTGCGTTATTCGGCGGTGCTGCTCGTTGGGACCGTGCTGGCAATGTGCGTGATCTATCTCGCACCGCCGGTGGTTGCGTTGACGCTGGGCGCAAAAGGCTGGCCGGCATGGCTCGCCTGGATTGCGATGTGCTGCGCCTATGCGCCCATGTTGCGCTACTACCGCCGTTCCATAGTCTGGGCGCCAATATTGCCGCTGATCGCGCTGTTTTATGTGAGCGCGACCGTTGGCTCGGCCATACGGTTCTGGCGCGGCAAAGGCGGGCAGTGGAAGGCGCGCGTCCAGGCGCCTTGAGCGGTTCCCTCACCGCTTCGTCAGCAGCGCGTACATCTCGATGATGGTGTCGGGCGAGAAAGAGAACGGCACCCAGCCGTGTCCGGTATGGCGCAACACCAGCAAACGGTCGCCGTTCGCATAACGTTGCGTGGCCATCACCGGGTTTTTCGTCGCGACAAAACGCCAGCCTTGCGGGAGGCCGCTCGGCTGTTCGACGTCCATCGACGCGCGCGCGTTCGATAATTCCTCGATCAACTCCGATACCCCTTCGGGGCTCAACGGCACCGTCACCCCGCCAATCGTCATTGCGATCAGGTTCTTGTCGGGGCGCGAGACGTTCAGCGTGGGCTTTTCTTCAGCCACGGTCGGTTGTTCTTCAGCCGCCGGTTCAACAGCGGCGTCACTCACAGAAGAAGCAGAAGCAGTGGAAGTGCCAGGAGAAGCGGGAATAGAAGCGGCGGCGAGAATCAGCTCATCGAGGCTTGATTCCAGCGCGCCGAGCTGGTCGGTTAAGTTCATGCGTTGTTTGCCTTGCTAGCCTTACATCGAACCTGTGATTTTAACTGCTGCGTACCGCGCAACGTCTCCACACGTTGTAACAAAATGCGTGGATGACGCTAAAAATGCCATCAAAACAACAGGCGATGCGTACCTTGCTTCATCGTCGCTTCATCGATTCAGGTAGCCGTTCGCGCGAAACCAGTCCAGCGCGTGACTCAGGCCTTCACCATATGGCCGCGCCTTGTATCCCAGCTCCCGCTCCGCTTTCGCCGACGTGAAGTACATCTTGTTCTTCGACATCCTCAAGCCATCGACGGTAACGAACGGTTCCTTGCCGGTGAACTTCGCGTAAAGCTCCGCGCCGATTGCAAGCGGATACAGCGGGCCGCGCGGCAACTTGATGGTCGGCGGCTTGCGTCCGGCAAGTCCCGCGATGTCCGCCAGCATCTGCTGCAGCGACAAATTCTCGCCGCCGAGAATATAGCGTTCGCCGATCACGCCGCGCGCAAGCGCCAGCAAATGGCCGTTCGCCACATCGTCGACATGAACGAGGTTCAGGCCGGTATCGACGAAAGCGGGGATCTTGCCCGTCGCCGCTTCCACGATGATCCGCCCGGTCGGCGTCGGCTTGACGTCGCGCGGACCGATCGGCGTGGACGGGTTCACGATCACCGCCGGCAAGCCGTCATTCGCGACCATCCGCTCGACCGCGCGCTCCGCCAGCACCTTGCTGCGTTTGTACGCGCCAATGGTCTGCTGGGCCTGCGCAGGCTTGGTTTCATCGACGATATCGCCCGCCGGACTCACCTTCAGCGTCGCGACGCTGCTCGTGTACACGATCCGCTCGACGCCCTCGGCCAGCGCCGCGCGCATGGTAGCCTCGGTGCCTTGCAGGTTCGCGCGCTCGATTTCGCCCGGATCGCGGGCCCAGATGCGGTAGTCGGCGGCGACGTGCAACACGTAGCGCACGTCCTTCATCGCGGCCCGCATGGAGGCTTCATCGCGCATGTCGCCGATCACGACTTCAGCGTCGAGTCCTTCGAGGTTCTGCCGGGAACTGGTCTTGCGTATGACTACGCGAACATCAAAACCCTGGCTCCGCGCGATCCGCGCCACCGCCGATCCGACGAATCCGGATGCACCGGTGACAAGCACGCGTCCACGGGCGAACCCACTTAACGGGTCAGTCATTTTTGCCTCTTTTTGTCTTGCAAAGGTAACAGTTGCGCGTCGTCCGAATCGTCGCTATTCCCCGCCAACCCATATGTGACAAGGGCTTGCGGCTCGTGCTATGGTCCGGTGCTGTTTAGGTTCACCGTCACCGAAATTTAAAGAAAAGTCTTCAGCCAATGTTCATAGACAGTCGAAATCGATCCGTGTGGCTGTACTTCGCGATCGCGATGTTGCTCCTGATCGTATTTGCGGTCGACTGGCTCACGCCGCTGCGCGTGGCCATCTGGGTGTTCTACATGCTGCCGGTCGCGCTTTGCATGTGGGTCGACCGGCCCAACGTGCCGTTCATCACGGCCGGCCTGGCCTCCGTGCTGACGTTCACGGGTTATATCCTTTCGAACGCCGACGCGCTCACCGGCCCGGTCGTGTTGCAACTCAACCGCGTGATCGGCGTAATCGTGATGTTCGTGCTCGCCGCCGTGGGGCATCTCTATATCAAAACGCGGCTGAACCTGCAACGCAGCGCGTGGCTCAAGCAGGGCGAAGTCCAGATCGGCCTGCAGATGCGCGGCGATCTCGTCCCTGCTGCCGTTGGTGACGGCATTCTTCGCTCGCTCGTGCCGTACGTCGGGGCGCATGTCGCCGTGTTGTACAGCCGTGAAGGCAATGCGCTCGAGCGTATTGCAGCGTGGGCGCTGCCTGCCGGAAGCGACGTGCCACAGCGTATCGAGCGGGGTCAGGGATTGCTCGGGCAAGTGCTCGACGAGAAGCGGGCGATCGAGGTAAAGGGCGCGGGATCGGACTTCCTGAGGGTGGGCTCGGCGCTGGCATCGGCGCCTGCGAGCCACTGCGTGGTCGCGCCCATGATGGCCGATGGCGACGTGACAGGCGTGCTGGAAGTCGGTTTTATCGGCGATGAAAACGCGGTGGACGATACCCGCGAGCTGCTCGAAAACGCCGCTGAAGCGATGGGCATGGCGCTGCGTTCGGCGCAGTATCGTTCGCGGATGGTGGAGTTGCTGGAGGAAACGCAGCGCCAGAGCGAGGAATTGCAGGTTCAGCAGGAAGAGTTGCGGGTATCGAATGAAGAGCTCGAGGAGCGCGGCCGTGCGTTGATGGAAACGCAGGCGCGGCTCGAAACGCAGCAGGCGGAGCTCGAGCAGACGAACGTGCATCTCGAGGAATACACGCAGCATCTCGAACGGCAGAAAACGGAACTGGTGCGCGCGCAAAAGGAACTGGAATCGAACGCGCTGGCGCTGGAGCGCGCGAGTCAGTACAAGTCGGAATTCCTGGCGAACATGTCGCACGAGTTGCGCACGCCGCTGAACAGCTCGCTGATCCTCGCGAAGCTTTTGCAGGACAACAAACACGGCAATCTCTCCGACGAACAGGTGCGTTACGCCGCGACTATTCATTCGTCGAACAGCGATTTGCTGTCGCTCATCAACGACATCCTGGACTTGTCGAAGGTCGAAGCGGGGCAGATGGACGTGCAGTTCGCGCCGGTTGCTATCGACGGGATGTTGCAGTCGTTGCGGCAATCGTTCGCACCAGTCGCAGACTCGAAGCGCGTGAAGTTCGTGACGGAGCGCGCGGAAGGCGTGCCGGAATATTTCGTCACGGACAACCAGCGGCTTCAGCAAGTCCTGCGCAACTTGTTGTCGAATGCGTTCAAGTTCACCGAGCACGGTCAGGTGACCGTTTCGGTGCACGAGGCGGACAACCGGGAAAATGCGCTGCGCTTCGATGTGCGCGATACGGGCATCGGCATTCCGCGCGACAAGCAGGACCTCATTTTCCAGGCCTTCCAGCAAGCCGATGGCACGACCAGCCGCAAGTACGGCGGCAGCGGATTGGGTCTGTCGATATCGCGGGAATTCTCGCGGCTGCTGGGCGGTTCAGTGAGCGTGTCGAGCGAGCCGGGCAAGGGCAGCGTGTTTTCAGTCACGCTGCCGCTAGCTGTTCGTGAAGGCACGGTCACGGCTAAGCTCGATGTGATCGGGCATATGAGCGAGCCGGAGACTGCCGCGGCGAACGATGCACCGGCGGATTTGCCCATGGCCGCGGCCGCGAACGAAAGCGCCGCGCTCGTGCAGAACCACGCGCCCGCGCACCTTGTGGCAATGGCATCGGCTGCGCCTACTCCCGAGCCTTCGTCCTGGCGCGCGCCGAACGCGAACTTCCCGGCGCCGCAGCCCATTCCCGATGACCGCGCCAACCGCAAGCGCCCGGATCGCGTGATCCTGGCCATTGAAGACGACTTGCGTTTTGCGCACATCCTGCACGACCTCGCGCATGAACTTGAATTCGACTTCGTGCACGCGACCACCGCGACACAAGGCGTCGAACTCGCCCGCACTTTGCAGCCCAACGGCATCCTGCTCGACGTCGGCTTGCCCGACCAGTCGGGCCTGACCGTGCTCGAATGGCTCAAGCACGATCCGCTGACGCGCCATATCCCGATTCACATCTGTTCATCGACGGATCATGCCGATGTCGCGCTGCATCTCGGCGCGATTGGTTACACGCTCAAACCGAGCGCACGCGATACGCTGGCGAGCGCGATCCGCAAGCTCGAAGCGCGTTCGGCACAAGGCACGCGGCGCGTGCTCGTGGTCGAGGACGACCCCGCGTTGCGCCAGAGCATCCACGCGCTGCTGAAAAGCGCGACGGTCGAGATCGTGGAAGCCGGTACGATTGCAGAAGCACTCGAGCAGATGAACCACGTGAACTTCGACTGCATCGTGATGGACCTGGCCTTGCCGGATGGTTCGGGTTACGACTTGCTGGAACGGGTATCGACGGTGCAGGAGCATGCGTCGCCGCCGGTGATCGTGTATACGGGGCGTGTGTTGTCGCCGGATGAGGAGCAGCGGCTGCGTCGTTATTCCAAGTCGATCATCATCAAGGGCGCGAAGTCACCGGAACGTCTGGTGGATGAAGTGACGTTGTTCCTGCACAGCGTGGAGAGCGCGTTGCCGCCCGAGCAGCAGCGCATGTTGCGCGCGGCCCGCCAGCGCGACGACGTGTTCGAAGGCCGCACGATCCTGCTGGCCGAAGACGATGTCCGCAATATCTTCGCGCTGTCGCATGTGATCGAACCGCTGGGGGCGAAGCTTGAAATCGCGCGCAATGGCCGCGAGGCGCTCGATTCGCTTGCGCGACATCCGGACATCGATCTCGTGTTGATGGACATCATGATGCCGGAAATGGACGGGCTCACCGCCATGACCGAGATCCGCAAGAACCCCGAACATGCGCGGCTGCCGATCATCGCGCTGACCGCGAAAGCGATGGCGAGCGATCGCCAGAAGTGCCTGGAAGCGGGCGCGGACGACTATATTTCAAAGCCAATCGATGTCGACAAGCTGGTGTCGCTGTGTCGAGTATGGTTACGCCAACGATAGCCAGGATTCGCCATGCCACATCGAACCCTGAAGGACACGGAAGAGGCGGTCTTCGACATCGAGTTGAAGCTGCTGCTCGAAGCCGTCTATATGAAGTATCAGCACGACTTCCGTCACTACTCGGTGAGTTCGCTGCGCCGGCGCCTGACGCAGGCGCTGCACGACCTGGGCTTTTCGACGCTGTCGCAATTGCAGGAGCGCATTCTCCGGGACGCCACCTTGTTCTCGCGTTTGTTCCAGTACCTGACGGTGCAGGTCAGCGAGATGTTCCGCGACCCGCCGTACTTCCGCGCGATTCGCGAACAGGTCGTGCCGATCCTGCAGACGTATCCATCCATCAAGGTGTGGGTGGCAGGGTGCAGTAGCGGCGAGGAATTGTGGTCGCTCGCCATTCTGTTCGCTGAAGAGAACATTGCGGAACGTACGGTTTTGTACGCCACCGATATCAACGCCGACGCCTTGCGCCAGGCCGAGAATGGCATTTACCCGCTGGATCGGCTGGCCAGTTTCAGCCAGAATTATCTGGCGGCGGGAGGCAAACGCTCGCTCTCCGACTACTACCACGCAGCGTATGGCGCCGCGAAATTTTCGCAGACGCTCAAGTCGCGCGTGGTGTTCGCCGATCACAGTCTCGCCACCGACAGCGTGTTTCTCGAAGCGCATCTCGTGTCTTGCCGCAACGTGCTGATCTATTTCGACCGAGCGTTGCAGGACCGCGCGCTGGGACTGTTCAGCGATTCACTGGTCCGGCGCGGATTTCTCGGGCTGGGCAGCAAGGAGAGCCTGCGGTTCTCAAAACACGCAGGCAGTTTTGCTGATTTCGATGCGCGCGAGCGTTTGTATCAAAAGGTCTAACGATGACACCGTCGACCGATTACCTTGATGCAATCGATGCCGTCGTGATTGGGGCATCGGCCGGCGGCGTCGAGGCGTTGAACCATCTCCTGCCTGCGCTGCCGGCCAATTTCCGCCCAGCCGTGCTGGTGGTCGTGCATGTCAGGAGTGATCCGCCCAGCTTGCTGCCCGCGCTGTTTGCCGCGCGTTGCAAGCTGCCGGTCGTCGAGCCTGACGACAAGAACGAGATCGCCGGGGGCACGATCTATGTGGCGCCGCCGGGGTATCACATGCTGGTCGAGCCCGACTGCACGATCTCCCTTTCCGTCGATCCGCCCGTGCGGTTTTCGAGGCCGTCGGTGGATGTGTTGTTTGAATCGGCGGCGCTCTGTTTCGCCAATACGCTGCTTGGCGTCGTGTTGTCCGGTGCCAACGACGACGGCGCGCGCGGACTGGTCGCGATCTCGCGGGCAGGCGGGCGCTGCTGGGTGCAGGAACCGCAAACCGCGGTGGCTAGCGCCATGCCGCTTGGCGCCATCGCGCGCGGCGGCGTGCACGACATTCTTACACTCGACGTCATGACCGCGCGTTTGGGCGCCATGGTGGCGGGCACGCGCCGCCAACGCGGTTGACTTGGAGCCGACACGCTAATGGAACTCCGCTAATGGAACACATCAGGCAACCTGCCAGGCAGCCGCTCAGGCCGCCCATTTACGTCCTGATCGTCGATGATGTGCAGAACAACATCACTGCGCTGGAAGCTTCGCTCGCGCGGCCGGACATTTCGGTGCTCGCGGCCAGCTCGGGTCCGGCGGCGCTCGAGCTTTTGCTCAAGCACGAAGTCGCGCTCGCCATTCTCGATGTCAACATGCCCGGCATGGATGGCTTCGAATTGGCCGAACTCATGCGCGGCAGTCCGCGTACGGCGCATGTGCCGATCATCTTCCTGACGGCGACCGCGCAGGACACCGGGCGCACGTTTCGCGGATACGAAGCGGGCGCGGTGGACTTCCTGTACAAGCCGTACGACTCGCGGATCCTGAATTCGAAGGTGGATGTGTTCATCCAGATCGAGAAGCAGAAGCAGCAGCTCGCCACGCAACTGGCGACGGTGCAGCAACTCCTCGATGCCAACGAAATGCTCATGGCGGTGCTCGGCCACGATCTGCGTACGCCTTTGTCGGCGGTGATTGCATCGGCGGAATATCTTGCGCGGTTCGTGCCGGATGAAAACGTCGCGAATATCGGCACGCGTATCAAGAGCAGCGGCATGCGGATGGTGCGCATGGTCGACCAGCTGCTCAATCTGGCGCGGCTGCGTGGCGGGCGCGTGACGCTGCAGCCTCGGGCCGTGGAGTTGATGACGTTGGCGAAGAATATCGTTGAAGAATACGAAGCGCGGGTGGGTAAGGGACGCATCTTCATTTTCCGCGATGGCGACACGCTGCTGCAGGGCGATGGCGATCTGTTGTCGCAAGTGTTTTCGAATTTGATCGGCAACGCGTTGACGCACGGACGCGAAGGGTCGGCTATTCAGGTGCGCCTGAACGGCGACGCTCCCGACGACGTCCTGATCAGCGTGCAAAACGCAGGCGAGATTCCCGTCGATGTATTGCCGACCATTTTCGCGCCGTATCGGTCGGGGCGGCCGCAGCAGGAAACGGGCGGGCTTGGACTGGGGCTTTACATCACGCGCGAGATTGCTCAGATGCACGGAGGCCGAGTGGAAGTACGCTCCGACGCAGAGAACGGCACGGTATTCGAAGTGACGTTGCCGCGCGAAGCGGTCGCGCGGCGGGGGAGTAGCGACATATCCGAAGGTGCTCAGCCGTTTCGTTTGGGGTGAAGGCGTAGCGGCGCTTTGGTCGCGGCTTCGTGCTGGATGATCTCGATAATCCCATGCGCACTGCCGGTTTTGTCGGTCTTGTCTAAAATGCGGCCTGATGGCGTTTGCCGGGGCGTGCTTTTGGCACTCATCTGGCGGCGTGGCGAATCGGCACTAATCGGGAGAAGCAAGCATGCCAAGTCCAGACCTGGATGTTCGAATAGAAACGTATTACGTGCACCTGAAGGGCTTGGTGCAAGGAGTAGGATTCCGCCATGCGACCGTGCGCCGGGCGCATGCGCTAGGTGTGCGCGGCTGGGTGGCCAATCTGGAGGACGGAACGGTTGAAGCCATGATCCAGGGACCGGCGAATCAAGTCGACCTGATGCTTGAATGGCTGCGCCGAGGGCCGCCGCATGCGCGCGTCACGGATCTCGTCAGCGAAGAGCGGTATATCGAGAAGCGGTTCGAACGGTTTGAGCAGCATTGAAGGGGTTGTTGTGAGTGGAACCTGAACGAGTTTCGGCTCTGTATTTCCTAAGTTGAACGCCTTTGAGCCAGTACAAAATACTATTTCGCCGGCTGTCGGAAAATCTCGAATCTTGACCTCAGGGGGTGACGGCGCCAGGCTACGAAAGCTGGTTGCAAGAACCTTCGGGGGGCCTTCCCGGAACGTACGGGTCTACTCAATTGGGCACAGAATCATCCGGGATTCTGAGGCAGTGGTAGCGCAGTGTAAAAAGTCGCGCTAGTCCCCGACTACCTTCGTGCTAAGGGGGTGTTCCGCCTGCCGTTTTCCAGCTATCAAAGGGTCCCAATCTCGGGGCCCTTTGCATTTGTATCTCTAAAGGCCGTTACGACCGAATAGTAGAATTCGCGAGTACTCCGGTCGACCATGGGCTCCAACACTACACTTCCGTTTCCGCCTTTGACCACAATGGGTTTGTGTTTCCCCCGCGTGCTGGCGAACTCACAATGGATCTTGGCGCGACGAGTCAATACCCGTGCGACAAACGCTGATACAGCTGTCACGTTGCCCGGAGAGAGCGCTTTTGTGGACAGCTTGATCTCCTTCCAGTGTCCCTCCAGGATATCCGCGATGGCGACTCCAGTGCTCGCCCAGCAGCAGATATACCGGTCCGTTTTCGAAGGTGTGGCCGGGCGCAATCATTTTGGGTAGTCCGCAAAAAATAGAGCCGCCGCGTGAATGTTCGATTGTCCATAGCGCGTTTGGCATGCCCGGACGGGCCACCAAGATGACAACACAATGGACTGGCGTAGCAGTGGACGTGACCGTACCAACGCGTAAAGCTTAGGTATGAAAATTGGTCTTGCGAAGGGGCGTTCATCGTCCATTGATTGTTCTTCAAAGACGTGAACGAAGTTTTCGGTCTTATCGGTGAAGCCGGGAAAGTTGGGTTATCAGATTAACATATCAGTAAGGCATGCTGATCATTGTTCCGAAGAATTTCACGCGACTCGATTTTTTACATTTCTTCGCGTCGCCGGCCAGTCCTACGCGCGGCTTGCGCCATCCATCGTGTGGCGTCGTGGCAAGTTGCCAGAATCAAAAACGGCAGCGCATCAAGGCTTCAAACAAGCCTCAATGCGCTGCCTTCAATTCCGGCCGCACATCCATTGCGAGATAACGAATCTCGTTACTTTGCCACCAGCAAACTCTCGGCAAATCCCCATTCGTCGTCCAGCCACTGCCTCGTAAATTCGAACCCTGCATCCGCGGCTAACGGCCCGACCTCCCCGGCGAGATATTTATGGCTGCTCTCTGTCCAGATCGTCTCGCCCTGAAGGAATTCCACGGTCAATTCCGCCGCGCGAATCGTTGCCTTCACCGGGCGCTTCGCACGCAAGTGCATTTCCACACTGCGAGCGTCGGGATTGAAGCGCGCCACGTGCTCGAACGCGTCCAGCGGAATGTCCGCGTCCAGTTCGCGATTGATCCGTGCAAGCAAATTGAGGTTAAACGCGGCCGTCACGCCAATCGGATCGTCGTACGCCGGAATCAGCACTTCCAGCGGCTTGAGCAAATCCATTCCGAGCAGCAACGAATCGCCCGGTTTGAGCATGCCGCGAATCGATTTTAAAAATCGCGTAGCCGCCAGCCGCGCAAAATTTCCAATCGTGCTGCCGAGAAACAGGACGAGCAACACTTCTCCGTCCTTCCGGTTGGCACTGACTTCCGCCAGCCCCGCCAGATAATCGCGCTCGTAGCCCACAATCGAAATCCGTTCAATATCGCCCAACTCCCGCCGGCACAATTGCAATGCAGTTGGCGAAATTTCGATCGGACAGTATTCGGTCGGCCGCTTCTTGCACAGCGCCTCCAGGATTCGCCGCGTCTTACGGCCGCTGCCGCTGCCGAGCTCGGCAACAGTCACATTGCGCGGCAACGCGGCCACGATATCGGCGGCATGCGCATTCAATACGCGCTCTTCTGCACGCGTTACGCCGTATTCCGGCAACGCGGTGATGACTTCGAACAAGGCGGAGCCGACTTCGTCATACAAATACATCGATGGCAATTCTTTTTGCGGCGCGTGCGTGAGGCCGTCGTGTACGGCTGCGGCAAACGGGGAGGAAAAGCGCGGCGACTGAACGGCCTGCGTCGTGGCTTGAGGCATGAGGCGTCTCCATGTTGCCGTGGCGCAGTGCGCCCGGCGGGTTATCCATGACGGAGAATTACGCGCGTCGAAAAAGACCTGACGAAAATGGTCGATCGGCGATCCGGCGTGACGGCCGTGACGGGCGCCGCGCAACCGGGGAGCGAAGTATCCGGGTGAGCAAGAAGCGCGCACGGCGCCGCCATTTCATGATTCAAGGTCGCGCATTGTCACGATAGTCGTGATGTCTGTGCGTCCCGAACCCCATCAATTCATGCCCTGTCCGGACAGCAAATTTCGCGTGGTGATCGACTGTACCGGTGTCTTCGCGATCACGCTCAAGCCATCCGGGAAAAGGTCATTTTCGCAATAAATACGCGATACCCACGCAATAACTACCCGTCGCCGGGTTGCTTTTTACACGCGTCGTGTGAACGCCATGGGGCAGTGGTTGCATGAAGCAAATGCTGCATAAGCCTCAGCTATGCCCGCAGTCCTATGTGGCCTTGTTTCCCTGCACTGGCGCGGTGCTTGCTTTCTATTCCCGATCACGTTGCAGCGCATCGACTAGAAAAACGCCTCGCGCTGCCCTCGCCGTTCTCTCTCCAGTGCCCGATTCATGACCGACTCCGCTAGTCCCGATCCCGTGATCGCACGTCTCGACGACACGGGTGCGTACAGCGTCCCGGCGCCGGTCCAGCAGCCAGACCCCTTGATGCCCGCCGACAAGCCGTTCGGTTTTCATGGCGCCATTCCGGCCGCGCCCGAGCCCGCTTCCGAGCCCGCTTCCGAGCCGGAAAGCGCGCCAGCGACGGATCACCAGCCCGACAACACGCCGCCCCTTTCGCTCGATTCCGGCGGGTTTTTCCTGAGTGTGCTGAACGGCAGCACGGACTGCATCAAGATCCTGCGGCTCGACGGAACCCTCGAATTCATGAACGCCAACGGCATCTGCCTGATGGAAATCGATGACTTCGCGCCGCTCAAGGGCAAGTCGTGGGCATCTCTGTGGCCGGAGGAATCGCGGCATCTGCTGATCGAAGCAATGGACGGCGCCCGGCAAGGCCGGCATTCGCGTTTCGAAGCGCCTTGCCCGACAGCGAAAGGTACGCCGAAATACTGGGACATCTCGGTGTCGCCGGTGACCGGACCCGGCGGAGTGGAGTGGTTTGTCTCCATCTCCCGCGATATCACCGAGCGCGTGCTCGGCGTGCGTTCACTCGACGCCGCGCTGCAAGAGCAAAAGCGCTTGAGCGAAGCATTGGAAAAGCATCGGGAGACATTGGAGGAACGTATTGAAGAGGCGTCCAGGGCATTAGGGGCGATCGAAGCGGAACAGCGCGAAACGGCAGCTGCGCTGGCGCAATCGCAGAAAATGGAAGCCGTCGGCAAGCTGACCGGCGGCGTAGCCCACGATTTCAACAATGTGCTGCAGGTGATTGGCGGAAACCTGCAACTCGCCGTGCAGGAATCGAATGGCAACGAAGCCCTGACGCGGCGCCTCACCAGCGCGCATGAAGCGGTCGAGCGCGGCGCGAAGCTCGCATCGCAATTACTGGCATTCGCGCGCCGGCAACCGCTTGAACCCGTGGCGCTCGATATTTCGCGTTTGCTGCGCAGTTCCGACGACATGCTGCGCCGCGTGCTCGGCGAAACCATCGAACTGGAAACGGTGGTGTCGGGCGGCCTTTGGAACACGCTTGCCGACCCGAATCATTTGCAGAACGTGATCGTGAATCTGGCGATCAACGCCCGCGATGCGATGAACGGCGCGGGGCGCCTGACCATCGAAGCGGGCAACGCGTTGCTCGATGACGAATACACGCGCTATCACGAGGACCTGGCGAGCGGCCAGTACGTGATGGTTGCCGTCTCCGATACGGGTTGCGGCATGACGCCGGAAACCCTTGCGCGCGTCTTCGAGCCGTTCTATACGACCAAGCCTGAAGGCCGCGGCACTGGCCTGGGCTTGAGCATGGCGTACGGCTTCATGAAACAAACCGGCGGCCACATCAAGCTCTATAGCGAGCCGGGCCACGGTACGACGGTCAAGCTGTATCTGCCGCGATCGATGGAAGATGAGGCCGTGCGCGTGGAAGCCGCGAACGATCCGGTGACGGGCGGCACGGAAACAATCCTGGTGGTCGAGGACGATCCGAACGTTCGCGCGACCGCCGTGGACATGCTGACCCAGCTGGGTTACCAGGTGCTGAAAGCCGTGGATGCCCAGAGCGCGCTGAGTGTGCTGGAGAGCGGCGTGCACGTCGATTTGCTGTTCAGCGACGTCGTGATGCCGGGACCCATGCGCAGCGTCGAACTGGCCCGGCGCGCGAAGGAAATGCTGTCGGCGCTCGAAGTGTTGTTTACATCGGGATATACCGAAAACGCGATCGTGCATGGCGGCCGGCTCGATCCGGGCGTGGCGCTGATCAGCAAGCCGTATCGGCGCGATGCGCTGGCGCGCAAGGTGCGCTGGATGTTCCGCACGCGGGTGTATGAAGCGCCCGATATGCCGGACGCGCCCGACGTGCAGCCCGAGTCTCAACCGCTGCGCGTGCTGATCGTAGAGGACGACGCCAACACTCGCGAAGCAACGCGCGAGCTCCTGGAATTGCTCGACGCCAACGTGGTGTCGGTGGACAGCGCGCAGGCCGCACTCGACGTGATCGCGCAGCAATTGTTCGATGTCCTGCTCACCGACGTCCGCATGCCCGGCATGTCGGGCCTCGACCTGGCGCGCGCGATGCAGCGCGTGCAGCCACGCGTGCGTGTGGTGCTGGCATCGGGTTACGGGACGAGTCTTGCGGCCGAGCTTGGCGACGAGTTGAGCGGCGCGACCTTGCTGCCGAAGCCATTCAACTTCGATGAACTCGAACAGGCGGTGTTCAGGAAGCCATGACGGCTTCGGGCACGCGGGCAGTCTGCAAAGCCGGGCCGCAACCCGCACGGATGGGTTCGGCCATTGGAATGACAATCCGCACGATGAGGCCGCCGTCTGACGCGTTGCCGATATCGCAGCGGCCGCCGAGTTCCTGCGCGAGGCGTCCTACGATGGCGAGTCCCAGCCCGCAATGACCATCGCCCGCTCGCGCCGGGTCCAGGCGGACAAACGGCTTGCGGGCATCGTCCAGACGCTCGGGCGGAATGCCATTGCCGTAGTCGCGGACCGTGATGATCCACTCGCCGTTGCGCTTGCCCGTGGTGATATCGACGGGCGGAGCGCCGTGTTCCAGCGCGTTGTCGACCAGATTGGTCACCAGTCGATCCAGCAAGGTACGCGGCAACTGGAACGCATTACCCGCGGCCAGGTCGAGGCGGAACAGCGGGGTGTCTCCTGCTTCGTCCTGCGCAAACTGCTCTGCAAGAAAATCGTCGACGTTGATCGCCGGCCCGCTCGTCGGCACGTTGGCCGCGAACTCCAGGAACTGCTGCACGATGCGCGTCAACGAGTCGATATCGCCAATGAAATGCGCGCGCTCAGCGTCGTCCTGGACCAGCACACTCGCCCGCAATTTCAGGCGCGTGAGCGGCGCTTTCAGGTCGTGCGCGATGCCGGCAAGCATCACGGCTTTCTCGTCGTCGGCGTCGTTGATTCGCCGCATCATCTGGTTGAACGCGCGGATCAGGTCGCGCAGCTCACGCGGTCCGCGCTCGTCAACCGGGACCGGCCGCTCGCCCGCGCCGAACTGACGCGCGCCTTGCGCCACGCGCGACAACGGCCGCTGCAATTGCCACGCCGCGACCAGTGAAAGGATCACGGCGGCCAGCAACATTCCCACCGATTCAATCATGATGGGCGGTGCAGGCGGCAGGTCGACCGGCGTCACAATCCAGTTCGGACTGTTCGGATAACGGACCCAGAGACGCTGCGCGTGCTTGGGACCATCGACGGCGAGCCGGGTGCCCGGCGGCAACACGTTCCTTAATTCACGCAGCAAATGCACGACGGGACCGTTGTCAGGCTCGCGCAACGTGATGCCTTCCGGCAGGTTCGATGACAACACCAATTGCACGCTCAACGCGGGCGCGAGCCGCACGCCCTCGCGCGCGTCGTCATTGGCTGCGGCAAGTACCAGCATCAAGCCGCGCGCATAACCTTCGGCATCGTGATGCGGCCGCTGCACGGTGATCACCGCGAACCAGCAAGCCTGCACGGCAAACAGCACGACCAGCGAAATAAGCGCCATGCGCCCGAACAGCGTGTTGAACGGATTGCCGCGACCTGACCGGCCGCTATTCCAGACGCGTGGGTTGCTGCGCGAATCGTGATCCCGCGCCGTGCCGAAAAGTTTCATACCGTTGATGCGCGATCAGGCGCGGAGGGTGCCGGCATGGGAGGCGCCGATTGCTCCGCCGAGTTCATATTGCGCGCACCGTCGGGATCGGGAATGAAGACGTAACCCTGGCCGCGCACCGTCTGCACATGACGCGGGCTGGCCGGATCTTCCTCAATAATCCGGCGCAAGCGCCAGATGGGCACGTCGAGGCTGCGATCGCTGAACGTGCTGTCGTCGCGATGCACGAGATCGTGGATAAGAACGCGCGACAACACTTTGTACGGATGCCGCACCAGCACTTTGAGCAACGCGAATTCGCTGTCGCGCAGCGGAATGCGCTCGTTGTCGCTCACCAGCGCACGCGTCACGAAGTCCAGCTCGAAGCGGCCGAAGCGTTCGCTCGCGCGGGCTTCCGGCCGCGCCGTCGATGCGGGCGCGCGCCGCCGCAACACGGTGTCGATGCGGGCAAGCAGTTCGCGCGGATCGAAGGGTTTGGCGAGGTAATCGTCGGCGCCGAGTTCCAGCCCTTCCACCTTGTCCGTCACGCTGTCGCGTGCGGTCACGAAGATCACGGGGATGTCGTCACCGGCGGCACGCACCTGGCGAAGCGCAGCGATGCCGTCCAGGTTCGGCATCATGATGTCGAGCACCACGATGGACGGACGTGCATATTCCAGCCGCCCGCGCAGGTCGGTGCCGTCATGCAGGACGGAAACGTCGAGTCCGCGTGCTTTCAGGAAGCGGCTCAGGAGGTCGCACACCGCGAGGTCGTCGTCGACGATCAATACAGAGGTAGTCATGGTGAAATTTTAGCTGGCATAGGAAAACTACGGTTTTTCATCGGCTCAAAGATCGTTACCGATTCTTACCCGAAACTGCCGCAAAAATGACCGGCGGCACCGGCTTGAAAAGCCCGTGCGCGTTGGCCCGGGCGGCCAAGCGCTTTGATCAGGAGATTTGAGCGATCGCTTGCCGTGCAATTCGATGAAAGAAGCGGAAAGGAATCGGTATCGCGAAAAGGCGCTTTGGCGTCTTAGAATGAATCGCATGACCCATCATGTCCTTCTCGTCGACGACGACCCCGTAGTGCGCGACCTCGTTCGCGAATACCTGCAAGGCAACGGCCTGGCAGTCTCGGTGCTGCACGACGGTACAGGCCTTAAACGACGTCTTGACGTCGAGCGGCCGTCAATTGTGGTGCTCGACGTGATGATGCCCGAGCAGGACGGCATCAGTGCATTGCGCGAACTGCGGGCGGCCGGCGACGACATCCCGGTGATCTTCCTGACAGCGCGTTCCGATGTTATCGATCGCGTGATCGGCCTTGAGCTGGGCGCGGACGATTACCTCGCCAAACCCTTCGATCCACGCGAATTGCTTGCGCGCATCCGCACGGTGCTGAGACGTCGCGACGCGGCGTCGCCCGGCGCGCCGGAGGACCGGCCGCCTTTTCGATTCGGCCCCTACGAAGTCGATTTCGCCGCGCGCGAGCTCCGTCACAACGGCGAGCGTGTGCCATTACGTTCCGGCGAATTCGCGACGCTGAAGATCTTCGTGAAGAACGAAATGGTCGTACTCACGCGCGCTCAGTTGAACGAGAAGCTGCGTGGTCAGGCCGGAACGTACAGGGACCGTAGCCTGGATGTGTCGATATGGCGGCTGAGGCGCTTGCTGGAGGCCGATCCATCGGACCCGCGTTATGTCCAGACGGTCTGGGGACAGGGTTATATCTTCGTGCCGCACGGCGAGACCGGCGCGGTGGAACGGGCTATCCGCCGGGCATCGACTGAAGCGTGATGAACGCGGGCGCACGGGTACCAAACAGCACCCGAAGATGTATCCGCTGAAATGATCCGTTACCAACTGCATCAGTTATTTCTTCTGTACCCGCATAAGATCGGTTCCATAGTCCCGACCACGGGATCTGGAGAACTCAAATGAAACGCGTAGCTGCAGTGTTGGTGTTGGCCGGAAGTCTTGCCATGTCGGGTCAGGCGTCCGCACACGGGGGTGGCGGGGACGGTGGCGCGGTTGTCGGCGCATTGCTGGGCGGCGCGGTGATTGGCGCATTGGTCGGGTCCGCCGTGGCTCAGCCGACGTACGCACAACCTGTCTATGCCCAGCCGGTGTATCAACCGGTCTATGCGCAACCTGTTTATGCACAGCCGGTCTACGCCCAGCCGGGCCCGCCCCCGGGATACTGCTACGACAGCTATCGCCGCGCTTATGTACCGTGCGGTCCGCAACCGCAGGCAGGTTATTACCAGCAACAAGGCTGGTAAGACCGAACTACCTCGAATCGAAAACCGGGCTGGCAAGCCCGGTTTTTTGTTTTGTGCGTTTCGGATCAGACTATGTGTTGCGCAAAAGCTGGTCAAAAAGCTGGCTCAAGGTCACAAGTACTGCTGCCGTCCAAACCTTGAAATGCCCGCCAGGCAAGCGTTACCGGCCATCGAATAGCCGCTTGTGCGGCATGCCCCTTGCACTAGCTTAAGAGCGAGCGTTGCGACAAAAGTCCTGCGCAACGCACTCAACGGTATTTCAAGGAGGCTGCAATGAAAAACGTAACCAAGAAGCTTTTGGTGTCTGCGCTTGTGCTGGGTCTGTCGGGCGGTGTGGGCAGTGTCTACGCGCAGGCCGGCGGCGGGGGAGGCGGAGCGGGTGGTGGCGCAGGCGGCGGATCGGGAGGTGGTTCAGCGGGTGGAGGTTCGGCCGGCGGCGCGGGGGTGGGCGGCGGCGGTGGGAATGCTGGCAGCTCCAACGGAGCGGGAATGAGCAATGCGCCCGGAGGCAACGCGGTCGGTGGCGGGATGGGCACAGGCACAGGCGCCACGCCTAACATGAAGAGCAATGGTTCCAGCGCAAATAGCAACTCGACCACATCGCCAAATGGGAGTGGGACAATGTCGAAGCCGCAGTAACGGGGTTGGATGTTTCGCTGGTTCTCAGGTTTAGCGCTCACGGGTTCTGCTAGTTGTTAGTCTGTTAGCTGTTGCTTGCTAACTGCTGGCAGAACTGCCCGCCCGCAAAACTGACCAACCCCGGCGCGAGCGAGCGCAACCTTGGAGCTTTGACGCTTTGCACTCTTCGGATTCCGCCGGACTCGACTTGCCATTGCCGCTGCGCAATTTCGCCGCGACCCGGCGAATGCTGCTGGTCGTGCTGGCGGCATCGATCCTCTTTCCGATCGTGTTTTTGCTCGGCTACGGTTATTACGATTATCAGCGCCGCATGATCGAATCGAATGACATCGCCGACCGCGTCGCGCGTGTCGCCGATGAACAAGCGGTCAAGGTACTCGATCTCAACCGCGAAATCTCCACGCGTATTGTGGAAATGCTCGCCGACAGCAACGACGCCCAGATCACCGCGAACCAGAAAGCCATCCATGACCGCCTGAGCGTGATCGGCGACTCGTTTGATCAGGTGGCAGGCATCACCATCTTTGGCGTGAAAGGCGAGATGCTCGCCAGCAACCGCTATTTCCCCGTGCCGTCCGTGTCAATCGCGAATCGCGACGACTTTACTTCGGCTCGCTCCATCCGCCCGGACCCGTATTTTTCACTGCCGCTCCTTGGCAGCATCCAGCAAGAAAATGTGTTTACCACCAGCGTCGGCCGTAGTCTGAACGACGGCCACTTTGCGGGCGTCGTGTCGATCGCGCTCAAACGCGATTATTTCGCGGGTTTCTATCGCGATCTGTCGAATGGTGAACCGGGCATGAGCGTCGGCTTGTTCCGGCGCGACGGCGGCATTCTCGTGCGCGAGCCGCCGAGCCGTCCCGGCATCACCCACGCTCGCGACACGGCGTTCACCAGCGCCATGCGCAACAACGAACTATTCGGCCGCATCCGGATTCGCTCAAGCGTTGATGGTGTGGAACGCGTGGTGGCGTTTCGCCGTGCGGGGGATTACCCGCTCTATGTGACAAGCGCGATTCCGACCGATGCGATTTTCGCGGAGTGGCGCAAGCACTACTCGCTGATCGCCGTGATCACGGCGGCGCCGTGCGTCGCGGTCTGGCTGCTCGTGTTGTTTTCGTTGCACCAGCTGCGGGCGCAACAGGCCGCATGGGAGCGATGGCAGGCGGAGGTTGCCATGCGGCTTTCGGCTGAAGCATCCAGCCGGCAATTGCGGCGCATGGGCGCGCTCGGCAATCTGGTGGCGAATGTCGCGCACGATTTCAACAACTTGCTGATGGTGGTATCGGCGAATATGGAGCTCGCGCGGCGCAAGAATTTCAACGGGCTGGAACGGGAAGTCCTGGCCGTGGAGCGCGCGACCGCCGGTGCTGAAGCGCTCGCCAGACGCTTGCTCAGTGTCGCGCGCAAGCAGCCGCTCAAGCAGGAGCCGATCGACCTCGCTGTCTGGCTGCCCGCGGCGACCGGGCTGATCGAAACGGCGGCCGGCGAGAAGGTCCAGGTGAGGGTGCAGGTGTCGCCGGACATGTGGCAGGTTCGTGCGGACGCTACCGAACTTGAGTTCGCGATCATCAATATTGCCGTGAATGCCCGCGATGCAATGCCGCGCGGCGGCCGTTTCGTGATCCGCAGCCAGAACGTTCGCGTGACGGCCGACAATGTTTTACCCGACGGCGAGTACGCGCTGCTTGCTTTCACCGACAGTGGCGAGGGCATGACGGAGTTGACCGCGCGGCGCGCATTCGAACCCCTGTTCACGACCAAGCTGAGCGGCTCAGGAACGGGTTTGGGGTTGGCGCAAGTGCTGGCGGCAAGTGAGCAGGCGGGCGGCACGGCGCGCCTTGACAGCGTGCCGGGCCGTGGCACGACCGTGCGGCTTTATCTGCCCCGATACCACGTTCCGTCCACCGGGACTGCGCCGGAAGTCGCGGCTCTCACGCCAGATTCACCGGACAATGCTGCGCCAGCGCCGGTACATCCCGGTTCGATCTTGCTGGTAGAAGACAACGAGGAAGTGGCGGCGGGCGTGGCGGCGGTGCTCGCTACGTTTGGCTGCGACGTACGCCACGAACTCACCGCCGACAAAGCCTTCGACCTGCTCAGCGAAGGCAGTCGCTTTGACCTGGTGTTGTCGGATATACAAATGCCCGGCCGGCTTAACGGCATCGACCTGGCTGAGAAAGTGCGTGGCGCCTGGCCCACGCAGCGGATCGCGCTGATGACCGGTTATGCCGATGAATTCGAGCGCGCGCGCCACACCGGAGTAACGATTCTCGCGAAACCATTCAATATCGACGAGTTGCGGGAACTGGTGCTGCGTTGACTCGTTAGCTCGTCAATCTATCAACTCATCGATGCTCTGTTCAGCGCGAAAAAATCGCTGAGAACCTCAGAGATGCGCCACATGGGACAGGGACGGCGGCAATGGCCGTCGTAACCTGCTTCCTGCAACACCGCAACCGGATCTTCCGGCAGGAAATTGCTGAACGCGAGCAGCAGCGTGCCGGCGTGGCTCGGGTTATCGCTGAGTTTGCGCACGAAACCGGCGTGCTCGCCGGTCGCGAGGCGCGTATCGATCATCAATGCCTGCGGATGCCAGTCTTCAATCAGGAGCGTGAGCGCTTCCACATCCTTTACGTGCTGCGCCGCCAGCCCTTTCAACCCAAGCAGCAGCACAAACGACTCGCCGATCATGGGGTCGCGATGCGCAATCACGACCCGCTGCTCAGGCATGCGGGTGGGCAGGCGCTTGGGATGCCATAAAGCGAACTGATCGTGATCCGCTTCGAAGGGGCGTCGTGTCACGAATTCCTCGAAAATGAGGCGATCGGTTAGCCAACCGGGGACGCGTCGGGGAATCGAAAGCGGGCGGTCTGGAAGGCAACCGTATTAGGGCTTAGCCGCGGGAGCGCGACTTTACTATTCTTTGCTTGTTTAGTGCCCGATGAAAATCAGGCGTGTCCTGTATGAGGGGAGCAAAAAGCGGTCCGCGCGACGCGTGGAGGCGCGCCGAGCGAACAAGCAAGTATTAAGAAGGTATTCAGGTGCGAGGACTGCGCGCGAAAGCTGCCAATCAGTCGCCGGCTGTTTGCGCGTCGGCGTCGGTGTCAGCAGCAGTGCCGGAGCCGAATTCCGGGGCGAATGCCTTGGCTCGCAGGCTGATCTTCTCCGCGTAGGCTTTCGAGCCGCCGTAGCTCTTTAGTGCCGCGCCCACGTCGCCGCGAGCGGACTGGACATAACCGTGCAGGATCGCCGATCCGGCTTCGATATTCGCCTTCGCTTCGGTCAGGTCGATATTACGCACAAGTTGTTTGTGCGCGGCCGGCACGACCTGCATCAGCCCGGTTGCGCCATTGGAGCCGCGGGCTTTTTCCTTGAAACGGGATTCAACGGAGATGATGGCGAGGAGGAGAGCGGGAGGAAGCGAGTATTTCGAAGCTGCCGACATGACAGCGGATGAAATCTGCTCCGCTTTCGCCCGTGCGACGCCGAACTTTTCGGAGATCAGCCGGGAGACCTGGTGCGTGGCTTCGACGCTGGCGTCACTGGCCGCGGCATCTTGCTGGGCGGCCTCTGGAGCGCGTTCCTGGGCCACCGCGCCTTGCATCGGTCCTAGCGTTCCGCCTAGCGTCAGCGCAGCAAGCAAGAGGAGTCTGCTCATGGGAAGTGGCCTTGGGAGGGAAGGTCGCATTATACAGACGAGAAAAATCCTTGCAAATCATGTGTTTGCTTCGGCTGTAGAGCAAGTCTGCGCGCGTTTGCCCGAAATTTGCGGACCCGCCGGCGTGCTTAGGAACTCTCTACCGGGGCGGCCGCGTGGGCGAGCGGCCGGACGCAGTCGCGCCCTGCGGCCTTCGCTTTGTAGAGCTGCTGGTCGGCGGTGCCGAGCAACCCGTACACGCCGGCGAGACCCGGCGGCGACGCCGTCGCGCAGCCTATGCTCACGGTCACCACCCCAAGCGCGCTCGCCCGATGAGGAATTGCGCAGGCCAGCACATGCTGCCGGATCGTTTCGGCAATATGCTGCGCGCCTTCCAGGGGTGTATCGGACAGCAGCACGACGAATTCTTCGCCGCCGTAGCGCGCGGGGATATCGCCCGGACGGCGCACGGTCGTGGCAATGCTGTGCGCCACCGTGGCGAGCGCGTGGTCGCGGAGCGCGTGGCCGTAGGTGTCGTTGTAGGCCTTGAAATAATCCACGTCGATGAACAACACCGACAACGGCGTACCCGCGCGGCGCCCACGGCGCCATTCGTCGTCCATGCGTTCGTCGAAGGCGCGCCGGTTCGGCAGGCCGGTGAGCGCGTCGGTGCCGGCCAGCCGGACGAGCTCCTCCTGCGCGCGGGCGCGTTCGCGCAGCGACAGCGCAAGCAGCCACGACACCGCGACGAAACTCAAGCCCGACAGCAATGTCAACGCGCCGACGATCCGGCTGCGTTCGCGCCACGGCGCCAGTACTTCGTCCTCAGCAGGGGCCACGGCGGCGATGAACGGTGTCCCCGGCACATGCGAGAACGTGTAAAGGCGGCGCACGCCATCGACGGGAGAGGTCGCCGCGTACGACCCCGACGCGGCGTTCGTCATGCGCGAAAAAGTGGGCGAAACGGCGACGTTGCGCCCGATCACGTCGTGGCGAAAAGGCTTGCGGGCGATCATTGTGCCGTCCTGATGGACGATGAAGATCGATCCTTGGGCGCCTACGTTGAGCTTGTCCAGCAACGAGTCGAAATACGCGACGTTCAAAGCAAGCAGCGCGATGCCGGCGAACGAGCCGTCGAGTGCGTTGATCCGCCGGCTCATGCCGATGGTCGGCGTCCCGCGCAAACGCGACGCAAACGGATGCGAGAAAAACAGGCCGGTCGAGGGGCTGCGCTGCTGCGCGTAGAAATATTCGCGGTCGGCGAACGAGCCCGGCGAGAGAGGGATGTCCTTGCTTACTGCCGTGACCTTGCCGTGCGCGTCGAGCACGTAGGCGCCAGTGATGTAGGCAGCGGAGGTCGCCCGGTCGAAGAGGATCTGCCGGCGCAAGGCGGGCGGAAGTCCCATCATGGCCGGATTTTCCGCGCCTTCGACCATTGCGTTGAGCGACAGATTGTAGATTTCGACATTGCGGGCGAGGTCGCTGCTGATAATGGCGACGAGATTCGCCGATGTATCGTGGGCGTGGTCGAGCACGCCCTGGCGCCCCTGATACAACGTAACGAGCGACACGCTCGCCATCAATACCGCGGCCACGGTGCCGGCTACGCCCGCAAGCAACGGATGGTGCGACAGCGTGCTCGCCATGCCGACCGCAGTCCAGCGCGACCGGATGCGACGCTTCCTCAGAACCGTGGCGAGCGGCGCGTCAGCTTTCATCGCGGACGGCCCGTCATGCACGAGCAGCACGGGGCGCCGTGCTGCGCTGGGCACGCACGGTCAGACGACGGCATGGAGTTCGGGTTCGGCATCGTGCGGCAGATTGGATCGGGAGGTTAGTCACGTCTGACGGGCTGGCCGCATTGTATCGGCTCGAACTTTCGTTCTTGCTTTCGTTTTCGTTTCACGCAGTCAGGAAGAGTCCCTTCGCGCCGCCGGGGAAAGATTACGATTTCATTTCAATCGTGATAGTCTCCGTCCGTCTTTGGGGAGTAGCCGGCTTCCATTTACTGGAAGCGCTCATGTCAACACGCTTGGTTCGATCGAACCGTGGCATGAGCAACCGTTCAGCTTTTGGTTGGCAAGACCATCGATGCATCGGAGAGACCGGTCGGGCTCACCGCTGCATCGCATGTTCTCGCCCGACCTGAACGCCTTAACGACAACTCCACCTCTCCATGAATATCGCTTCTACTCTCCTGCTCGCCTTCGCCATGTCGACGGACGCCTTCGCCGCTGCAGTCGGCAAGGGCGCCACGCTACATCGTCCGCGGATGCGCGAAGCGCTTCGCACCGGCCTGATCTTTGGCGTGATTGAAGCCATCACGCCGCTGGTCGGCTGGGCGCTCGGCAAGGCCGCTGCGCCGTATGTGGCCTCGTGGGATCACTGGATTGCGTTTGGCTTGCTGCTCGTGCTCGGCGTACGCATGATCCGCGCGGGTCTGCGCACGCCCACGCCGGAAGTCGAGAAGCCCGATAGCCACAGTTTCTGGCTGCTGGCGATCACCGGATTCGCGACGAGTATCGACGCAATGGCAGTGGGTGCGGGACTCGCTTTCATCGATGTGAATATTCTCTCGACGGCTGCGACCATCGGACTCGCGACGCTGATCATGGTGACCTTGGGCGTGATGGTCGGACGTTTTCTCGGCAAGGCTGTTGGGCAGCGAGCGGAAATTGCGGGCGGGGTGGTTCTGGTTGTTATCGGCTCGGTGATCCTGGCCGAGCATCTTGGCTACATGAGTTGAGCGCGCTTCTATTTGTGTCAGCGAGCGCTTACCCGGCGCCAAGCATCCGGTCGTTGAGCGCTTGCTGTTCGCGGCTCTGCGTGAGAATCCATCGATGAAAAGCGCGGCAGTGCGGCTGGTCGAAACTGCTCGCTTGCCACGTCAGGAAATAAGGCGAGGGCAGCGCAACGCCGACCGGAAACGGCAACACGAGGCGGCCTGCGCTGAGGTCATCGACGATCATCGATGTCTGCGCCAGCACGAACCCATGGCCTTCAATGGCAGCTTGTATCGCAAGTCCCGACAACGAGAACACCAGGCGATTGCTGCGCACGTCCTCGGGACACTCAATGCCGTGCGTTGCAAACCATTCGCTCCACGATGGCGGCGAGGAGAATTTGGGAAACCAGTCTATCGATAGCAACGGATAAGCGAGGATCTGGTCCAGCTTGACGAGCGGTTTGGTGGTACCAAGCAACCGCGGGCTGCACACAGGCACGACACTGTCACGAAAGAGTTCGACCGTCGTGCCCGCATGATTCATCCGCTCGCCGTAGGTAATGCGGAAGTCGATCTCGGGGCCATCGGGCGACGGCTCCGAATGCGTGCCGTCCAGATACACATCCAGTTCCGGATGCGTGTTTTGCCACTCGTAGATGCGCGGTGCCAGCCACTTCGACAACAGCGAGGGCAACGCGCTCACGCTGAGGCTGCGCCTGTTCCTGACACGTTCAATCTCGGCGCCGGCCACGCGCAGGCTTTCGAACGCCGCTGCGCAGGTCTCGTGATAACGCACGCCTGCGGCCGTCAGGCGAAGGCGCTTGCCTTCTTTTGCCAGCAGCCGCATGCCCAATGAATCTTCCAAAAGCTTGATCTGCTGGCTGACCGCGCCCGGCGAAACGCCAAGCCGGCGCGCTGTCTCGACCACTCCCCCGCAACGGCCCAGGGTATCGAATACCTGCAACGCACGCAGTGGCGGAAGTGTGTCCATGGTGAGCGGCTGGGCCTAAGTCGTTTTAGAAATTCTAAACGATGCCAAAGCTTTAGCCCTCTGTTCTTTTCAATTTTGAGTTCCTAAGCTGAGTCCCAAGGGATTAGCGGGTGAGCAGTCGCAACGGCTGGCATCGGAATAGAACGGAGAGGGCAATGTTCTTAAGAAACGCGTGGTACGTGGCGGCATGGAGCAGCGAAATTGGCGACGGCCTGTGTCCAGTAACGCTGCTGGGCGAGCCAGTGGTCTTGTATCGCAAACCTGACGGCGGGGTGGCCGCGCTGGAAGATGCTTGCCCGCATCGGAAGCTGCCTTTGTCGATGGGACGCCTGCAGGACGGCCAGATTGAATGCGGTTACCACGGCCTTACATTCGATTGCTCGGGAACCTGCGTGCGGGCACCGGGCATGACGAAGGTTCCACCGGCCGCACGCGTTCGAAGCTACCCCGTTGAAGAGCGCTACGGCCTGGTCTGGATCTGGATGGGCGCGCCGGAGCAGGCGAATGCGGACACTATTTTCGCGGTCGAGGAATGGAACGATCCTGCGTGGGGCATGAACCAGGGCGATGCAATGACCGTCGCGTGCAACTATCTTTATGTGACGGACAACCTGCTTGATCCGTCGCATGTCGCGTGGGTTCATCCGTCTTCGTTCGGCAACGCGGCGTGCGAATCGGAGCCGCTGAAGACGTCGGTGACGGATGACGGCGTCGTCGTGTCGCGCTGGATGCGAGACGTGGATGTGGCGCCGTTCTATGCGCGCTTCGTGAAGTTCTCGGGACGCTGCGATCGCAAGCAGCATTACGAAGTCCGGTTTCCATCGCACGCGATTATCAAGGCCGTGTTCACACCCGCAGGCACGGGGTCCGACGAAGGCCCGCTGCACGAGCAAGTCTTCCTGATGAACTCGTACAACTTCATGACGCCAATCGATGAATCGAACACGCGCTATTTCTGGTTCCAGATGCGCAACTTCGATCAACGCGATGAAAACGTATCGCGTCAATTCAACGAGGACGTTCGTCATGCATTCGAAGAGGATCGCGTGATCCTGACCGCGGTTCATGCGGGTATGGCGAACAAACGAACGCCTAATCTCGACCTGCCGCTCGACGCCGGGCCGTTGCGCTTTCGACGCAGCCTGCAACGGCTGATCGAAGCGGAGACGCGGGCGCCCGAATCTGAACCTGCCGCGCTCGACACCGTCCGATAGTCATGCAAGAGGCAACTGAACCGCGAGCGTTCAAGCGGATGCGCATTGTTGACGTACAGCGCGAAAGCAGCGTCATCAAATCGTTCGTGCTGGAAGCGGAGGACGGTGGATTGCTGCCGGCTTTCCTGCCGGGCCACTTTGTCCAGGTGCGTATTACTGGCGCCGACGGGCAGCGCTTGCTGCGGCATTACAGCTTGTCCGGCGATCCTGCCGAACGCACTCGGTGGCGTATTTCGGTCAAGCATCAACTGGCGCCGGCAGACAGGGGCGAGCTGCCGGATGGCTTGGTGTCGGGTCATCTGCATGGGGTTGTCGAGGCAGGCGTTACGCTTGATGTTGCCGGTCCGGCCGGTGCGTTCGTACTCGATGAGCTGAGCGATCGTCCCGTTGTGTTGTTAAGCGGTGGCGTTGGCGTGACGCCGATGCTCAGCATGTTGCATCGCCTGTGTGCGACGTCGCGGCGTCGGGTCTATTTCATACACGCATGTGAAAACGGTGAGGTGCACGCGTTCCGGGATGAAGTCGTGCACCTGCAGGCGAGCAGGGAGGGCGTACAGACGCATGTCTGTTATCGCACGCCTGAACCATCGGACGTCGCTGATCAGCGCTTTCACAGCCACGGCTTGATTACGCGCGAGACCCTCCAACGCGTGTTGCCGCTCGACGACTACGACGTTTATCTGTGCGGACCTACGCACTTCATGCAGGCGAACTTCCGGTTACTTCGAAGTCTCGGTGTCGATAAAGCCCGTATCCAGCATGAGTTCTTTGGACCTTCCTCAGTGCTTGAGCTGGACGAGGTCGACGTGTCGTCATCGCCCGAACCTTCCGTTGCATTGGACGCCTCCGTGCCCGCAGTTCATTTCATGCCTTCCGGCAAGACTGTTGCATGGGATCCGTCATGTCATTCATTGCTGGACTTCGCCGAAGCCGCCGGCTTTTCGCCGCCGTTCAGTTGTCGCGCAGGATTGTGCGGGTGTTGTGCCAGTCAGTTGATAGACGGCACGGTCGAGTACTTTGAGCAACCGCTCGATGAGCCGCGCGAGGGCGAAGTGCTGTTGTGTTGTGCAAGACCATCAACTGCCATCACCCTGCAAATTGCTTAGCAAAGCGAATTAATCCGTCAGCGGCGGGTATACATTTTGGAAAGAGAACATGAACCGGCATTTCATCGAAACCCCAGGCTTTACCGCTCAGCGCGAACGTTTTCTTGAAGCCGCGCGGGCTGCTGGCGCTGAACTCACGGACTTCGAGCATCCGTTGCGCGGTCCCCGCCGTGAGTTGCTTGCTACCGACGTAGCCGTGATCGGCGATCCGCTTGCGCCCAAGCGGTTTATCGTCGTCTCCGGCACGCATGGCATTGAAGGCTATTACGGTTCCGAAGCGCAGATCGCATTGCTTCACTCCTTGCAAAAACGGGCGCTACCGGCGGACGTCTGCTTGGTCATGGTGCATCTGATCAATCCTTGGGGCACGGCCTGGTTTCGTCGGGTCAATGAAGACAACGTCGACCTTAACCGGAACTACATCGCGTTTAACGAGCCGCTGCCCGACAACGCACGCTATGAGGATTTTCATACCCTCTATTTGTGCCGCGACCTTGACGGTCCCGCTCGCCGCCGTGCCGACGAACGGCTCGCCGAAGAAATCGAAAGACTAGGTCGCGGCACGGTAATGAGCATTGTGGAGGCTGGGCAGTACGCGCATGCCGACGGCATCTTCTTCGGCGGTCAGCACGCCACCTGGAGCAACCAGACCCTGCGCGCCATCGCGAAGCGTTTTATGGAGGGTGCACGGACAGCAATGTGTTTCGATTTGCATACCGGGGCAGGGGCGTTCGGTCATGCCATGTTGATGGCGGTCGCGCAGGAAAGTTACCCCGCACTCGCCAGGTCGCAGTCGGTTTTCGGCCCGTGGCTCTACACGGTCATCACCGGACCTGCTGCAACAACCGATTCAGGAATCGCGGCGACGGCGACCGGCTACACGTCACAGGCGCTGCTCGATTCACTGCCCGGCACGGACTTGATGCAATTGGTTATCGAATGCGGGACCTATGACGGCGACCGTGGACATCGCGCGCTAAGGGACGATCACTGGCTGCATTTATACGGCGATCCTGAAGACGAAACGGGGCGCCGGATCAAGACGGCGCTGGCGGAACATTTCTATCCCGCGGATCGGGATTGGCGCGAACTCACCCAGCTACGCACGCGGCAGATCTTTGAGCGTGGGCTGCTCGCTTTGCAGACAGCCTAGCTGACCACGGCATGCATCGAATCTACGTACAGCTATATCGCACAACCCGCTTTACAGGCGGTCTTATCAACCGTAGCCGGCAACGCATTCAACGATGCGGCTATTCAGTCGAACGAGAGCATTCATGAAAAAAGCACTGGCTGGTATGGCGGCAGGGTTGGCGATGTCACTCGCCGCGTTCTGCGTGCAAGCGAAAGACGCAGGCGAGCTTCGATTTGGCGTGGACCCGACCTATGCACCGTTTGAATCGAAGGCGCCGTCGGGGCAACTGGTCGGCTTCGAGATCGACCTGGGCAACGAAATCTGCAAGCGGCTCGATGTCAAATGCGTGTGGGTTGAAACAGGTTTCGACGGCATCATCCCGGCGCTTCAAGGCCGCAAGTTCGATGCCATTTTGTCGGCTATGTCGATCACCCCGAAGCGCGAGGAACAGGTGGCGTTTTCAGTGCCGTTGTTCGATACGCCCAGCCGGTTGATCGGGAAAGAGGGCGCGGATATCAAGCCGACGGTGGCATCGTTGACGGGCAAGAAAGTCGGGGTTGCGCAAGGCTCCACGCAAGAGGCTTACGCGAAAGTGCACTGGGCGCCGTCCGGGATCGATGTGGTGTCGTATGCGAATCAGGAGCAGGTGGTCACGGACCTGCTGGCCGGGCCTATTGACGTCACCCTGACGGACATGATTGCCGGCAGCGAGGGGTTTCTCAAGACACCGCGAGGCAAGGGTTTTGCGTTTGTCGGAGACCCCGTGAATGACGCGAAGACCTTGGGTAAGGGTGCAGGCATTGGCGTACGCAAGGACGATACTGCGCTGCGCACGAAACTCGATCACGCTATCGATTCGATGATGAAAGACGGAACGTATAAAAAGATCGAGAGTCGCTACTTTGACTTCGATATTTCGGGAAGTTGAACACGGTTGATGGGAGCGTCCAGCGGCTGGTTATCCGCCGGACGCCAACACGAATTGATAATCGCACCCGGTTTCAAAAGGTCCCGGGCAGCAGGATCTGATCGTCCACACGCCGGATGTCGGTGTGCCCGCAAAAGGCCATGGTGATGTCGAGCTCCTTGTGGATGACCTGCAAGCATCGCTCGACACCGGCCTCACCCATTGCGCCCAGCCCATATAGGAAACTGCGGCCGATCAGCGTGCCCTTCGCACCAAGCGCCACGGCTTTCAGCACGTCCTGTCCGCTGCGGATGCCACCATCGACCCACACTTCAATTCGATTTCCGACTTCGCTCGCAATCGCGGGTAGTGCGGAGATGGACGATGGCGCGCCGTCGAGCTGACGGCCGCCATGGTTCGAGACGATCATTGCGTCGGCCCCGCTGTCGGCGGCAAGACGCGCGTCTTCCACATCCATGATGCCCTTCAGGATGAGCTTGCCGCCCCACAGCTTCTTGACCCACTCGACATCTGCCCAGCTCAAGCCCGGATCGAATTGTTCGGCGGTCCACGAACTCAGCGATGAGAGATCACCCACCCCCTTTGCATGACCGACGATGTTCCCAAAACTGCGCCGCTTGGTGCCGAGCATGCCGAGACACCAGCGTGGTTTTGTTGCGAGATTCATGAGGTTCGGCAAGGTTAGCTTGGGCGGCGCCGACAGCCCGTTCTTGATGTCCTTGTGGCGCTGACCGAGGATCTGCAAGTCGAGCGTGAGCATCAACGCGCTGCACTTGGCGGCGCGTGCGCGCTCGATCAGCCGCACGATGAAATCGCGGTCGCGCATCATGTAAAGCTGGAACCAGAATGGTTTTGTGGTGTGCGCCGCTACGTCCTCGATCGAGCAGATGCTCATGGTGGACAAGGTGAACGGGACACCGAATTTTTCCGCCGCACGCGCGGCCAGGATCTCGCCGTCGGCATGTTGCATGCCGGTCAATCCCGTCGGGGCAAGCGCTACCGGCATGGCGACTTCCTGACCGACCATTTCCGTGCGTGTGCTGCGGCCCGCCATGTTGACCGCTACGCGCTGACGCAGCTTGATGAGGTGGAAGTCGCTTTCATTGGCCCGGTAGGTGCTCTCGGTCCACGAGCCGCTATCGGCGTAATCGTAGAACATGCGCGGGACGCGCCGTTGCGCGAGCACGCGCAAATCCTCGATGCAGGTAATCACTGGCACGTTTCTCTCTCGCTACGGGAACGGGAGGATGAGTATACGGTTAACGCGCCTGAATTTAAGCTGAAGTTGCCTCGCTCCGATGCGAATCCCTCTGTGCAGACAGGGTATTTACCATGTCGTCGAACAGGGGCCGCTCGCTTGGTTGTTCGCTTAGGCAGCTATCTTTTAGTTTGACGAGCATCGCCATGCTGCTTTGCGTGGACCCTTGGACATTGCATCGATCGATCAATTCTTCGAGCAGGCAACCAAGGGCTCTTACTTCCAGACGCTGGAGTGCGGGGGCCAGCGTTTTATTGTCGGCAGCGTAGAAAGAGGCGGCGCCAAAATCTCCCATTAGCGCGTAGCCCTGAGCGCCGAGCAGAATGTTGTGAGCGTAAAGGTCGCCATGCATGATCCCTTGCCGATGCAAATGCGCCGCCGCCGATGCAATTCCATGCGCGATGTTTAACACCGAAGTCAGGTCGAAGCGGGTATCGGCGTCATAGATATCGCGCGTGCAGGAAGCGAGGCTTGGCGGCCCGGCAAGGTTCCTGAGTTGCGGGTCGATCAGCTCCATCACGAGGCCATCGACGCCAGTGGGATGGTCCTTGATTTTGCCGAGCACCGGAATCAAATTAGGATGTGCGCCCGCAGCAATGCACGCTGCCATCTCACAGTGAGGCAGGCCGTCGCTTGTGACCGCGCCCTTGAATAGTTTGACGGCGACGGGCCGGGTTTTGTCGCTGATTTCCGGGTACATCACACGATGTTCCGCGCGATAAATTATCCCCGATGCCCCCTCGCCGAGCCGATGCTGCAGGTCCAGCGCCTGCCATGCAATATTAGCGACGTGCGTGTTCGCCATCGCGCTGGTTTCCATTTCGTCATTGAATGGATTCCCCGCATAGGCCAACCACGACAGCCGGGGCAAAGACGCTAACCATACCGGCAGCTCGCCAAGCCGATTTGCTGCCAGCCGGATCAATTCGAGCCGAGAGCATGCTGCCAACTCGACAGGCAATTCGCGTAACCGGTTGCCGGCCAACAGCAGTTTTTGTAGCTGAGTGCAGTTGCCGATCTCAGGCGGCAGCGCTTCGATTTCGTTATCGGTCAGGGTCAGCCAGCGAAGTTTGGGCGGTAACGAAGCGCCTGATACCGTGCGGATACGGTTCGCCTTGAACCCCACCATGCTCAATTGCGCGCACTGTCCGAGGACGTCGGGCAGTTCTGTGAACGGGTTGTCCGAGCAGAAAATAGTGTGCAGATTCTTCAGGCGCGGCAGGTCGTCGGGCAGCGATGAAAGCGCATTGCCGGACAAGTCGAGAATTTCGAGCGTATCGGCGAGATCGAATATCTCGCGCGGAAATTCGGTCAAGCCGCAAGCTAGCGTCAGTCGATGGATACCGGCTAACTGTCCGGCGCGAAGTTGTTCGAGTGTGCTTGTCACAATGGCGGGAATATCCAGGATGGGCGGCAGGTCGGCATGGCCCGTTCGGAACGATTTTACTAAGTATTTTTGGCAAGCGCGTAGTGAGCCACCTTCGAGCAGCGGAGCGCCTTCTGCACAGTGAATAGCGTGTCCTTTACATTCAGCCGTCGGCACACAGGAGCTGCCTGATCGCCGGCCAAGCGCGTAAGCTAGCGCCATTCCACACACAGGAAACAGACCATGCAGGTCAGCTCGCCTTCTTTCCTGGAAGCACGCTTCGAGGCGCAACGTCAGGCATTCGCGGCGGAATCCAATCCGCCGCTGTCCGTTCGCATGGACCGGCTGAACCGGCTGCTTGCGTTGACGGAGAATCATGAAAGTGACTTCGTACGCGCGATCGATGCCGACTTCGCGGGCCGGTCCGCTCATGAAACGCGGCTCGCCGAGTTGTTCGTCGTGCGCGCCGGCATCCGCCACGCGCGCAAACACCTGAAGCACTGGATGAGTCCGCAGCGTGTCGTGACCGGCCTGCACTTTCGGCCCGGCTATAACCGCCTTTTAAGGCAGCCGCTGGGTGTGGTCGGCATCGTATCGCCATGGAACTACCCCATTCAATTATCGTTGGGACCCGCGCTCGCGGCTCTCGCCGCTGGTAACCGGGTGCTTCTCAAACCGTCCGAACTGACCCCTCGCTTCTGCGAGTTGCTGGACCACTTGGTTAGCGCTTCGTTTGCGCCGGATGAGATGAGCGTGGTGAACGGCGGCGTGGACGTGGCGCGGGCATTTGCCGGGCTGCCATTCGATCACATGTTCTTTACCGGATCGACCCAGGTCGGCCGCCAGGTCGCCCAAGCCGCGGCAGCGAATCTGACGCCGGTGACGCTGGAACTCGGCGGAAAATCGCCTGCCATACTCGACGCCTCCTGCGACTTTGCCGCTGCCGTTGCAAGCATTGCCTACGGCAAATTCCTGAACGCCGGACAGACCTGCATTGCGCCAGACTATCTCCTCGTGCCAACGGGCATGGCTGACAGCATCGCCGATCAACTCAAGGCAGCCATCACGCGTCTTTACCCTACGCTGGTCTCGAATCCGGACTACACGGCGATCATCAGCACGCGGCATCGCGAGCGGCTGATGACGATCCTGCAAGAAGCGCGTGACAGCGGTGCGCGCATTGTGGAAGTCAATGCGGCCCGTGAACGTTTCGATGAGAACACGCGCAAATTTCCACCAACACTGGTGGTCGGTGCGCCCGCAAGCACGCGTCTGATGCGCGAGGAAATCTTTGGGCCGCTGCTGCCTATTATCGAATACGACGGACTTGACGCAGCCATTGCCATGGTCAACCGGGGCGACCGGCCGCTCGCACTTTATTGGTTCGGACGGAGCGTCGCCAATCGTGACCGGGTGCTGAATGAAACGATATCCGGCGGCGTCACGATCAACGACTGTCTGTGGCATCTGGCGCAGGAAGCGCAGCCGTTCGGCGGAGTTGGCGCGAGCGGCATGGGCGCTTATCACGGCGAATGGGGCTTTCGTACCTTCAGCAATGAGAGACCCGTTTTCTACCAAGCCCGCTTGAATGGCACCCGTCTTTTTCATCCACCTTATGGCAAGACCTTCAACCTGGTTCTGTGGCTGATCAAGCGTATTGCGTGAACAACACGCCAGCGGTGCGGCGCGCGCCGACACTCTGGCAGGAGACAGAATGAGCGACCTTTTCGATTTCGTTGTGATCGGCGCGGGCTCGGCTGGTTGTGTCATCGCAGGGCGGCTGACCGAAGATCCCGCGGTCACGGTTTGCATTCTTGAGGCGGGAGGACGTGGTGACAGCGCGCTGGTAAATACTCCGGCGGCCGCCGTCGCCATGTTGCCGACGCGGATCAACAACTGGGCGTTCGAAACCGTGCCGCAGGCAGGACTCAATGGACGCAAGGGCTATCAGCCGCGTGGCAAGGCTCTGGGGGGATCGTCCGCCATCAACGCAATGGTCTATACGCGCGGACATCGTTCGGACTACGATCATTGGGCGTCGCTCGGCAATGACGGCTGGTCATATGAGGACGTGCTTCCGTACTTCCTGCGCAGCGAGCATAACGAGCGGTTCACCAACGAATGGCATGGCCGGGATGGGCCGCTTTGGGTCAGCGACTTGCGTACGGACAACCCGTTTCAAGAACGGTACCTCGAAGCCGCGCGACAGACGGGCTTGCCCGTGACCGACGACTTCAACGGTGCCGAGCAGGAGGGGGTAGGGATCTATCAGGTGACCCAAAAGAATGGCGAACGATGGAGCGCCGCGCGCGCCTATTTACTGCCGCATATGACGGCGCGCAAGAACCTTTCGGTCGAGACTCATGCTCACGCGCAGCGGATCATTTTCGAAGGCTCGCGTGCCGTTGGCGTTGAGGTAACGATGGGCGGCAAGAAGCGCGTTATTCGCGCGCGCCGCGAGGTGATCGTGGCGGCAGGCGCGTTACAGACGCCGCAACTGCTGATGCTCTCCGGCGTGGGCGATGCGCAGGCGCTCGACAAGCTCGGAATTCCGGTCGTGCATCATTCGCCCGGCGTGGGCAAGAACCTGCAGGATCATCCTGACTTTATCTTCGGCTACCGGACTCGCAGCCTCGACACGCTGGGCATATCGGTGCGCGGCAGCGTGCGTTTAGTGCAGGAAATCATGCGCTTTCGCCGTTCCCGCCGTGGGGCGCTGACGTCCAATTATGCCGAGGGCGGCGCGTTCCTCAAGACGCGACCCGACCTGGCCATGCCCGACATCCAGCTTCATTTCGTCGTGGCGCTGGCCGATAACCATGTTCGTACGCTGCACCTCGGCCATGGGTTGTCGTGCCATGTGTGTTTGCTAAGGCCGCGAAGCCGCGGGGAAGTGACGCTTGCGAGCAAGGACGCTCACGATGCTCCTCGCATCGATCCGGCGTTCTTCAGGGACCCTCGCGATCTCGACGACATGGTGGACGGATTCAAGCTCGCGCAACGGCTGATGCGCGCGCCTGCTCTTACCGAATGGATCACGAAGGACTTGTTCACCGCGAACGTGAACACCGATGATCAGATTCGCGATGCGTTGAAACAGCGCGTCGATACCGTCTATCACCCCGCTGGAACTTGCCGGATGGGACAAGATCCGCTAGCGGTAGTGGATGCGCAACTCTGCGTGCGAGGTCTGCAGGGCCTGCGTGTTGTCGATGCGTCGGTGATGCCGACGCTGATTGGCGGCAACACGAACGCGGCGATCATCATGATTGCCGAAAAGGCCGTGGACATGATCAAGGGTGTACCACGCGCGCGCCTGCAGCGTTCACCCGCTTAGCACATGCGAGAGTGCATCCTCCTTGACAGCCCTGTAGAATCTTTTGGCCAACAACTAGCCGGGGTTGCAATGAAACTGACTGACCACAAAGCTCAAGCGCGCTCAAACTCCAGCGTCAATCACTCGTTTCGAAACATCATCGCATGAACGACTCCACACGTTTGCCCGGTCATCGCTTCCTGCATTCGCCGGGCCCTAGCCGCGTGCCGGATGAAGTCCTCCACGCCATGAGCCGTCAGCCGATGGACCTCGCTGACCCGCGACTGGATCGCTGTATTGCCGCGTGTGAAACGGGCTTGAAACGCGTGCTGCAGACCGAGCAAGCGGATGTTTTCTTCTATGCCGCGAACGGGCACGGCGCGTGGGAGGCGGTCATTGCCAACGTGGTTGCGCCGGGTCAGGCGGTGCTGGTGGCAGGCACAGGTCACTTCTCGGAATCGTGGGCGGTGCAGACCGAGGCAATGGGCGGCCGCGTGATTCGTACCCCATGGGTTCAGGGGCGTCCGATCGATCCCGCCGATATCGAAACCGTGCTGCGTGAAGACGCGAAGCGCGAGATCGTGGCGGTCTTCATCGTTCACACCGATACCGCCAGCGGCATCACGAATGATCTGCCGGCCATGCGGGCGGCGATCGACCGGGCCGATCACCCGGCGCTGCTCGTGGTCGACGTGGTTGCATCGCTCGCAGCCGCGCCTTTCGCAATGGATGCAACCGGCATCAACGTGGTCCTGGGCGCCAGTCAGAAGGCGTTGATGGTGCCGCCGGGACTCGCGTTCGTCGCGGCCGATGCAACCGCCATGGAAGTCTCGCGCCGCAATGCCACGCCGCGTTTCTACTGGGACTGGGAGCGGCGCAAAAGCGCGCTGTCGTATCGCAAGTTTTGCGGCACGCCGCCGCAAAGCCTGATCGCAGGACTGGAGGCATCGCTTGGGCTGATCTTCCGCGAAGGCTTGCCGCAAGTGCTGGAACGTCATCGGCGAATTGCTGAGGCGGTGCAGGCGGCCGTGGAGTGCTGGAGCGAGTCGGGCGCATTGCGCTTTTTCTGCGCGGTGCCGTCGGCGCGCTCGGTGTCGGTGACGACTATCGAGGTGAGCGAGGGTATCGATCCGGAAGCAATCCGCAGCGTCGCACGCGAACGCTTCGAAGTCGCGATTGCGGGCGGTCTGGGGCCGCTCGCGGGACGCGCATTTCGCATTGGCCATCTCGGCGACATCAACTCCGCGATGATCCTCGGGTGTCTCGGGGGCGTCGAAGCCGCGATGACCGTGCAGGGTGTTCCGTTCGGCCGCGGCGGCGTGGAGCGAGCGATTGCACGTCTGGCGATGGCCTGAAGCCATCGCCCGGAACAGAGCTTTCCCGAGAAAAGAATTGAGCCAAGTGTGTTCTTCCGAACCGCCAAGGGTGCGCCGCGTTGCTATAAAACGAGGGCGAACTTGGGGAGAACACCATGACAGAAGAACAAGCGCGCGGCATTCTTGCCGCAAAAGCGGCTGCACGCGAGTATGTGCTTCGACGGCTTGTTGAAGACAAGACCTGGGAACGCCGGACCAGCTCCGCCACGACCGCAACCATCGTCCGCGATAGTTTCGACGGCCTCGTCAGACTCACCAACGCTCAATTGGCGAAGGCTGCCGAGGACGCGGGAATTTCGGATGGTGACCAGCAGATCATGAGCATGACGACTGTGCTCGCGCAGTTGGCGCCGGCCGCATAACGTCGGCCCGAGCGGCGGCGATGGCGTCACCTGTTGTTGATTCAGCAAATGCTTGCATAGCTCCTTAACGCGAGCTTGATCCATTCGCCGCGCAAAACAAAACCGGCTCCTCCGTCAAACCAGCTGCGATTCCGTCATCCGCTGCATGGCTTGCGGTGACTGTCCGAAGGCGCGCAGAAATGCACGCCGCATCCGTTCACGATCGCCGAAGCCACTCTCGCGTGCGACGACATCGACTGAATGCCGGCCCGCTTCCATCATCAGGCGGGCAGCCTCCACGCGTAGATTTTCGATGGCCCTGGCAGGCGATTGTCCGGTCTCGTCGGTGAACACCCGGCTGAATTGACGCGGGCTGAGATGAGCGACTTCGGCCAGTTCTTCTATCGACAGCTTCGCCGTCAGGTTGGACTTTGCATAAGCCAGCGCGGTCTGAACGCGATCCGATTTCGCGTCGAGTTCGAGCAGCGCCGAGTACTGCGACTGGCCGCCGGCGCGCCGATGATAGACCACCATTTTTTTCGCCACGAGCCGCGCCGTGTCGGTGCCCAGGTCTTTCTCGACGAGCGCCAGCGCAAGGTCAATGCCGGCACTCGCGCCGGCGGACGTCCAGATCGGGCCATCGACAATGAAAATCCGGTCCTCTTCCATCTTGACCTGCGGATACGCGCGCTGAAGCGCCCGCGCGTAAAACCAGTGCGTGGTAGCACGGCGGCCGTCCAGCAAGCCCGCCTCGGCCAGCACGAACGCGCCTGTGCAGGTCGCCGCGATGCGTTGCGACGTCTTCAGCGCGTCGCGAAGAAATGCCGACACGCCGGCCGAATGCGGCGTGCCCAGGTTGTCGCCAGTGACGATCAGGGTGTGGAATGCGCTGCCCTGGAAACTGGCTGTGTCGATGCCGAAGCCCAGCGACGAGCGCACGGAGCCGCCATGTTCCGACAGCAGCTTCACCTCGTACGCGGGTTGTGCGACGGTTGCGTTGGCAAATTCGAACACGGTCGAGACCGCCAGCCCCAGCACCTGAAAGTCAGGATAAACAATGATTCCGATCGTTTTCACGTGCCTCCCGTGCGCCGGGAAAGGGATCCCGGCCGATGTCCTAAAAAGTTGCATCTATGTCATTGATGACATGATCGCACACTTCTACTATTCCGTTCACACACCGGCCCTACCGCCGGAACCCCTGAAAAACTGGAGAACGGAAATGAGCAATGTAGTGAACAAAGGCACGGCCTTGGTAACGGGCGCTTCGAGCGGAATTGGCGCTATCTACGCGAAGCGGCTTGCCGAACGGGGATACGACGTCATCCTGGTGGCACGCAATCGCGACCGCCTGACCGAATTGGCATCGACGCTGACAACGTCCACGGGACGCAATTTCGAGGTTGTCGTCGCGGATTTGGGAACGCCCGAAGGCGTGCGCAAAGTTGAAGACGTGCTGCGCAACGACGCCAGCATCACGATGCTCGTGAACAATGCCGGCGTGGGCGCGACCGCTCCGCTCGTGGACTCCGACATCGACAAGATGGACGCGATGATCACGCTCAACGTGGTCGCGCTCACGCATTTGACGAAGGCGGTCGTGCCGGGTTTTGTCGCGCGTGGCGGCGGAACGATCGTGAACATTTCATCGATCGTCGCCGTGTCGCCGGAGATACTGAACGGTGTGTACGGCGGCAGCAAGGCGTTCGTGCTTGCGTTCTCCCAGTCGCTGCATCATGAACTTGGCGCGAAGGGCGTGCGGGTCCAGGCAGTGTTGCCGGGCGCAACCAGCACGGAGTTCTGGGACATCGCGGGTACGCCGGTGAGGTATTTGCCGGAAAGTATCGTGATGACGTCGCAGGACTTGGTGGACGCGGCGCTCGCGGGTCTTGACCAAGGCGAGCTGGTCACGATCCCCTCGCTGCCGGAAGCGGCTGACTGGAACGCGTTCGAGGCGGCTCGGCAGACGTTGATACCTAACCTTTCACATCGGGCGCCGGCAGCACGTTATGGCGTGACGAGCAGCACGCAGAAGTAAGCAGCAATAAGCGATCGTGTAGTGAGTGGCTCAATGCCGGCGCGTTCCTTTAAGTGCGGATCACCGCGCTTGAAGGGAGAATGAAATCACGCGTCTGCGCATTGGGCTGTGTAAACGCTTCTTAGCGCCCCATCCTCCGAATAGCGCGTAGCAATGCGCTCATTTCCCGCCGTCATGTCGATAGCAATTATCGTAACCTCAGTGATGTGATGGGCGTTTTCCCTTTGCTTTTCCCGCGGACGCCCAGACAGAATCCGCTGACCCAAGCTTCGACGACAAACCCATGACAACTGTCCCTGTCTTAACAGGCGCGTCTCCCATTGCGGACTGGCATCAGTCGGCCGCTTCGTTATGCCTGGCCGGACACTACGCGCAAGCGTTGTCGATAGTTAAGCCAATGCTTGAACCGCATCCGGCTTTGACGGGAAGTGCGTTGGCAGAGGCCTTGAACATAGCGGCGGTCTGTTCGCTAGGCCTGAGCCAACTGGCGGACGCGCAAGCGTATTGGCGACAGGCGATTGAGGCCAAGCCCGATTTCGTCGATGCCTACAACAATCTCGGCATGTTGCTCAAGGGAGTGGGCTCTCTAGCGGAAGCGGAGACTGTCTACCGGCAACTGCTGAGCATCCGCCCGGATTTAGCCGAAGTCAGTAACAATCTGGGCGCCGTGCTCTACGATCTCGGCCGCTTGCATGACGCCGAGGCAGCGTATCGGCATGCGCTTGCGATCCGTGCGAATTACGCGCAGGCGCACTACAACTTAGGCATCGTGCTGTATGACCTGCGTCGCTGGATTGAAGCGGAAAGTGCTTACAGGCAGGCATTAATTCTTTCTCCCGATGCCGGGACCTACAACAACCTGGGCAACGTGCTCAAGGAATTGGCCCGCTTGCCGGAAGCCGAGGCGGCGTACCGGCAAGCGCTGGTTCTCCGGCCTCAGTACCCCGAGGCGCTCAACAACCTGGCGAACGTGCTCAAGGAACTGGACCGTCTTCACGAGGCCGAGCTCGCTTGCCGGATGGCACTGACTATCCGCCCCGACTACGCTGAAGCGCACCTTAACCTTGGCGCCTTGATGGCTGCCCTCAACCGATTTCCCGAAGCGGAAGCGTCTTACCGGCTGGCGCTCGCAGTCCGGCCCGGCTATGCGGAAGCCCATTACAACCTCGGTATCGTGCTGCAGGCGCTCGAACGGCTACCCGAAGCCGAAGCGGCCTACGGCCAAGCGTTGCTGATTCGTCCGGATATTGTTGAAGCGCATAACAACCTGGGCAACGTGCTGTGGGCGTTGCGTCGCTTGCCTGAGGCCGTTGCTGCTTATCGGGGAGCGATTACTCTGCGTCCCGATCTCGCCGAGGCGCACCATAACCTCGGCAACGTGCTGAAGGAACTCGGCCACCTGACCGACGCCGAGACATCCTTCCGGCGAGCACTCGCGATCCGTGCCGACTATCACGATGCAAAAGTCAGTCTCGCAACGCTGCTCCTCAGCCTGGGTGAATTCAAAGAGGGATGGCGGCTTTACGATTCCCGTTATGACCAGCGGGGATTCATTCATCACCAGACGCAGTCCTTGCTTGCGTGTCCGCGCTGGCGAGGCGAAGCGCTTGCGGGCAAGTCCTTGCTGGTCTGGCAGGAAGATGGTCTTGGCGACATGGTTCAGTTCGGCCGCTATCTGCCCTTGCTCAAGGCGCAAGGCGCAAGCCATATCGCCTTTGCTTGTGCGCCTGCGCTGCATCGGCTATTTGCGAATGTAGAGGGCGTCGATACGGTGCTCGACCACGAGACCGCTCAACGCCGGGCGCCCGAGTTCGATTATTGGACGAGCCCGATGAGCGTGCCGCTGCATCTGCGCACGGCCATGGACACCATCCCCGATCCTGTCCGCCTGACGTCCGACGCGTTGCGGGTCGAACACTGGCGCGCGCGGCTGGCGACGCTTCCGCCCGGCCGCAAGATTGGCCTGGTCTGGAAAGGCAATCCCAAGCATCACAACGATATCAACCGTTCGCTGCCATCGCTTGCAACGCTTGCGCCTCTTTGGAGCGTGCCCGGGGTCAACTTCGTGAGCCTGCAAAAAGGACAAGGTGAAGAAGAGGGGCAGTCGCCACCCGCCGGTCTTCCGCTGCTGCATCTCGGCACAGAGCTGAGCGATTTCGCCGATACCGCTGCGATCATCGGCGAGCTCGATCTGGTGATCTGCGTGGACACCTCCGCGGCACATATTGCCGCGTCGCTGGGCACGCCGTGTTGGATGTTGCTGCCGCGAGAAGATATCGACTGGCGCTGGATGCGTGAGCGTGACGATTCGCCGTGGTATCCGCAGACGCTGCGCTTGTTCCGGCAAGCAGCCGATGAGAGTTGGTCGACGGCTGTCGAGCGGGTGCGGATGGCGTGCATCGCTGAATTTTCAAGTCCGGGATAGTTCGCGGCAGCAGGAGTTTTAAAATTCTTCAGGGTGGATGTCGAATTCCGGCAACCTCGCTCGTCGTCAGGGAAAGCCGCCTTTCTCAACCCGAGGAGTTCCAATGACATTAAAACTCTACGCGCATCCATTTTCGTCTTACTGCCAGAAGGTCCTCGTCGCGCTCTACGAGAACGGCACGCCATTCGAATGGCGCGCGCTGTCGCAGGAGAATCCACTGGCAATGGAGGAGCTGACGGCGCTCTGGCCAATGAAGCGCTTTCCCGTGCTCGTGGATGCGGACCGCGCCGTGGTCGAGGCGAGCATTATTATCGAGCACCTTGGGCTGTACCATCCGGGCCCCGTGCAGCTGCTGCCTGAAGATGCGCGCGGTGCTCTCGAAGTCCGCAGCATGGATCGTTTCTTCGATAACTACATCTCGACTCCGCTGCAGAAGATCGCGGGCGACAGCTTGCGGCCGCAAACGGAACGAGACCCGCGAGGCGTCGCCGATGCACGCGCAATGCTCGAGACCGCTTACGGCTGGCTCGATGGCGTCATGGCCGGGCGCGAATGGGCTGCGGGAGATCGCTTCAGCATGGCCGATTGCGGTGCTGCGCCGTTCCTGTTTTATGCGGACTGGACGCATCGAATTGACACGTCGTTTCCGCACGTGATCGCGTACCGGCAACGGCTGCTGGCACGTCCGTCATTCGCGCGGGCGGTGGACGAGGCGCGTCCGTATCGGCCGTTGTTTCCGTTGGGAGCGCCTGTCGACCGGGATTGAATCGGGCTGGCAGGAGCCGGCACTATTCGCGTTGCCGAACCGATGAACCGATTGCACGATTAACCAATGCTTAGCCATGCGAATAAAGCGTGGCATCCAGATACGCCAGCTGACCATCCTGCTCAGCGTGCATGAGTTCTTGATAGACCTCTGCGCGTGTCTTAGGTGTAACGGCCTGTCCATAAGGCGGCACCCACTGGCCGGCGGCCTGGATTGCAGTCTGGCCTGACTGCGCCGGCGGGGTGGTTTGTGCAGCGAATGCGGAACCGGTGGCAAGCAATCCTGCAACTGCGAGGGCGATGACTGGGGTCTTCATGGTGTGTTCCTGGAATGAGGGTTGGCGAGTTACCGGACCTGCGATGAACCGTCGTTGTTGCCCGGTTCATGCAGATTAGCGACCCCGCGCTATTCCGAAAGCGGCGCATTCATGAAGTTTTATTTAGGCCTAAGGTCTCGCCGCCACTTCATCCAGATGCAGCAGCAAGTCAGCCGGGTCTTCATACACGCGCAGCGCACCTGCCCGTTCCAGTTCATCCATGCCGTATCCGCCCGACAAGAGCCCCACGCCCAGCGCGCGGCAGCGTCTCGCGGCGAGCATGTCCCAGATGCTGTCGCCCACCACCACCGTATGTTCTATCGATACCCCCAGACGCGACGCCGCTGCAAGGAAGAGGTCGGGGTCCGGTTTGGCGTACTTCACGTCATCGCGTGTTACGACCACCGACTTGGCCGGATCGACTCCGAGCGCTTCAAGATTCACGGCCGCCGTCTCCATGCGGCCGCTGGTCGCGATGGCCCAGCGCGTGCCTGCATCGGTGAGCGCGGCGAGCAACTCACGGGCGCCGGGCAGTGGGCAAACCTGCGCACGCAGCCGCTGATAAGCATCCGCATGAGTGCGGCGCAACCGCTCCACGCGTTCGGGACTGATATCGCCATGCGTTTCGCGCAGCAACTGATTTGTAAAGAGGCCGCCGCTCATGCCAATCTTTCGATGAATGCGCCAGACCGAGAGCTCGATACCTTCCGCGTCCAGTGCCTCTTTCCACGCAAGAACATGCTGGTACACGCTGTCGACCAGCGTTCCGTCGAGGTCGAAGAGGAATGAAGTTTCGATTCGCATGATGGGATCCTTTGACGGTGGGTTCAGCCGACTTCGTAGGCGAATTGACAGCGTACGCCTGAATTTTGTCGTGCGCGTCGTACATCGCCGAAAGCTGCTGTAAACGCGGATAACTGCAACGGCTGTTCCTTATTCATCGAGACGTTTGAAGCCGTAGTCCGCACGTCACGCGTGCGAAGCGAACGTGATAGTCTTTTCGACCTGAAGCGTGAAGCGTGAGGCGTGAGGCGCCCGCTCCGCGCGCGTCGTCGTAGTCATCACGCGAGCTCAATCTCAGGAGACCAAGGTGCAAAGAAAGATTCCGGCAACCTATATGCGCGGAGGCACAAGCAAAGGTGTCTTTTTTCGCGTGGATTCACTCCCCTCTGATCGGGCGCACCGCGACCGCATCCTGCTGCGCGTGATCGGCAGTCCCGATCCCTATGGCCAGCAAATCGACGGCATGGGCGCAGCTACATCGAGCACCAGCAAGGCTGTACTTGTAGGCCCTTCTTCCCGGGACGATTGCGATGTCGACTATTGGTTCGGGCAGGTGGCGATCGACAAGCCGGTCGTCGACTGGTCGGGTAACTGCGGGAACCTGACCTCGGCGGTGGGTCCGTTCGCGATCGCGCAGGGCCTGGTCGATGCGCCGCGCGACGGTATGGCCATCGTCCGTATCTGGCAGGCAAACATCAACGCAAAAATCATCGCGCACGTGCCGATGCAAGATGGCGCGGTGGTGGAAGAAGGCGACTTCGAACTCGATGGCGTGACCTTTCCCGCAGCCGAAATCAGGATCGAGTTCCTGGACCCGAGCGGCGAGGGCGGCGATGACAATAGCGCTGGCGGCGGCATGTTTCCCACGGGCAATCCCGTCGATACACTCGACGTACCCGGCGTCGGCGTCATCGAGCTCACGATGATCAACGCGGGCAATCCGGCAATTTTCATCGATGCCGCGACACTCGGTCTGACGGGCAACGAGCTGCAGCGAGACATCAACGGCAATGCGGATCTGCTTGGCAAAGCCGAGGCCATTCGCGCGCATGCCGCTGTTCGAATGGGACTGTCCAGAAGTGTTGAAGAAGCCTCCACGCTTCGGCCTCACACGCCCAAACTGGCGTTCGTGGCCGCTCCCTCCGCCTACGTGGCGTCCAGCGGCAAGCCGATTGATCCGGCGACACTCGATATCAACGCGCGCATTTTCTCCATGGGCAAGTTGCACCACGCGATGACCGGTACCGGCGCAGTCGCGATCGCGGTTGCCGGCGTGATTCCCGAAACGATCGTGCACCGGCTGCTGGCGAACAAGACGGCCGGGCGGGTCCGCTTCGGCCATCCATCGGGCGTATTGGCGGTCGGTGCGGAAGCCGAGCAGCGGGAAGGGTCATGGGTCGTCACCAAGGCGATCATGAGCCGGACGGCGCGCCGGCTCATGGAAGGGAACATCTTCGTCCCTTCATCGGTTGATGCGGCCTTGTGAATTTGCCTCACGTCGCGGTGAAAATTTCTCGCTTTGCGCGCGCGTTCCGGATGGTTAGGCTTGTGAATAGCGGGTGACGTCCGCGCTATTTCTTAGCCGTCGCTCACCCGCTTGGCCGTAACGAATCCGGAGGGAACGATCTTGGACGCTAAATTGATCAACCTAAGCGCAGTGGCAGCGCAGCCCAAAGCAGGCTATTTCAACGAGGTCCTGACTCAGGTGAACGATCACGCGGTTCATCTGAGCGTGATGGACGCGCCATTTTTCTGGCATGTCCATCCTGACTCGGACGAAGTGTTCATCGTTCTTGAGGGCATCTTGTTGGTCGAACTGGAAACAGCGCGATACGAGTTAAAGGCCGGCGAGATGCTGACCGTGCCAGCCGGGGTCAGGCATCGGACGAATCCTCTGACCCCGCGATCCGTGAACCTCACTATCGAAAAAATGACTGCGGAAACCGTACGCGTTACGTGAGCGCGGTCCGGAAATAAAAATTCCATAAAGCCTTGAGCCGTCCGCATATATATGCCGCAAATCACGAAATATTTACGGCATTTTTTCTTGTTATCAACCGGCGAGGAATCCTACACTTCTGGCAAATGATGAAGCCGGGGGTGTCATGCTCAAGCAACGTACAGCAGTGAAGAATCACACGCGCATCAGCTACGTTCATCGTGGCGTGGGCAGCGTAGTACTGAGACGCTTTGATCCGGCGTGCGATTCCTTCGATGAGTTGACCCAGATGCTGCACCGGTCGTTCGCGCGGCTCGGCGGGATGGGGCTCAATTGCACGTGCGTTGACCAGTCCGCGCTCGTTACGCGCGCACGTGCCACGCGTGGCGATTGTTATGTCGCGGTATGCAACGGACGGCTGGTTGGAACCATGGCGCTTTACGCACAGGATGGCGAGTCGCCATGTGCGCTTTATCGGCGGAACGACATTGCGAGCGTTCGCCAGTTCGGCGTTGATCCTGCCTATCAGAGCAGGGGGATCGGAAGGTCGTTATTGGCTTACGCAGATCACTGGGCCGCTATTCGCGGTTACGCCGAGCTTGCTTTGGATACACCGCAACCCGCGGCACATTTGATTGAGTTCTATCGGGGCCAGGGCTTCCGGATTGCCGATTTCGTGAGGTTCGCCGGCAAGCAATACGACAGTGCAATCCTGTGCAAAACGCCAGTCGCTTTCCGTCACCTTGCCGCGTGGACGCGCCGTCTTGAACTGCCGCAAGCGAGCGTTGCGCGCGCTGCATGAAAAACCGGCCGCACTGAAGCTTCAAGTGCGGCCGGCATCCAACAATGTTTCAAAGCCTTCTTCGAACCGGCTTCTTACCTGTTTCCTATCTGCTTCCTACCGATCACTCAGACCTTTTCGACCGAGGCCTTGTAGATCTCATTGACCGACGTTGCCAACGTTGCGTCGAACTCGCTGTCGCTCATCGACTTCTTGAGTTCGTTGATCAGCGCACGGGAGAAGCTGGCAATCATGCCGTGATTCTTCGCGAGGCGATTGCACGCGTCGGTCCGCGCATAGCCGCCTGAGAGCGCAACCACGCGTACGACGGCCGGGTGCTCGATCAGCGGACGATAGAAATCCGCGACATCCGGGATGGTCAGCTTGATCATGACCTTGCTGCCTTCAGGCAACGCTTCAAGACCCTTGAGCAACTCAGCGCGCAGAATGGTCTCTGCTGCTGCCTTGTCCGGGCTGTTGATCGACACTTCGGGTTCCAGGATTGGCACAAGGCCGTGCGCCTGGATTTGCGCCGCAACTTCGAACTGCTGCCTGGAAATGGCCGCGATCCCTTCCTGCGACGCATGGTCAATAACCGAGCGCATTTTCGTGCCGAATACACCCAGCTTGACCGCCCGCTCGAGCAGCGTGTCCAGTCCGGGAATTGGCTTCATCAGACGCACGCCGTTCGCTTCCGCTTCGAGTCCCTTGTCCACTTTCAGGAACGGAACCACGCCGCGGTCTTCCCACAGGAAGGCCGGAACGGACTTGCCTTCAGCCTGTCCGTCCATGGTGGCTTCGAACAGAATGGCACCGATAACCTTGTCGCCGGTGAAGGCGGGTGCGGTCATGATGCGGACCCGCATCTCGTGCATCAGCGCGAACATCTCGGCGTCGCCGTTGTAGTCGCTCTCCGGAATTCCATACGCCTTCAGGGCGCCGGGCGTTGATCCGCCACTCTGGTCAAGGGCAGCGATAAACCCCGGTTTGTTGCTCATTTGCGCCAGCATCTTGTCATTAGCCACGTACATTTCTCCCTCTTAACTATCAAACCCCGGACCAGGTTTCCCCGGTCTGGGCCATTGCCTTCGATGTAATAAGTGTACTGGATTGGCGGATCGGCCTCGAAAACAAACACGCGGCGGTTCGCTGTTTTGTCCGAATGTGCCGGACGCGCGACTGCCTGAGACGACGGTCGAAACAGCGAGGTCGGCTTACTGGTCTTCAATTGGTCCTCAATTCGTCTTCTACTCGTCTTCTACTCGTATTTCGTTTGGTCCACGAAGCGCAAGAACGATGCCTCGATAAAAAGCAACCGGACGTTGTCGCCGACGAGGAAGCATCCGCGAAAAAATAATCAAATAAAAATCAAAAAAGGCCGGTGAGCCGCGCGTCGGTGATCTCAAATCGGCTGGAAAGACGCGTTGAAATCTTTTTAAAGATTTGGAAAGAACCTTCGGGAGCCGCGTGTTGCTCATCGATTCGCCTTTGATCGAAGTGCGCAACCATGACGGCGCCGATACACGATGCACAGCCCGAATAACGCGCGGCTGCGGCATTGCATCGCATCGCATCGAATTGCATCACGTGAAGCTCTCCTGAAGCTTGTCTTCAGCGGGCGATGTTCATCCAGGCCCAGGCTTAATATCAAACCCGACGTACGGAGCATTTTAATGTCGACGATTTCCAGCGCGTCCAGCGCTCCAAGCTTGCCCTCCCCGGCCAATACGAACTCGGCCAACGCCATCTCGACCGCAGCCGACACGACGGCTGCCGCCGCGTCGGCCAGGGCATCCGCCGCGCAGTCCGTCATCAGCGGCTCGACGGGCAATGCGTCGCTGGATGTGTCGGCTCTCGTCACGAGCCTTGTCAACGCGAAGGTGGCGGGCCAGACCGGCTCGCTGATCGCACAGCAGAGAAACGACACCACCAAGCTCTCGGCAATCGGCGCTTTGCAGGCTGGGTTGTCGGCGTTGCAGGCGGGTATTGCGCCGCTGTCGAACGGTACCGCGCTCGGGCAGTTCACGGCGACCACGGACGGCACGGGATTGACCGCGAGCGGCAGCAGCGGCGCGGCGACGGGCAGCTATTCTGTCGCGGTGACGCAAATTGCCAGCGCGCAGACGCTATCGTCGGCCGCGTTCGGCGCGACCACCGCGTTGGGCACGGGCACGATGAACGTCTCGGTCGGAGACAAGTCGATGAGCGTCGACATCACGTCGGCGAACAACACCGTGAGCGGCATTGCCGGCGCGATCAACGCGTCGTCGAGCAATCCGGGCGTCACGGCAACCGTCGTGTCGGGCACGGACGGCGCGCACTTGATCTTGCGCTCGTCGGCCACGGGTGCATCGAACAAGATCGATGTTTCAGTGGGCCCGGTGACCGACGATGCCGGGTTGTCGAGTCTCGACGTAACGTCCACGGCCGGCGCCAGCGCCGCGGATCCTTCGACCATTGCATCGGCATCGGCCACGAGCCCGTGGACGCAGACGGAATCGGCCAAAGACGCCATGTTCACCATCGACGGCACGGCCGGCACGAGCTCAAGCAACACGGTGACCACCGCCATTCAAGGCGTCACGCTGAACCTGACCGCCGCGGCCATTGGCGCGCCTGCCGGCACACCGCAGACGCTGACCGTGGCGCAGGACACGACGTCGGCATCGACCGCGATCAACAACTTCGTCAATCTCTATAACGCCCTGGTCACCACCTACGGCCAGGTTGCCGGTTTCGACAGTTCGAAAGCCAAGGGTGCGCAAGGCGGCCCGCTGCTCGGCAATTCGATGTTCAACACAGTCAAGAGCACGCTTGCGAGCATTGTCAGCGGCGGCGTCAAGAACGGCAGTTCCAATATTTCGCTTGGCGCTATCGGCATTGCGCTGAACAAGGATGGGACGCTTACCGCCGACGCTACGAAGATGGCCAATGAGCTGACGAGCAATCCGCAAGGCGTCGCGGTCCTGTTCAATTCGACGACCGGCGTGGCCGCGAAGATGACAAAAAGCCTGAATGGGTTCCTGGGCGAGGGCGGCCTGATTGCGAATAACCAGGACCCGCTCAACGCGGACCTCAAGGGCATCAGCACGCAGCAAGATACCTTGGCGAGCTACTCGGCTCAGCTGACTCACCAGTATCAGGCGCAGTTCACCGCGCTCAACACGGTCATGGCGACGATGAACAAGAATTCGCAGTACCTGACGCAACTGTTCGGCGGCGCTAACAGCGAGGGTGCGCTGGCGAAAGGCAAGGGCGGTTGATTAGCGTGTGCACTCAATGGCCGCTGCGCTGAGTGGCAGCCAGCCGAAGTATTCTAATCATCTGCATTTCTAACTAACTGGGAGCGCTAGAAGACTGCGATCAACACTACACCAACCACTGACAATCCCGCACCAATAATCCGGAGCCATGTCGCGGATCGAACCTCGAATCCCAGCAAGCCAAAGTGGTCCAGTAGCACGGAAGTAATGACGGCCGAGATCACGACAATAGTCGTGAACGTGGCGGAGCCGAGCTTTTTGGTTACGAGCAACGAACACATCAAAAACAGCGCATTGCAGATGCCGCCTATGTAGGCCCACCAAGGTACATCGCCAAGTTTCGCTGCCGTCGCCTTCAGCTGAAATCCGAGGAACGGGATGCAGGCGAGCAGACAGCACGCACCGATTGCATAAACGATGAACGCAGCGACAATCGGCGCCTGAGTCGTCTTGAGCAACGCGGAATTACTACCGGACTGCAGCGGATTCGAAATGCCCGCCAGAACCGCGAAAAGAGCCAGGAGCCAGTGCACGAGTAGCTCCTAATCTTCGGAGAAACGGGGATCGCGAAATGCGTCCGGCCCCGCTATGGGCTCTAACGTAATGGGGCGGTTGTCCGCCGCGGACCGGTAGATCGCCTCCATGATGCGCTGGTCCTGCAAGCCTTCCTCGCCGGGCGTTCCAGGTTTGCGGCCGGTCAGCACGCATTCCGCCATGTGGTCCATCTCGGTGCCGAACTGGTTCTTGTCTTCCGAGACCCGCTCCTCCATCACCTCTACATCTTCGTGTGTGGGGGACCGGTGATTCACGTAGAGCCGGATGCCTTTATACGAAAACGCGGGGTCCAATTTGACGGTGCCCTTCTGGAAATGGAGCTGTGCGTTGCGCGACTCGTGCGCGTCATAAGCTGACGAGAAGCGTCCTACAACGCCGGAGGGAAACCGCATCTGCCACGCTACGTTTTCTTCGACCTCGGTGAAGCGCGGGTCACCCGGGGTACTCCAGATCCAGGCCATCACTTCGACCGGTTCCTCGCCCGTGACAAAGCGTGCGAAGTTAAGACAGTAAAGACCGATATCCGGCAACGAGCCGCCGCCGGCCAGGCCACGCTGATGGCGCCACTGGCTTGCCTCGTCCTGCACCTGGCCGTTGTGCGCTTCAATGAGCTTCAGCTTCCCGAATTCTCCGGATCTGACGAGCTTGGCAATGTCGCGATTGTGGGGTTCGTATTGCAGCCGGTACGCGACCATCAACATGACGCCGGCGTCCGCGCAGGCGCCTACCATCTCAAGCGCTTCAGCCGACGTGTTACTGAGCGGCTTTTCGCATAGCACATGCTTGCCCGCACGCGCGGCCTGCTTTACCTGTTCGTGATGCAGGCCGTTGGGCGTCACGATGTAGGCCACTTGAACGTCATCGTTTTGCGCGAGCTGGTCCCATTCGTCGTAACCATAGACAGCGTCGGCCGGCGCGCCGTATTGACCAAGGATTCGACGCCCCTTGTCCTTGTCGCCGGTCATGACGGCGGACAGCCGGCAGAGTTTGCAGGAAGCGAAGGCAGGCAGGATGGAGTCAAGACTCAGCCTGCCGAGTCCGACGACGGCGAAGCCAACGCGGCGTTCAGGCGCAAGCGGAGGAAATTCCGGCGCGGCTCGACGCTCCGTTGCAGCGACGAACGGCGGGCGTGCTTCGGGAGAATCCTGAGCGGGTAAAGGCGAGGGCGAGCGGGACATGTCGGCTCCACGGGTCTGTGACGCTTTAATAGCATCGATGAACCTGGTTCGAGCAACGCGCGTTCCTGTCATTTGGCCCTCGGTGGATTGCGTCCCAAACCGCTTCGAGACGGCTCTTGTGGCATGGGCAAAACCTCGGCACACCAAGGCGGACAAATCATGATCGAACGCCAACAACCAACTTGGTATCAGCAGCTTTTGATCGAGACGTGATCCGATTTTCTGCGTGTGATCGGTCGAAACGGCTTCCTTGTGCGCCCGGTTGCTCTTAGCATCGCGTGTACGCACTTGCTTGTCCCCGACGGATGAATGCTGCGAGTGCGAAGATGCAAAACAGGCCGACAGCCAAGTCACGTTTCATTTTTCAAATAGCAGGAGAGACGATGCCGGACAATTTCGAGGAGTGCGGTGCCGTGTCCGCCGTGGACCTGATTGCGGCTCAGCAAGCCGATGGTCTGACCCGTGCTGATCCGTCTGCAGCGGGCGTGGATGCCGATGCCGTCGTCGCCTTCCTGAATGACGTCGAAGCAGCCGGCCTCGACCTGCACGCCTTCATGCTTCATCGCAACGGCAAGGTGGTCGCCGAAGGCTGGCGCTGGCCGTATCGCGCGGACCGGCCGCGCAACCTGCATTCGGTCGTCAAGAGTTTCACTGCATGCGCGATCGGATTGGCGCTGGAACAGGGTCTCTTCAAGCTCGACGACAAGGTGGTCTCGTTTTTCCCCGAGGTCGAGGTCGTTGCTGAATCAGACCAAGCTTGGCTGACGGCGATGACCATGGAAGACCTCCTGACCATGCGCGTCGGTCACGCAGGCGAAACATCCGGGGCGGAGTGGCGATCGCTGACCACGAGCTGGATAGCGGAGTTCTTCAAGATCCCTATCGTGCAAGAGCCGGGAACGGCCTTCATGTACACGAGTGCTGCGAGCTACATGTTGTCGGCCATACTGAGCCGCGCGGCGGGCGTGACGTTGCATGAGTATCTCAAGCCGCGAATCTTCGAGCCGATGGGCATCGAAGGGGAAACCTGGGATATCGGCCCGGACGGCATCAATCCGGGTGGCAACGGTCTCATTGCGCGAACTGCCGATCTGTTGAAGCTAGGCGTACTGCATGCGCAAAACGGCGTATGGGAGGGGCGTCGCCTGCTTCCTGCAAGGTGGGTTGAGACCGCCACGACGGCGCACGGCGAGCCGGTCAAATACGGCTATCACTGGTGGACACGGCCTGACGGTTCATATAGCGCAATTGGCAAGTTCGTTCAGATGACAACGGTGTTCCCATTGCACGGCGCAACTCTCGCGGTTACCGGCGCGATCAAGGGGAGCGCAAAGTTGTTTCCACATATCGACCGGCATTTTCCGGCGGCTTTTCGTGACCATATCGAAGACGGTATTGCAGCCGATGCGCGACTCAAATCGAGGCTCACCGCCTGGCAAAGTCCGGATGCGCCCGCAGCGTGGAAAGCGCCTTATGAACGAGCCGGTGCGGACACCAATGCAGCGTGCACATCCGGCCAGACGCAGCGCTTCCATATGTATCCCAACCCCCACGGCGTGAGCGAGTTGCAATTCGAATTCGCGGACGAGACCTGCGTGTTTCGTCTCACCGACACGCGCGGCGAACACATCGTAGTTGCGGGGTTAGGCCGGTGGCTGGAGGGCCGAACCAACATGCCCGGCAGCGATCTTCACCATGGCTACGAGTTCGATAACAGCCCGGTCGTCGCCCGTGCATGCTGGCTAGATAACACCCGCCTGCAGATGACCTGGATCTTTCCCGAGACCGCTTTCCGCGACACCGCGATCTGCGAATTTTCGGGAGAGACGGTAACGTTCAAGCGGGAAGTGAACATCAACGGCGGTGCGTTGCATCACGACGATTTGACCGGTTCACTCGCGAGCTAAAGAGAAGCCCTTCACGAACTGGCGCCGTGCAGCATGCGCGAATAGGAAACCAGCATGCTTGCCAGCTCTTGCGCGACCATGGTCAACGGCGAGGACCGCCGGCTGATCAGACAGACGTCGCGTGGATCGAACGCCTCGTGAATCGGGATATTGACGATCGAATTTGAGAACAGCTTCAACTCGACCAGCACGCGCGGCTCGATGGTCAGGTAATCCGATTCGCAAACAATGTGCAGCGTTTCCAGCAACGATTCCGCCGTGACAACTATCCTTGGCTCCCCCAGTCCCTCTGCACGAAAAAGGCTCGTCAGGCGATTTTCCGCGCCACCAACAATTCCCGCCGGCCGGATGCTAACCCACTCGCAATCCTTGAGATCGCGAATGGAAGTGGCGTGTGCCTGGGGATGCCCCTTGCGTCCAATCACGCCCGGCACCGACCGGTAGAGGCGTTCTATCTCGAGGTCGACATCGCTGACTTGCGGCGCGATTGGACACAGCGCGAAGTCGAGCCGACCATCGCGGATCTTCTCTATCAGCATCTTTGAATAGCCGCTGGACACATGCACGCGTACTCGCGGAAAGCGCGCGATAAAACGCGTGAGTACCGGCAGCAAGGATTCTGCCAGCGGCTCGGAAGTAACACCGAGCGCGATCTGTCCTTCGGGTTCTCCCGATGACTGCTTCATTTCCTGCATCGCGCGTTCGCAATCACGAATGATCGCGTTCGCGCGAACGAGGAAGGTCTCGCCCAGACTTGTCACGCTGATACCCTGATGCGAACGGTTCACCAGTGTCACGCCGAGTTCGGCTTCAAGACTCTGGATAGCCTGCGTGAGCGTGCTTTGCCCGATGTCGAGCGCTCTCGCGGCAGCCCGGAAGCTGCCTTGCTCCACGACCGCGCAAAACACCCGGAGCTGGATCAACGTCATGAAAAACCCTCTGGAATAGATGCAACGCTCGCCCGGCCTGTTAGCGGCCTAAGGGAGCGTTGCGTTCGGCTCGTGCAAGCATAGCCTTCCAGAAAGCCGTCGTGTGGCGCCGCAACCGGACGCCTGACGCGTCAGGCCGCTTGAACGAGGCTTCGTACGAGTTCGTCGCTTGCAACCGTGCCGGTCGATGCCACCAGCGAGTACAAGTCCTTGCAGTTCGACGGTTGCGCGATCAGGTCGATCGGCGTGCCGATCCCTTCGGTGCGTACGAGATCGTTGAGATAACGCAGAGCAGAAAAATCTTCCAGCGCGAACCCGACTGAATCGAATACGGTTACCTGTGCGTCTGATTCGCGGCCTTGCACTTCCCCGGCCAGCACGCGCCAGAACTCGATCACGGGCGAGTCGGCGGGAAGCTGCTGGATGTCGCCTTCTATGCGCGTCTGCGGTTCGAACTCCACCATCACGCGCGCGCCGTTCAGCACGCCGGCATGCAACTCGGTCTTGCCGGGACAGTCACCGCCCACGGCGTTGATATGCATTCCCGCTTCGATCATGTCGGGCGTGAGAATGGTCGCGTTGGTTTTATCGGCGGTAACCGTAGTGACAATATCGGCGCCTCGCACGGCTTCGCGTATCGATGCCGCGCGCGTGAGCGTCAGCCCCTTGATGCCGGACAGGTTGCGGATGAGTTTGTCGGTGGCTGCGGGGTCCGTGTCGAACACGCGAATATGCTCGATGCCCAGCATATTCTTGAACGCCAGCGCCTGGAATTCGCTTTGCGCGCCGTTGCCGATCAACGCCATCGACTTCGATCCCGGCCGCGCAAGCACGCTTGCTGCGAGCGCGGACGTGGCCGCAGTCCGCAGCGCCGTCATGATGGTGAACTCGCTGAGGAGCAGAGGGACGCCGGTGGCAACGTCGGCGAGTACACCGAACGCCATCACGGTGAGCATGTTGGCTCGGGTATTGTTGGGATGCCCGTTGACGTACTTGAAGCCGTAGAGCGTGTGGTCGGCGACGGGCATCAACTCGATGACCCCGTCAGGAGAATGCGCTGCGGTGCGCGGCGATTTGTCGAACTCGGGCCAGCGCAAATAGTCAGCGCGGATATAGTCGGCGAGGGTGTGGATGAATGCTTCGGGACCGATGGTGCGAAGCAGTTGCCTGATGTCGTTGACGTCGATATATCGAGTCATGGTGCGTTCCTGAACGATGAGATGAACTTGAGGGGCTACATGGGTGTGTCGATGTGCGTGGCGTTTTACCAAACGTGGAGTCAGGCGCCGAGCAGCTTGCCGGTGCGTTGAGGCGTCGCGCCGGTGACGCGGCCAAGCGGATCGCCGTGCTTCACGAAACGCACGTCGCGGCGCATGTAGAACACGCCGCGGGTCTTGCTGTGAACGGTGATGATCGAGCCGCTGGTTGTATCGATCACATCGAAGAGCGGCTGGCCCACTTCGATGACATCGCCAAGCTTCGCGCGATGCACGAGGATGCCGCTTGCGGGCGCGAGAAACTGTTCGCTGCCGGCAAGCGGGGTGGCAGGACCAGTAAGCTCGGGCAAGGGCGGCGCAATGCCGTCTATGAAACCTTGATGCGTGAGGTAATCGATGATTGCCTGTGCGTCCTGTCGCGCCATTTCATACGACACATCACGCTGTCCGCGATGCTCGACCGTAACGGATACTGCGCCTGTCGGAATGGGATAGTGGGCGCCGAATTGCTGCTTCAGTTGCCACCATGTGAGGCTCTGCGCTTCATCGAACGAGCTTGCGCCGGAGTCGTACGCCAGCAGCGAGGCCACGGCGCCGAGATACCGCGCAAGCGGCTCGGCCTCGGCCCAGATCGCCTGGCCGGTATAGATATGCATGGCGGCTTCGCGCGAGCAATGCAGGTCCAGCACTACGTCCGCATCGTGCGCGAGCAGCATGAGCTGGCGTTGCAAGCCGTCGAATAATGTAGCCGGTCGCTGCGCGCTCAGCGCTGCTTTCCAGGCTTGACGAATGATGACGAGATTTTCGTCGGCATCTTGCGTGAGCTTGCCTTCGAGCGCCGTCGCAATCTTGCTGGCGAGCATGGGGAAGTCGCGATTGTAGTTGCGGCCGCTCGCGAATTCGAAGCGTCCGACGGGCGCACCGAACAACCACTGGCTCAGCCCAAGCGGATTGGCGTTGCAGACCAGCACGATCTCGCTACGAAGCTTGCCATCGTCTTCCAGCCGGCGCAGCTGTTCGAGCAGCGTGAGTGCAACCATCACGCCCGGCGTTTCATCGGCGTGCAGGCCGGCCTGGATATACACCTTTCGTTGACCGCTATTCGTACCGAACTGATGACTCGTCAGATGGTACGCGGCGCCAGCGGTCGCATGGGGCAAGGCATGGGTGGTGCTGTTCATGAGGGAAAAAGGCTCGTAGTAGCGGCAAGGTCATCTTACGGGGAGTTCACGTAGCGCAGAAGGCGGCCTGACCGATCGGGATCAGCCCGGCTGATCGCCCGCCGCGCTTTGTTGCGCTGTCAGGATCAGGCGCTCGCGCTCCGCAAAAGGCGCGAGTAAGACAGGAGCATGCTCACAAGTTCATGCGCGACCGTGGTCAACGGTGATGCGCGGCGGCTGATGAGGCAGACGTCACGCGGATCGAATGCTTCTCGAATCGGGATGGTCACGAGCGACGGTGAAAACAATTTGAACTGCGCGAGTACCGCCGGCTCGATGGTCAGGCAATCAGTTTCGGAAACAATGTGCAGCGTCTCCAGCAATGATTCCGCCGTGAAGACGATTCGTGGAGCCCCAAGCGCCTGCGCCTTGAAGAGACTGATCAAGCGGTTCTCTGCACCGCCGGCAATACCTGCGGGCCGGATGCTGACCCAGTCGCACTCCACCAGCTCGCGCACGGACGTGACGTGCACTTGCGGGTGACCCTTGCGCGCGATTACGCCAGCATCCGACCGGTACATGCGCTCGATGCTGAGATCGATATCGCTCACATGAGGCGCGAGCGGACACAGCGCGAAGTCGAGGGCGCCATCGCGAATTTTTTCGATCAGCATCTTCGCGTAGCCGCTGGACACATGCACGCGCACGCGCGGGAACCGTTCGATGAACCGCTTCAGTACCGGCAGCAGGAATTCCGCGAGCGGCTCGGAGGTGACGCCGAGTGCAATGTGACCCTGCGGTTCTTCCGATAACGGCCGCATGTCCTGCGTCGCGCGCTCGCAGTCGCGAATGATCGCACTGGCGCGGACCAGGAAGTTTTCACCGAGAGCAGTCAGGCTGATGCCCTGATGCGAGCGGTTCAGGAGGACCACGCCGAGCTCCGCCTCCAGGCTTTGGATCGCCTGGGTCAGGGTGCTTTGAGCAATGTCGAGCGCGCGGGCGGCAGCACGAAAACTGCCTTGCTCGACGACCGAACAGAATGCCCGAAGCTGGATCAGCGTCATGATGATTGCACTGCTTCAAGCGCGATGCGGTGGTCAGTCAGGACGTGCGCAGGCGTGAGCATCGGCGCCGCGACATCGACCAGCACCGGCATGTCGCGGCCTGCCAGCTCGGCGTTGAAATACTTGCGTGACGGATCGATGTCGTCGGGCACGGTGCGGGTGATGACCTTGAAGCCGTCGTCGCGATTTCCCCGTAGCTCGGGCACGGCTTGCAGGAGTCTGCGGGTGTAGGGATGGACCGGGTTATCGAAGACGGCATCGCGCGTGCCCTCTTCAACAATATGGCCCCGGAACATCACCAGCACGCGGTCGGCGATCTGCTCGACCACGCCAAGATCATGCGAGATCAGCAGGCATGCGAAGCGATAGCGCTGCTGCAAGGAAACGAGCATGTCGAGGATTTGCTTCTGCACGGTGACATCGAGCGCGGACACCGGCTCGTCCGCGATGATGACTGCTGGTCTGCTCGCCAGCGCGCGCGCAATCGCCACACGCTGGCGCTGGCCGCCGGAGAGCTGATGGACGAGGCGGCCAGCGAATTCCCCCAGGCCAACATCTTCCAGTGCCTCTGCGACCCGCTGAGCGCGTTGTGCGCGGCTTAACGTCTTGTCGAGGCGTAGCGCTTCGCCGATAAGCGCGTCGACCCGCATGCGTGGATCGAGTGACGAGTAGGGATCCTGGAACACCATCTGGACCGAGCGGCGTGCAGCTTGCATGGCGTCATGGCCAGCGCCGAGAAACGGCAACCCGTTGAGCAGGATTTGCCCTTGTGCCACGGGTGCAAGTCCGAGGATCGCCTTCGCGATACTTGTTTTCCCGCTGCCCGATTCGCCGACGATTGCGACCGTTTCGCCTGCCTGCACGCTGAACGATGTCGGATGCACGGCCCGCGCGAGAATCTTGCGGAACCACAATCCGGGCACGCGATAGTCAATTGCCACATCCTTCACTTCGATGATCGGCGGCGCCGATGAGCTTGGCGGGCTCAACGCGCTTTCGGTATCTGCGCGCCTTGGCAACGCTTCGAGCAGCTTCAGCGTGTATTCATGCGAGGGCCTTGCCAGGACTGTCGCCACGGCGCCGGTTTCCATGACGGACCCGCGTTGCATCACCAGCACATGTTCCGTATAAGCCGTCACTAACGCAAGGTTGTGGCTGATGAAGATCAGCGCGGTGCCTTCCTCGCGCGTGAGTTCGATCATCAGGTCGAGGACTTCTTTCTGCACCACGCAATCCAGGGCGGTGGTCGGCTCGTCCGCAATGAGAAGCCTGGGGCGCAGCAACATGACCGCGGCGAGGAGGATGCGTTGCCGCATGCCGCCCGAAAACTCGTGCGGATATCGTTTCATGCAGCCGTGGGGATCGCGTACACGAACGCGTTCGAGCATGGCGATAGCCTGCAAACGGGCCGCATCACGCGCCACGGAACGCCGCCGCATGAGCGCTTCCGTCAACTGATCGCCAATGCGAATGGCCGGGTTGAGCGAGACCATCGGCTCCTGAAACACCATGCCTATGCCCGTGCCGCGTGTTGCCAGCCATTGCGCCGGCGTGTTGCTAAGGACGTCGTGACCCTCGAAGCTGATGGTCCCCGACACGATCTCCGCGCGCTCCGGCAGCAAGCCGAGCAACGCGCGGCCGACCATGGTCTTGCCGCTGCCGGACTCGCCCACGAGCGCAAGCGACTCGCCCGCGTTCAACGTGAAATTCACGTCGTGCGTGACTTGTTTGACCGTGCCGTTCTTGTCGGGGAAACCTATCGTCAGGTTGCTCACCGCGAGCAATGGATGTTGCACAAGAGCGTTCATCACATTCCCCCCTTCATGCGTGGGTCGAGCAAGTCGCGCACGCCATCGCCGAACAGATTAATGCCGAACAACGCCAGCGAAATTGCCGCGCCCGGGAACAGCACGACCCAGAGCGCCTGATCGATTGCCGTGCGGCCGTCGGCAAGCATGCCGCCCCAGGTCGGCTCGGGTGCGGGCACGCCGAGTCCAAGAAAACTGAGCGCGCTTTCGGCAAGCAGCGCCGAGCCGAAGAGTGACGTGGAAAACACCAGCAGCGGCGCCACGCAATGCGGCAGCACATGGCGAAGAAGCGTCCACGCGCCGCTGTTGCCCATGGTTCGCGATGCCACCACGAAATCACGCTGGCGCAGCGAGAGCGCCGCGCCGCGCGCAATGCGGCTGACCGACGGCGTATAAGCCAGGCCGAGCGCGACCACCACGCCCCATTTCGATGGCCCGACCACGGTCATGATGCCAAGCGCCAGCAGCAAGCCAGGGAACGCCATCAGCGCATCGATCAGCATGGCCGCCAGCCGGTCGAACCAGCCGCCCGCATAACCGCACACTGCGCCTATCGACGTCCCGGCGAGCAACGCGAACAGCACGGAGCAGACACTGACGGTGGTGCTGACGCCCGCGCCCGACATGATCCGGGAGAGGATGTCACGGCCGAATTCGTCGGTGCCGAACCAGTGATGCAGCGAAGGCGGCGCGTAACGTGCATGGATGTTGACGTCGAGGGGACCGTAGGGTGTATAGACGAGATTGACCACTGCAATGAGCAGCAGGAGGCCGACAAGTACGGCTCCGATCACGAGGTTGGCGCGCCGGGCGCGCTTGGGAGAGGAGGGCATGGGCGAGTCAGAGCTTGAGGCGTGGATCGAAGATCGGGTACAGCAGGTCGACCACGAGATTGGTCAGCACATACAGCAGCGCGATGACGAGAAGGCATCCCTGCACCACGGGGTAATCGCGTGAATAAATGCTTTCCACGAGCAGGCGCCCCATGCCCGGCAGCGTGAACACGGTCTCGATCACGGCGCCTCCCGCGAGCAAGTGACCAAGCACGAGACCGATCACGGTGAGCGTGGGACCGAACGCATTGGGCAGCGTATGGCGCAGCAGCACGCGACGTTCCGACAGACCTTTAGCGCGCGCGTGAGCGATATATTCCAGCCGCAGGACTTCGATACTGCTCGCCCGCATCATGCGTGTGACGACCGCGATTTCTCCCAGCGTGACCGCGATGACCGGCAGCACGAGGTATTTGAGCGATGCCCAGCCTGCTTGCGAAAACGGTTGATATCCGAAGGTGGGCAGCAGGTGCAGCTTCACGCCGAACAACCAGATGAGCAGGATACCCGCCCAGAAACTGGGGATGGAGACCAGCATGATGCTGCCCATGACGACCGCCAGATCGCCGCGCCGGTTTTGCATCCAGGCAGCGAACAAGCCGGCGGGAATGGCGATCACGCACGCGAGGAAAGTCGCGGCGAGCACGATCTCCGCGGTCACGGGGAAGGTTTCGCGGATCAGTTCCAGCACCGGCTGATGCCGGACGATCGACATGCCGAAGTCGCCCGACAGCAGATGCGATACCCAGATCACGAATTGCGCGGGGATCGATTGATCGAGACCAAACGAGTGGCGCATTTGCTGCAGCAGCGCCGGGTCGTTGAGGTCGCCGAGCATGAGCGAAGCCGGGTCGCCGGGAATGGCGCGGATCATGCCGAATACCAGCAGGGTCACGATAAAAACCGTCGGAACCGCCATCGATAGTCGCTTGATGATGTAGCTGAGCATCGGCTTGCCTAGTTCTTCGTCACGTTGGAAAAGCGCTTCAGGCGCAGGGGCCAGGTCGTCACGCCCTGCAACCGGTTGCTCACAAGTGTCAGGTCGGGTGAGTCGTAGAGCACGATCATGGGGACGTCATCCATCATCATCTGGTGCAACTGCTGGAAGACCTGCTTTCGGGCGGAGGGGTCGCTCACGCCGTCAATGCTGCGCAGCAGCGCGCGTGCTTTAGGGTTGTCCCATTGCACCATCGGATTTTTGGATTTGTCGCCGAGTACATCGCCGTACATGAGCGCAGGCTCGATGCGCGCCGAATAACCAAACGACATCAGCTGGAAATGCCCCGAGCGAAAGTCGTTCACCTGCGTACCCCATTCCACTACCTGCAATTTCGCGTTGATGCCCGCCTGCGAAAGCAGCGATTGCATATACACCGCAGTCGAGTACATGTGCGGATATCGGCGGTTGGTTTCGAGCGTCAAGGTCTGGCCCGCATAACCGGCTGCCGCGAGCAGACGCTTGACCTCGGGCAGGTTCTGCTTGTATCCAACCGCGTCGCCGGCGGTATAGAACGCTTCGGCATCCGGTGTCAGCGATGAGTTGTAGCGCGCCATGCCGCCGCTGACCGCGTTCACCACGCCCGGCAAATCCACCGCAAGCGCGATCGCGCGGCGGATGCGGACGTCGGCAAGCAAAGGGTCACGCGTTTGCATCAGCATCGCGGCGGGATCGGCGCCTGGTCCCACGATCACATGCCAGTGAGGATCGGCGGGCGGCAAGTTGTTTTCCGATATGTTCATCACGTCGATCTGTCCGGACATGAGCGCGGAGACTTGTGCCGCTTCGTCGGGAATGGCGACGAAGCGCACATCGGCCTGCGGATGCTTGGCGCCTGCCAGTCCGCTCGGCGCTTCAGTGCGCGACTGGTATTGGGCGAAGGGTTTGAGCAACACGTACTGCCCTTGTTTCCACTCGCTGAACACGAACGGGCCGGTTCCAACCGGCTTCAGCCACGCGCCATTCTTGTCCACGCTTGCATGGCTCAGGATGGCAAGCGGACAGCGCGGTTCCGTCATGTGCGTGAGAAAAAGTGCCGACGGCCGGTCCAGATCAAACACCACGGTATGCGGATCGGGCGTGGTGACGGCAAGCACTTTTGGACCCCGGTGTCCGTCATAGTTGCCGCGACACACGTAGCCGGACTGCGGCTTCATGAAGAAGTCGAAGCTCCATTTCACATCGGCGGAAGTGAACGGCGTGCCGTCATGGAACAGCACGCCATGCCGCAAGTGAAATGTGTATTGCTTGCCATCCGGCGAGATGTCCCAACTGTCAGCGAGCATGGGCGCGACCGACAAGTCGCTCTTGAGCGCCACCAGAGACTCGATTACGTTCGCGAGGATTTCGTCGGTAAACGTATTGCGTAACACGTTGCCGGGCATGGACGTTGTCGTGTCCGTGTTAATGGCAAAACGGATCTCCGGAAGTGCCGGGGCAGCGGCCCATCCGGTTGCGGGCTGGGCAGTTGTGAGTGCCAACGCTCCCGCAATTGCTACGCGTTTCATAGAATGAATCCAGCGGTTTTCCACGCGGCGCAGAGCAAGCAGGCGAGGGGTGGGGGACACGGGGATTTCCATCAAACGTCCTTCCGGGGAGGATTTGCACAATGCGTGACTCATGCGATGAATCGATAGGAAGCGATCGTAGAAGCTCATATTGGCGTTGGGAAGAGCAGTCCTGCCGATCGGCGGCCGATATTCGGATCACCTGGGAAAACAGCACTAGACAGGCGCTTATTGATGTGATCTGACGTTGATGCAGGAAGGATTGTGAATAGAAATTAGGAGCGCAAACTAAAATGGTTTGCCCTTGGCGCGCCGCGCCCCAGCGGTCAGGCCGCAGGGGCCACCGATGCGCCGTTGATCTTGTGCCGCTGCAATGCGTCCGCAACGAAGCCCGACGCTTTCATCTCTTCCAGGAAACGCCGAAGATAGTCCGCCGCTGCATCACCACGGCTCTTGGGCAATCCCATTGCTTGCTGAATGACCATGAAGCGCTCGCCGAGCAAGCGGAGGCCCGGGGTTTTTGCAGCATCGCTTTCAAGTTGTTGCTTTACGCCTGCGGCCACCTCCAGCCCTTGTTCGAGAAAGGTCTGCACCACGGTCGGCGACGAAGGCGCGCGCACGATCTGTGCATGCTTCAGTTCCCGCGATAGAAACAAATCGTAAGCGCTGCCTTTACCGACCGCGACGCGTGTGTTGGCGCTATCGACTTCGCTGTTGCCCTGGATCGGGGAATCGTTGCGGACCATATAAAAGCCTTCGATCAGCACATAGGGTGCAGTGAACGCAATGCTGGCCCCACGTGCCGGATCGATTGCGAAGAAGCCGGTATCCGCGCGTTCGTCGCTGACCGCTTCGACGGACTTTCCAGCGGTATCGAAAACTACGAGTGCAACTGGCAGGCTCAGCCGGTTGCCGAGCTCCCTCGCGAGATCGATGGAAACACCGCTTGGCTCGCCGGTGAGCGCGTCCTTGTTGGCGAGGATCGGATTGCCCAGGTTGATCGACGCGCGCAGCGTGCCGGTGGGCGCGAAAGCGGAGAGTACGGATGAGCCGGTTGTCATGGCGTCTCGATCAATGAACGGTCGGCGCAAACCGAACCTAGGGTTTGAGAATGTTGCCGATGCGTGAAAGGGCGTCGAGCGTATGCTGAAGATGTTCGCGCAGCGCTTCGGACGCTTCTTCGTTACGTTCCTTCTCAAGCAGCGCCAGGATATGCAGATGCTGCTTGCAATGTTTCTTGTATCGCTCGCGATGCTGCATCGACCTGTATGAAAGCAGTCGGCGCACGCGATTCACGCGCTTGATCGTATCGATGAAAAACGCATTGCCGGACGCCTCGACCAGAGACTCGTGAAAGCGGACGCCGCGGTCATGCAATTGATCTGCCGTATCGGTTTCGATACCACCGTCGAGCAGATGCCGTTCTGCTGCCCGGCAGCGCTCCAGCACTTTCGGGTCGAGCCAATAACCGGGTTCCAGAAGCGCAGCCGGTTCGAGCGCCAGACGCAGGCGGTACGATTTCATCAAGCTGTCGGGCGTCGTCAGCATGGCCGAGAATTGCCATCCGTACCCGGGTTTCCGCTCGGCCCAGCCTTCCTGCGCAATGCGACCCAGAACCGCTGTGAGTTGCGTCGACGTCAGGCCGTACCGGGTCTTGAGCATCTGCTCCGACACCTCGTCGGGCAACGCACTTTTCAGCCGGTCATCAGCTATACGGAAATACGCGCTCGTGACTACGTCCGGGCCGCTCAAACCAATTGAATCGCCGTCTTCCGTCACCCATTCAATCGCAGGGTTTGCCACGAAAAATCCGCGGTTGCGCTCGCGGCTTAGCACGCCTTTTTCGTGCAGCAGCGATAAAGCTTCGTTGACCGGCGAGCGTGATAGCCGAAGATGGTCGGCAATTTTTTGCGCGGGCAGATGACTGCCCACTTCCATCGCTTCGGTCCTGATCCACTCGACTATTTGAACGGCTATCGATCTGTCGTTCATGCTTTTATTTGTTGCCTTGAGCGGCCAGGGTCTTTTGCAAGATCAGTGGAATGACACCGCCACAGCGCAGTAATGCGACTTCCAATTGCGTTTCGACAGCAGCCGTAACGACGAATGATTCGACGCTCGCGTCTGCCCGCACGATCTTTACATTGACCCTGCAACGCGGCGCGAGCGTATCGGGCGGCGCGTCAACTTCCACCTTATCACCCGGCTGAATGTTCAGCGTGACGGGGCTGACGCCCGCTGGCCATCGTAGCGGCAAGATGCCCATGCCGATCAGGTTCGAGCGGTGGATTCGTTCAAAACTGACCGCCAGCACGGCGCGAATTCCAAGCAGCCGCTGACCTTTCGCCGCCCAGTCGCGGGAGGAACCCGTGCCGTACCGTTCGCCTGCAATGAGCACGACGGCGTCCCCATCCGCTCGATATTGCGCTGCGACTTCATGAATCGGCTTGATGTCGCCGGTCGGAACGTGCAGCGTATGAGCGACCGGCGCGCCGGGTTGCAGGAGGTTGACCAGCGACTTGTTATAGAACGCCGCGCGGATCATGACTTCCCAGTCGCCGCGACGCGATGCAAAAACGTTGAGGTCATCGCGGTCATCGCCTCGGGAGACGAGAAAGTCTGCGACGAAGCTGTCCTTTGGTATGGCGCTGGCGGGCGAGATATGGTCGGTCGTGATGTCGTCGCCAAGGACGAGCAATGGGTAGGCGCTATACATTCCCAACTGCGTGCCTTCGGTTACGGCGGCGAATGGCGGACGCCTTAAGGCGTTCGAGTGTGGGTTCCATGGGAATTGCGCGGTAGCGGGTGCATTGATTTCCTGCCACGCAGGATTCTCGCTGGCGATAGCAAACGCACGCGGATAGTCGGCCGGATCCGCTGCTTGTTCGAGCAGCTTGGCGACCTCTTCTCGGGTGGGCCATAGATCGCTCAGGAAGACCGGTGTTCCGTCCGAGGTGGTCTGCACAGCGTCATGGCTTAGGTCGGCTTGCGCATCGCCTGACAGCGCAAATGCGACTACCAGCGGCGGCGACATGATGAAGCCAAGATCCAGGTCGGGATGAATGCGGCCAGGAAAATTTCGATTTCCCGACAACATGGCGACCGGATAAATTGCCTCGGCGGCAAGCGCAGATTTCACTTCGTCGGTGAGCTGGCCCGAATTGCCAATGCACGTAGTGCAGCCGTAACCGACGATATCGAAACCCAGTGCCGAGAGATCATCGATAAGTCCGGCACGTTCCAGATACAGCGCCGCTGCAGGCGAACCAGGCCCGAGCGAGGTCTTGATCCAGCTCGGCACCGTCAGGCCCAGCTTGCGCGCTTTCCTAGCCACGAGCCCGGCGGCGATCAGCAAGGCGGGGTCCGATGTATTCGTGCAACTGGTGATGGCGGCAATCACAACAGGATGCTTCGGCATGCCGAACGCGTTGGCCTTGGGCACGAACGCAAGCGTATCGAGTGCTTTCGACGTAGCCGAATAATCGAGCAGATCCTGAGGGCGCCGCGGCCCCGCCACATGCATGCCGATCGCGCTCAGGTCGATCTCGATAGTGCGCGTAAAAACCGGCTCGGCAGAAGGATCGAACCACAGGCCGGTCCGCTTGGTGAACGCTTCAACGAGTGTGATTGCCGCCGCGTTTCGATGAGTCGAGCGCAAGTAATCGAGCGTGCTTTGATCGACGGGGAAGAAGCCCGTGGAGGCTCCGTATTCCGGCGCCATGTTTGCAATGACAGAGCGTTCGCCGGCAGTGAGCGTGGCGACGCCCGGACCAAAGAACTCGACGAATTCACCGGCAACGCCAATCTCCCGCAGTCTTTGCGTGACGGTCAACGCGAGATCCGTGGCAAGTGCTCCGGGCTTGAGTGCTCCTGTCAGGCGCACACCCACCACGTCCGGGATACGCTGCATGACCGGCATGCCGAACATCACGGTTTGCGCCTCAAGGCCACCTACGCCCCAGCCAAGCACGCCAATGCCGTTAATCATGGGCGTGTGACTGTCCGTGCCGATCAAACTGTCCGCTACAGCCCATCGTTCACCATCGCGTTCCTGGACCGATACGACCGTCGCCAGTTGCTCCAGGTTGATCGTGTGCATGATCCCGGTGCCAGGCGGGTGAATGCGCACGCCGGTCAATGCGCGCGACGCCCAACGCAGGAAGCGGTAACGCTCGGCGTTACGGCGAAGTTCCTGCTGCAGGTTCATTGGCACCGCGTCAGGCCGCGCGAAATAGTCGACCGCCAGCGAGTGATCGACCGACGCGTCGACGGGAAGAACGGGGTTGAGCGCGCCCGGGTCTGCCCCGGCTTCGGCGAGCGCGTCGCGCATGGCTGCAATATCGACTAGCGCCGGCGTACTGGTCGTGTCATGCATGAGCACGCGCTCAGGCTGGAAAGCGATCTCGACTTCGCTCGTGCCATGTTCCAGCCATTCGACGATGCCTTCGACCGCCAACCGGCGTTCATCGCCATTCGTATTGCGAATCACGTTCTCGAGCAACAGGCGCAGGACGACGGGCAACCGGTAAAGCGTGTCTCCGAATATGCCCGGCAAGTCGACAAAGCGAAGTGACGTGTTCGCTACCGTCAGCCGCGCTTCTGAATTGAAACCGCGATTATTTTCCATGCATTGCATTTTGCATTTTTATATTTATAAATGCAATTATGGATTGCTTCCAAGAGTCGCTTATAGCGCCGCGTCGGCTTGCCACTGCGCGGTCATTCCCGCTATGTCAGCGAGCCAGAGCCTGAACAGCTTCACCTTGTCGAGGTTGCGTTCGTTCGTCCGGTACGTCAGGAAGTGCGTCTCGCGCATGAAGGGTTTGAAGTGCCCTTCGCCAAACTCGATCAATTCGCCGCGCGCGAATTCGCGTTCGGCGAGACGCGTGGTTTCGAGCGCGATACCCATGCCGTCGACCGCGGCCGATATCGCCAGCGCGCCGCGATCAAACGAAGGGCGTGGCTTGTTCGGGAACGCCAGTCTATTCAGCGTGAACCAGTCGCGCCATGTCACGCGACTGAGTTGTGAATCGATAAGCGTGAAGTCGACAATCTGCTGCTCCAGCGTTATGCCGTCGCGCAACATGCCGGGCGAGCACATTGGCACAATCCGCTCCGCGCCGAGCGGATGCACGCGCAGGCCAGGACGTTCCACCGCCATGCCGTAACTGATTGCGATATCGACTTCATGCATGCGAGTCAGGTCAATCGGCTCCGCGCCCGATGAAAGCCGGATAGTGATGTCGGGATGAGCTTGCATGAATTTAGGCAAGCGCGGCCCGAGCCATTTCACCGCAAGACTGGGAGCGCAATGAACTGCCAGCACTTGCGCTTGCGGCGATAAAGCCACCTCGCTGCACGCGGCCTCGATCACATCGAATACGCGCCCGAGGCTGTCGAAAAGCCTTCTGCCTTCGGCCGTGGTTTCGACGCGGCGGTTGCGTCGATGAAATAAGGGCAAGCCGAAATACGTCTCCAGTTCCTTGACCTGATGACTGATCGCGGATTGTGACAAGTGCAATTCTTCCGCTGCGAGCGTGAAGCTTTCAAGTCGCGCGGCCGCTTCAAACGCGCGCAACAGCACGAAATTCGGTATTCGTCGCATGCGTGATCCGCCTCCGATGGAATGTTTTTCGCTAATACATGAATGCTGTTCATCTTTCTATGAACAGTCATCGTTTGTCAATGAGCGTCGCGCGGACGACCATTAAGCCCTGAAAACAATCCCCCTTGTTCTACAGGAGATAAACGAAATGGCGGCTGTCATGGAAGCGCGTTCCGACGCAGCGGAAAAGCTGGTGAAGGATGGAAAGGTATCGATTTATCAGCCGGACCAGGAAGGGCTGATCTTTCCGGAATTGCCGACGTTCGCGAATGCCGCGGCGCAGCGGCAGCACTTGAAGGAACGTCTGGTCGGCGCGTGCAGGGCGTTTGCACTGCAGGGGTTTGATTACGGTTTCGCCGGCCACCTGACTGTGCGCGATCCGGAAAACCCCGGCTTGTACTGGACCAATCCGATGGCCATTCACTTCTCGCAAGTGAAGGTGTCGAACCTGATTTGCTCGGATCACGAAGGCCGTGTGGTCGAAGGCAATCATGCGATCAATCGAGCGGGTTTCGTGCTGCATGCTGCCGTTCACGAAATGCATCAGGACATTGTGGCGATGTGCCATGCGCACACGGTGTACGGCACGGCGTTCGCCGCGCTCGGCAAGAAGCTCGAGCCGATCACGCAGGATGCCGCTGCATTTTTCGAAGACCACGTAGTGATCGGCGATGAAGCCGGCCAGGTCGCGGTCGAAGTGAAGGCGGGCCACAAGGTTGCGAACGCGTTCAAGGGTGTGAAGGCTGCCATCCACCAGAATCACGGTCTGCTCACGGCAAGCCGTCACAGCATAGAGTCAGCGGCGTTCTGGTTTATCGCGCTGGAACGGTGCTGCCAGCAGCAATTGATGATTGATGCAACCGGCATCACGCCGAAGCTCGTCACACCGGACCGGGCCCGCTATAGCCGCGAGCATGTGGGCAGCGAATACATTGGCTGGCTGCATTTCCAGACCATCTGGAATGACCTCGTCGCCACGCAGCCCGACATGTTTGACTGATCACGCCATGCGTTGAACGAACCGCATCAAGCTGGGACGAAACAGCCACCATCAAGAGACAGGCCGGCGTCCCGCTTTTATCCGATCCCCCAGGAGACAAGACATGAATCCCGCTAGTCCGGCCGCATTCAGCAAACGCGACGAAGCGTCCACGTTCTCCAAGATTACGTGGCGACTATTGCCGTTCCTGTTCCTATGTTATTTGTGCGCGTATCTGGACCGCATCAACGTGGCATTTGCGAAGCTGCAAATGCTCAAGGACCTTAATTTCAGCGATGCCGTCTATGGTGCGGGTGCAGGCGTGTTCTTCGTCGGCTACCTGCTGTTCGAAGTACCCAGCAACCTGCTGTTGTTGAAGGTCGGCGCGCGGCGCTGGATCGCGCGGATCATGATCACGTGGGGCATCATCTCCGCCGGCATGATGTTCGTCACCTCGCCGACCAGTTTCTACATCATGCGTTTCCTGCTTGGTGTAGCAGAGGCGGGTTTCATCCCCGCAATCCTGTTCTATCTCACCTACTGGTTCCCGTCGTCGCGGCGCAGCAAGGTCACGGCGCTGTTCATGACCGGTATCCCCATGTCGGGAGTGGTGGGCGGTCCGCTGTCCGGCTGGATCATGAACCACATGGGCGGCACGCATGGGCTCGCCGGATGGCAATGGCTCTTCGTGCTCGAAGGCATTCCGACCGCAATCCTGGGGTTGATCGCGCTGGTTTATCTCGACGACAAAGTCAGCGACGCCAAATGGCTTTCCTCATCACAGCGTTCCTTCCTTGAAGGCGCATTGGTCGAGGAACGGTCGGCGCATGTGCTGCATTCCGTGAAGGACGGTCTCCTGCATCCGAAGGTCTTGCTGCTCAGCCTGATCTACTTCTTTTTCACGATGGGCCTCTACGGCGTGAGCTTCTGGCTGCCTACCTTGATCAAGGCGAGCGGCGTGTCCGATCCGTTGAACATCGGTTTGCTGAGCGCGATTCCGTATGCCGCGGCAGCCATCACCATGGTGCTCGTCAGCCACAGTTCGGATGCTCGCGGCGAGCGCCGCTGGCACCTTGCGCTGCCGGGGATTGTTGGTGCAGTAGGTTTGTACTTCAGCGTTTCGTATGCGCATTCCACGCCGATCGCAATGCTTGCACTGACCGTTGGCACGATGGGTGTAATGACGACCATTTCGCAGTTCTGGGTCCTTCCGCCGGCCATTCTCGGCGGTGCTGCAGCAGCGGCCGGGCTCGCCGTTGCCAACTCGGTAGGCAGCATCTCGGGCGTGGTCAGCCCTTATGTCATCGGGCTGATCCAGACCGCAACGGGATCAACCGGAAACGGCGTGCTCGGGCTTGCAGCGAGCCTGATCATCGGCAGTGTGCTCGTGTTCACGGTGCCCGCGAAACTCGTGAACAGCCGCAAACGCGAAGCGATGAAAGACACCGAGCGCGTGATGGAAAGCGGCGTGCAGACGCGTGCTTAAGACGCTTGTTCAAGACTGATGCGCCGCGTCTTCCACTTCTTCACTCAGCACCTCCCCCAGCCGTCGCACCAGGTTCTCACGGGCGCGGCTGGTGTGGAGGTCCGTGAGTTCCGCGGCGCGGCGAGCGTCGCCTGCGGCGATAGCCTCGGCAATCGCCGCGTGTTCATCCCAGATGGATTTGCGTTGAGCCGACGATTGCAGCACGGCGCCCATTACCCGGCGCAGATGAACCCAGTGAAGATGCGCGGTCTCAGCGATCAACGGATTGCCCGATGCAAGGTAGATGGCGGAATGGAAGGCCCAGTCCGTGTCGATCATGGCTTTCACGTCGTCGCCTTTCGACGCGCGGCGGCCTCGCGTGATCAGTGCTTTATCGAGCTTCGCGCCGCGTTGTGCCGCAAGACTCGCGGCAAGCGAATCGAGCGCGCCGCGGATCTCGTAGAGATGGGCGATCCAGGTGGGATCGAGGGGGGTGACAAGAAGACCGCGCCCCGGCGCGTCCTGCACGAGTCCGTCTTTCTTGAGCAGACGCAGCGCCTGCAAGACGGGTGACCGTGAGACCGCAAGCTGGTCGGCAATTTCTTCCTGCGTAATGCGGGTTCCCGGTGCAAGCGATCCTTCGCTAATCGCGTCGAGCAGCACTTTGTAGACTTCATCGACATAGTCGGTACGTGCCTGAAGCTTCAGAAGTTTGGCGACCATGATGGCTCTCGATAAAAGTTTGGATACAGAGTTCAACAGGTTACAGGCTGGCACGGGACAGCGTCAAACGGCTTGACCGGATAGCGCAAAAGAAAGGACCAAGCGGAAAGGACCAAGCGGAAAGGACCAAGCGGAAAGGACCAAGCGGAAAGGACCAAGCGTTTACCTGTAGAGACAGCGCGGCACTCTGAATCGTATCTTTGTATACAGAGTTCGGAGTTCAGAATCTAGAGCACAAAGCGAACGTATAAAAATCAAGACAATCGAGACGGACGGACAAGCCGGCTCGACAAGATGGATAAACCCAGCAGAGGATCCCCATGAATATCAAGTCAGACAAAGCAGAAGGTCAGAAAAGCGCCGGTGGTGGCGTGGTGCAGAAGAAGCTCGTGCCGTTTGGCGGGTACTACACCAGCAAGGTTCCGGGTCACGATCCGGAGCTGACCGAGACAGGACCCGGCACGCCAATGGGCGAATACATGCGGGCTTTCTGGCATCCCGTCTGCATGTCGATCGAACTCACCGATACCCCGCGTTTCCTGAAGATCCTGTGCGAAGAGCTGGTTGCATTTCGCGACGGCAGCGGCCGGGTGGGCGTGCTGCACGCGCACTGCGTGCATCGTGGGGCATCGCTTGAATATGGCGCGATCCAGGAGCACGGCATCAAGTGCTGCTATCACGGCATGGTCTTCGACGTAGACGGCACCTGTCTCCATGTCCCATTTCCCAACGGTGAAGAAAAAGAGGCCGAGAAATACGCGTGCTCGATCCAGCAGGGCGCGTACAAGGCTGTAGAGCGCAATGGTCTGGTGTTTGCATACATGGGGCCACCCGACAAGGAGCCGCCGTTCCCGGAATGGGAAGGCGACTTCACCGTCGCGCCCGGCGATGAACTCGTGGCCTACAGCAACTTCCAGCATTGCAACTGGCTGCAGGTGCAGGACAACGCCGCGGACAACTATCATCCGACCGCGCTTCACGCGGGCAAGAACGTGGTGAACGGCAAGTACCAGGGCACGACGTTCGACGAAGTCGGCGCGAAGTCCATGGAAGTCGCGCCCGACATGCATTTCGTGCCGGTGCAGCAAGGCCGGAGCCTTGCGTGCGCGGGCGCTCGCCGCGTCGATAAAGACAGGCTATTCGTGCGCGTCCAGCATCAGGTCCTGCCCAACCTGAGCCTGCACGCCTATACGTCGGAAGATGGTTCAAAGAAGAAGCTGTTCAGCCGTTTCCACATCATCCGCTGGACCGTTCCTGTCGACGATGAAAACAGCAAGATGATCGGCTGGCGCGTGATGGGCCCGGGCATCGATACGCGCGGCATCTGTGATAAATCGCTGGTCGGCTACGAGTCGATCGATTTCCTTGAAGGGCAGGTAGCCATGCGTCGTCCTGAGCGCTTCGGCAAATACAAGCTGGAGGACTTGCCGCCGATTCCGCCGAACCATCGTGAGCGCGAGAACTACAAGGACGCTCAATATGCCCCTGGCGATTACGAAGCCATCATCAGCCAGCGGCCGATCGCGGTTCATGCGCTGGAGAATCCGACGAAGTTCGACGCCGGCTTGTTCCTGTTTCGCAAGATGCTGCGCGACGCGGTACGCGGCGCGAACCCGGCAGCGTCGGCGGAGAACTTTGCCGAATGGTTCCGCGCCAACGCGGGTGCGCCGAATAGTTATTGCTCGGGCAACGTGTTCGATATTCCGGAAGGCGAGACCGTCGAACAGGAGGTCGCGAATCGCCGCAATGTGACGAAGCGGATTGTCGCGATCCTGACCGAAAGCGAGACACTGAAGGGCGACGAGCGAGCGGCATTTGTGCGTGAAAAGTTCGATGCGCTCGAGGCGTCGGTGAAGGGTTGAACGGTTCAGCGAAGGACCGGCCAACACAAGTTGCCCGGTCCTTATGAAGACCTGCAAGGAAAAGCAATGGCAAGTTCAGACAAACCGGCGGACGGTGACACACTCAATTTAATGGTGCGCCAGATCCGCTTCGAAGGCAGAGGCATTAACTCGTACGAGTTCGTCGATCCATCGGGCGAAGCGTTACCCGCTTTCACGGCGGGCGCGCACATCGATATCCATCTGAACGATGGTTTCGTCCGTCAGTACTCGCTAAGCAATTCGCCTGACGAACGGCATCGCTATGTGATTGCGGTCTTGCGCGACGACGCGGGCCGGGGCGGCTCGAAAACGCTGCACGATACCTTGCATGTGCAGGACAAGGTGCGCATCAGTTATCCGCGCAATAACTTCGAACTTGCCGCCGATGCCAGCAAGGTCATCCTGCTGGCTGGCGGTATTGGCGTGACGCCGTTGAAAGCGATGGCGCATCGGCTGGAAGAAGTGGGTATCGACTATGACATGCACTATTGCGCAAAGGACGAAAGCTGCACGGCATTCGCGGCCGAACTTGCGCCATTGCATGCCAGTGGCAAGCTGCAATTTCACTTCGATAACGGCGATCCTTCCAAGGGACTGGATTTAAGGGGCTTGTTGAGGGAGACCGCGCCCGGTGTGCATGTGTATTACTGCGGCCCGGGCGGCTTCATGAAGGCGTGCGCTGCAGCAACTGAACACTGGACGCGCGGAACCGTTCACTTCGAACATTTCAAGGCGCCGGAACGGGACGTGAGTGAGACCGTCGCGGCGGCCGTGGGCGAGTTCATCGTGAGGATTGCGAGCACCGGGCAGCAGATCCCGGTGTCAGCAGACCAGAGCATTGCCGACGCGCTGGAGGAGGCGGGTGTGGCGATTGAAACCTCGTGCCGGGCCGGATTATGCGGTACGTGCAAGGTGCGGTATTTGTCGGGTGAGGTGGAACACAACGACTGCATTCTCGGAGACGACGAGAAACGAGAGTATCTGACTTGCTGTGTATCGCGGGCGTTGAGCCAGGAGCTGGTCCTGGATCTTTAGACCGGAGGCAGCCATGCTGCCACCTGGGTTTAACGCGAAGGGACTGTTCAAGCCGCTTTACAGCGTCGCTATCAGGGCGCCGTTGAACCGTGGACAGCCCTTACAAATCATGAATCGCGAATCACCTATCAGACATTAAACGTCAGATCGAGCATGCAGACTGCTGCAGCCAAAGCATATTCGTCACGCCCGCACGCAACGGAACCCCGCATACACGTACTGGTAATGCGCTTGAAACCAGTTGCGAAAACTCGGTCTCAGCATGCAGGCCGCCGTGCGTGGCGAGCCGCCTTTGAGCACGAAATGCTGGCCGTCGTAGAAGTTCGCGGAGTAACCCAGGTAGAACGGAAAGGGCTCGAAGCCGGGTAACGGCCCGAAGGTCGTCGATGTCCATTCCCAACCGTTGCCGAATTGCCCCACCACGCCCGCCGCGCTGCGATTCTCCGGGTGAGCCTGCACCGGTGACGGTTCCCAGCGGCGGAAATCGAAATTGCCCTGCTGGGCATGCGGGGCCGCCTCCGACGCACGTTGCCATTGCGCTTCAGTCGGCAGCGACTTGCCCGCCCATTTCGCATACGCATTGGCTTCGGCGTGACTCACGTACACCGGCCAGTCCGCGGGCAACGGGATCTCGGCGAACATGGTCCGCAGCTTCCAATCTCCCGAAGAATCCGCCGGCGATTCATCGCGTACCCAGAACGCCGGCTTGTCGATGCCTTCACGCTCCTTCCACGCCCAGTCGCTGTCCCGCCAGTAATCGCGATGCCCGTAGCCGCCGGCATCGATGAAATCCAGCCAGTCCGAATTCGTCACCATGTAGCGGTCCATCTCGAACGCGGGCACCTCCACACTATGCTCGCCGAACTCGTTGTCCCAGCCGAACGTGCCGCTGTCACGCGCCAGGCCGAGCGTCGTCCTGCCCGCGGGCACGTGAACCATTTCCCGCGCCGCCGTATTGTCGAGCGGATGTTTCGCAGTGTCTTCGGTGACGTCAGGTCCGGTCTTTTGATGCAGCGGCAACTGGTGCAACATGTACGCGAGCGTTTCCGCGTGCATCAGCCGGTGCTCGATCGCGACCTCCAGCAGCGTCTCGGGCGTGGTCTCCGGCGCGCTGGAATTGTCGTGCTTATCTTCACGTTTTGTAATTTCGACGGAATCGAAACGCGTATCGATGTCGTCACGAATTCGCTGCACATACGCGCGAATCGTGTCGAGCGACGGCCAGTCTTGAGGCTGGTCGCTCGGCAGGCCGCCATCGACGGGATCGATGCCGAACGCAAACAACTGGTCGAACTCCGGATTCGGGCTGGGCAGGTCGAAGAGGCGCTGATCGAACAGATTGCGGTCGAAAGCCTCCAGATGCCCGATGTAGAACACGATCCGATGCCGCTCGGAAATCGGGCGCTCATACAGGAATTCGCGTTTGACGATGGCGAACAACGCGTCGGTGATCTGGCGCGCTTCGCGCAGGCGGGCGAGCAGCGGATGCAGCGGGGTAGGTTCGCGATTCATTTCGCTTTGTCTCCGGGCACGGGCCGATGCAAAACGATAAATCGTAGCAGAGGACATGCCAAGCCTGCTTGGGTCACAAACGGGCCGGAAACTGGCGGATGTGCTAGATCGCGCGCAGGCCGTCGAAGTCAAGGATCTGGATGAGCTTGCCCTTTGCATCGATCAGGCCTTTTGCCTGAAAACGCGAGAGCGTCCGGCTGACGGTTTCCAGCGTGATGCCGAGAAAACTGCCCATGTCGTCGCGTGTCAGGCGCAGGTTGAATTCGTGGCCCGCATAACCGCGATGGCTCAGCCGGGCAGAGAGATCGAGCAGCAGGGCGGCGACCCGTTCGTCGGCGCGCAACGTGCCGAGAATGAGGGTTTGCGCGGTTTTCCGGACGACTTCACGGCTCAGCAACTGCAGCAGCCGGCGCTGAAGGGCGCTGGTTTCGCGGCAGGCGCGCTCAAAATGCACGTAGGGAACGAGACAGACCGAGCTGTCTTCGAGGGCGATGGCGTGGCAGGCGTGCCGGCCATTATCGAATCCTTCGAGGCCGAGTGGATCGCCACCAAGATGAAGGCCCATGACCTGTTCGCGGCCGTTGCCATTCGCGGTTGATACCACCGTTTTGATCGAGCCGGAGCGGACGGCGTAGAGCGTGTCGAAGGTGTCTCCGACGCGAAACAGGGTTTCGCCCCGCTTGATCGTCCGAGCGTTGACGACCACCTTTTGCAGCCTGTTGACGTCGTCGGAAGAGAGCCCTTGCGGCAGGCAGTAGTGCCTTAACGCGCAGCTCGAGCAATGAGTGGCGTGGCGCGAGGGGGCGCTGGGCAGAGGAACGGGGGTCTCGTGGACGGTTTGCATGGCTCGCTCGCTTTTAGTTCGTTTTGATCTGGAACAAGGAAATTGTCCCATCGATGCGATCGCCCTCCGGGTGGCAAAACGTCGCGTGAGAACCCGTTCTGCGGCCGCCCGGGAGCTTCATTCTTCCTTTGATGCAGGCGCGGCATCGGTCCCGGAAGCGGCGGGAATCAGCAGCACCGGCAGCGTTGCCTGGCGCAGGCATCTTTCCGCGACACTGCCGAGTATCAGCCGCTGGAAACCCTTGCGGCCGTGCGTGCCCATCACAAGCAGGTCCGCGTTGAACGCGGCGGCGCCGGCGAGCACCATCTCCGCGACGTCGTCCACCGACGTACCCTCGGCAATCACCACGGCGCCTTGCACGCCGCGCTGCTTCATCTCGGCGTTCGCTTCGTCGGCGAGTTTGGCACCTTCGTCGGCGAGCTCGTCGCGCAGGATGGATGGGTCGTAGCCCGGGACGTCGTAATAGACCGGGGCGTTTTCAACCACGTAATAAGGCTGCAGTATCGCGCCATGCGTGGCGGCGAGTTCGAGCGCGGATTCGAATGCCCGGCGCGAGGTACGGCTACCGTCAATGGCCACGACGATTCGTTTGAACATACGGTTCTCCTTCGGTTGAAATGCCTGATTGCACGGCTTGAGCCGGCTTACAAATGGTCGACAGTAATAATTTGAGTAATGTTCCGCGTTTAAACGTGTTCGGTTCGATCCTGACCGGCCGGATGAAATAATGACGTCATACAATCCGGGATGCGATGTTTGTATCGATTCTTCTCTTTTACTCTCCTAACTCCTCGCCCGTGTCTGAATCCGCTCCGCAATCCGCTTCTTCTTCCGCCTCCACGCCACATCCCGAATCCAGATCACCCTTGCCTTTCCGCAACGCACTTCTTGCGATGCTCGGCATTGGCCTCGTCAATATGCTGGTGGCACTTGACCAGACCGTGGTCAGTACGGCGCTGCCGTCCATCGTCGCGGAATTGCATGGTTTCGAGTATTACGCGTGGATTGCGAGCGCGTATTTGCTGGCGTCGGTGGTGACCGTTCCGGTCTTCGGCCGGCTTGGCGATTATTTCGGCCGCAAGAAATTCGTGATTGCCGCAGTGGTCACGTTCACAGCGGCTTCGGTGCTATGCGGCGTCGCCAACGACATGCTGTTCCTCGTGATCGCGCGCGGCTTGCAAGGCGTGGGCGGCGGAATGATGGTCGGCACGGCGTTCGCGTCGATTCCCGATCTCTTTCCCGATCCGCGTTTGCGGGTGCGCTGGCAGGTGGTGATGGCGGCGTCGTACGGGATCGGGACCGCAGCGGGGCCGTCGCTCGGCGGCTGGATGAGCGAGCACTGGGGCTGGCGCTCGACCTTCCTGATCAACCTGCCGGTGGGGATTGCCGCGTTTTATTTCATCTGGGCGCATTTGCCGAATTTCCATCGGCCGCGCGAGGGGGCGGTGAAGATCGACTGGCCGGGCGCGGTGCTGGTTGCCTTGGTGCTCGGCGGCTTGCAGGCATTCATTGAAGCCGTGCCGAAGAGCGGCCTCACTACGGGGAACGTGGTGTTGGCCGCGTGCGTGGCGATCGGCGCCGTGGCGTTATTGATATGCGAGCGTCGCGCGACTCATCCGATCATTCCACTCGACCTCTTCAAGGACCCGCAGCTTGTCACGTTATTCACGTTGTCGATGCTGTCGGGTTTCGTGATGTTTTCGCTGATCTTTTTCGCGCCGCTTTTGCTGCAGGGCGGTTTTGGTTTATCGCCTCAGCAGGCCGGATTACTGGCTACGCCAATTGCGATGTTTATTGCCATCGGCAGTTTTATCAATACGCGCATTGTGATTCATTTGCGCAAGCCGACGTTCATCTTGTCGATAGGATTCACGTTGCTGTTATTCGCGTGTATTGCGCTGGCTTTCGCCGATGCTTTCACGCCGCATATCTGGATCGAAATTCCGATGGCGGGCATTGGTATTGGCCTGGGTTTCGTGCTGAATAACCTCAACGTATTCGGGCAGGAAATTGCCGGGCGTGAGCGCTTCGGCATTACCACGGCGCTGCTTCAATCCACTCGAATGGTCGGCGGGATGCTTGGGACGAGCGTGGTGGCGGTGATCGTGCAGCATCATTATCGGGACGTGATTACGCGCACGCTGCGGGTGCTCGGCGAGCCGGTAAGTACGGCGTGGCTGCCACGATTTGCCGATCCGCGAATTCTCATCGATTCCGTGTTGCGTGCGAAGTTGCTGGCGGATCTGGCGCCGGCCGGGCTGGATGGGCCGGCGATGATCGAGAGCGCCCGCGAGGTGCTCGTCCAGTCGATACACATTGGTATCGCGCTGACTGCGGTGGCGGCGTTATCGGCGGTGCTGATGGTGCGGAGGGTGTCGCACATTACGTTTCGGAAGGGGTAGGGTGGTTTTTACCTCTCGGACGACCCCGGAAAGGCGTCTGCAATCGCCGTATAGACATGTCGAAACCTTTTGACAAAGCGTATAGACTTGTCTCAACGTTCACAGGAGGTTGGCATCATGGCCAAAACAGCGACGCTCACGATCCAGCAGTGGGGAAACAGCCTGGCTGTCCATTTTCCCGCCGCCATCGCACGCTCTGCGCATTTCGAGGTTGGTCAGGAAGTCGAGGTGACAACTGACGAGGTCGGCGTGACGGTGAAGCCGGTGGGTCCCCGCAAGCTCACGCTTGCGGAGAAGCTGGCGAAGTTCGATCCCGCAACGCATAGCGGTGAGGTAGTGGCCACGAGCCGCATGGGTGTAGAGGCGTTTTGATGGTAGTTGCTTTGTGGGCGCCGGATCGGCGCGACATTATCTGGATTGACTGCAACCCTCAGGTCGATCGCGAGATGAAGGATATGCACCCTATGCTGGTCCTGTCACCGAAGCCATTCAACGAACGGACCGGGATCGTTATCGGCCTTCCGATGACAACAGCCGCGTTCAACGACACCAATCCGTTTGCAATCAAGTTCCAGGGGCCGAAAAACGTTACAAGCTACGTGCTTGGACATCAGCCCAAGTCTTTTGATTGGCGGGCGCGGGGAGCGAAGGCCCATCCGTGGAAGCGAGCACCCGATGAGGTGTTTGCAGCTGCATGCGAGCAGTTGAACCAGATTATCGCGATTTGCGACTAGGAAAAGATGAAGCATCGCGAGGCGGCACACGCTCTGCTGACACGTTGCACAGAGCGGTTGAACCGACCATTACTCGTTTTCTGGCTGGGATCGCGGGGTGGACCGGAAGGGACCGCACAAACCCCCGAGTTTCGTCCAGCCCCACACCCACTTCAATGCGCGCCCGCCGCCGCCCCACCGCCGCCACCCTTCGCCCGCTTCGTAATCCAGATAAGCGGAATAATCAGGATGAAGATAACGGCGGAAGCAAAAAAGATATCGTTCAGTCCCATCATCGCGGCTTGGGTATTCACCGTGTAATCGAATAAACCGCGCGCCTGAGCTTCGTTGACATGCAATACCCCCTGCGACGTCTGTATCGACTGCATGAACAGCGGGTTATTCACGTTCGCCTGTTCCGTCAGACGTTCGTGATGAAGCGCAATGCGATTGGTCCATGCATTGCCGCACAGCGACGTTCCGACCGCGCCACAAAAAACCCGTGCGAAATTCGATAAACCCGCAGCAGCGGGAATCTTCGACGGCGGCAGTCCCGACAAGATAATCGACGTCAACGGCACGAAGAACAACGCCATCGGAATCCCTTGCAACAGGGTAGGCAGGACCAGATGCCAGGTATCTATCTCGATCACATACTTCGAGCGCATATAAAACACGATTGCGAAACCGATAAACGCCATCGTCGCGACAACACGCGCATCGGTGCGAGGCAAAACGCGGCCCATGACCGGCGCGAGAATCACCGCGAAAATGCCGAGTGGCGCGGTTACCAGCCCCGCATCGACGGAACGGTAATTGAGGTATTGCTGCATCCATTGCGGCAATAACACCAGATTGCCGAAGAACACGCCGTAAGCCACGGAAATGGCGACGGTGCCGCCAAAGAAATTGCGTCCCGCGAAAAGGCGTAAATCCACGACCGGATTCTTCTCGGTCAATTCCCAGACCACGAAGAATGCAAACGCAATCAGCGCAATGATGCCCAGCCAGACGATCACCGGCGATGAAAACCAGTCGAGGTCGCGGCCTTTATCGAGCATGATTTGCAGCGATGCCACCCACGCAATCAGCAGCATGAGTCCAACCGTGTCTATTGGCGCTTTACGCGTGGCCGATTCGCGCGACTTGTAAATAAACCAGGTCACGCTGGCTGCAAAAAGTCCCACCGGAATGTTGATATAGAAAATCCACGACCAGCTATAGCTGTCGGTAATCCAGCCGCCTAACGCCGGTCCGGCGATTGGTCCGACAACGGCGGTCATCGCCCAAAGGGAAAGCGCCATCGACGCTTTCTCCTTAGGATACGAACCCAGCAAGATAGCCTGCGACAGCGGAATCAGCGGCCCGGCAACGGCGCCCTGCAACACGCGCGCGGCGAGCAAAATCGGCAACGTGGGTGCGAGCCCGCAAAGCCAGGAAGAAATCACGAACAACAAAATTGCGCCGACAAACAGCTTGATCTGCCCGATCCGCTGGGTCAGCCAGCCGGTCAGCGGAATCGACACCGCGTTGGCCGCGGCGAATACGGTCACGACCCACGTGCCTTCATCGACGGAAACGCCGAGATTGCCGGAAATAGTCGGGATAGCGACGTTCGCGATCGATGAATCGAGCACGTTCATGAACGTGGCAAGCGCCACGGCAATGGTCGCAAGAACCAGTTGGCCACCTTTCAACGGCGGCGGCGGGGAGGGCGCGGGCGATGCGGCAGGCGCAGTGCTCATGGGATATCCGGAGAAAGCGGCCGCGCCGTGAAACGCGGCGGCCGATTGTGCCAACAACGAAGGCCGCAGTGTGCCAGCGTTCAAAAAACCTCGCTGATCAGGCTGCGGCCTTCATCCGGCCATCAAGCTTGCATCGACTTCGGATATCCCTTGTTTAAAACCACTTTATTTAGCAGAGACGTCGATATCGCCAAGATACTTCTTCGCGAACTTCGCGATTGTCCCATCCGCCTTGAGCTTTGCAATCGCCTTGTTCAGGCGCTGCTTCAACGCGTCATCGTCCTTGCGGATGCCATATGCAATGCCGCTGCCGAGGATCTTGTCGTCGCTGACCGAGCCGCCGGCAAAGCTGTATCCCGCGCCGTCCGGCTTGGACAAGAAGGCCGATTGTCCGGATGCGGCGAGCACAAGCGTACCGTCGAGGCGGCCAGCTTTCAGGTCCGTATAAACCTGGTTCTGATCCTGGTACGGCACGACATTCACGCCCGCGTTCGCCCAATGCGCCTTGGCGAAACTTTCCTGGATCGAACCCTGCAATACGCCAATGTTCTTGCCCTTCAGCGATGCCGCCGTCGGCTCAAGCCCGCTGCCCGTCTTCGCGATCAGTTGCGTGGGCACGCGATACACGACCGTCGTGAAGTCGATAGCCTGGCGGCGTTGATCGGTCGCGTTCATCGCAGAGTTGATTGCATCGAATTTGCGGCCCTGGAGAGCCGGGATCAAGCCGTCGAACGAGGTCTCGACCCACACGCATTTCATCTTCGCCGCGACGCATACCGCATTGCCGACATCGATATCCAGCCCCTGCAGTTCTCCGGACGACGCCTTCGATTCAAACGGCGGATATTGCGCTTCCACGCCGTATCGCAAGGTATCGGACTCGGCCGCGTACACGGCAGCGCTGCACAACGATGAGGCCAGCAGCAGGGCGGCCGACAGAACGCGAGCGGTGTTTTTCATGGAGCGTTTCCCTATGGATGGAAGTTGGATGTTGTTATTGAAAGCAACCATTAAACTGCGCACAAGCGCCGTGCGCCTTCGCGCAGCGTGTCGTCGTCCTTGGCGAAGCTGAGACGGATGATGCGGTTGTCCGTGCCGTCTGTGTAGAACGCCGACAACGGAATGGTCGCGACGCGGGTTTCGCGGATCAGGCGCAGCACGAAGTCGCTGTCCGATTCATTGGAGAACGCGCCGAAGCGCGCCAGCATGAAGAAGCTGCCGGCGCTCGGCAAGAGTTCGAAGCGTGAACCGCCAAGCGCCTCGGCGAGCAGGTCGCGTTTCTTTTGATAGAACTCGCCGAGCCCGAGATAGCTCGATGCGTCTCCGAGTGCTTCGGCGAATGCAATCTGCATGGGGGTATCGGCGGAGAAGGTCATGAACTGATGGACCTTGCGGATCTCGTTGGTCAGTTCAGCCGGGGCGAGCGTGAAGCCGACACGCCAACCTGTCACGTGATACGACTTGCCGAACGACGACACGATCACGCTGCGCTCGGCCAACGCCGGATAACGCGCCATGCTGTGGTGAATGGCGCCGTCGAACACCACGTGTTCATACACCTCATCCGACAACACGATGATCTTCGAATCGCGCGTCAACGCCGTGAGGCGATTGACATCTTCCGCAGTGAACGCGCTGCCGGACGGATTGTGAGGCGAGTTGATGATGATCATCCGCGTGCGCGGCGTGATGGCCGCCGCTACCTCGTCCCAGTCGATATGAAAATCGACCGCCGAAAGTTTGATCGGGATGGGCGTTGCACCCTGCAACTGCACGATGGGACCGTAGCTATCGAATGACGGTTCGAAGTAGATGACTTCGTCGCCGGGATGCACGAGCGCGCTGATCGTGGCGTACAAGCCTTCGCTTGCGCTTGCAACCACGGTGATTTCGCTGCCCGGGTCGTAGGTGCCGCCATACAGCTGCTGCGTTTTCAGCGCGATGGCTTCGCGCAACGCGAGCACGCCGGACATGGGCGCGTACTGGTTATGCCCGGCGCGCATGGCTCGCGCCGCGTTATCCACGAGCTTCGGATCACACGCGAAATTCGGTGCGCCTTGCGAGAGATTCAGCGCCTGATGTTCCTCGGCGAGCTGGCCGATCACGGTAAAGATGGTTGTGCCGACATTCGGCAGCTTCGACGCGGGGGTCCAGGCACTTTTCACGACGGTTGTCTCCTGACGACGCAATTCAAGGTTCCATTGTCATTCGACAGCAGCAATAAAGCGTGGACAATCGAAAGTTTGTCATACTAGCCATGAACCCCGCTCATGGCTTACGAGACCCGACAATGAAACCGCTGCCCTCTCTCGATGTGCTCAAAACCTTTGCGGTCGTGGCGCAGCGACTGAATTTCACCCGCGCCGCCGACGTTTTGAACATCACGCAAGGCGCTGTCAGCCGGCAGATTTCCGGGCTGGAGGCGCATCTGGGTTATGCATTGTTCGTGCGCCAGCCGCGCGGTCTCGCGCTGACGCCGAACGGCGCAATGCTTCTCGCACCGTTGCAGCAGGCGCTGGCGCAGATTACCGAGGCGCTGGAGCGTAGCGGGGCGCAGTCGGGCACGTTGCGGGTGAAATGTCCCACGTGCGCAATGCGCTGGATTTTGCCGCGCGTGATCCGTTTGCAAAATGAACGGCCGGAACTTGTGATTGAAGTCACGGCGGCGGTATCGCACGGGGTGGAGTTCAATGCAGAGCAGTTCGATGCCGCCATTGTGTTCGGGCAGCCGACGTTAAAGGGCGTGAGTTCGCATCATCTATTCGATGAAGTGCTGACGCCGGTGTGTGCGCCGGGCTTGTGGAAAAAGCCGCAGGGCGGCGCTGCAACCGCTACGCCCGATGATCTGGCCGACCAGACCCTGCTGCATCCCACGCGGGACCGGCGCGACTGGCTCAGATGGCTGGAAGCCTATGGATATAAGGGATTGCCGTCGGCGAAAGCGCAGCATTTCGATACGCTCGATCTCGCCATTTCATCGGCCATGCAGGGTTTGGGCGTGACGATCGGGGATTTATCGCTGATCGAAGAGGACTTGCTGGCGCAACGGATCATTACGCCGTTTTCGCTGTGCGTGGCCAGCGGGGCTTCGTATTACCTGATCTATCCGGAGCGGCCGGCGCCTTCGCCGGTCCTGCAGGAATTTGCCCAATGGCTCGAGGAAGAGGCTGCGGTGACGCGGGTAAATCTTCAGGCTTACATGAACAGGTGAGATTCTTTCGCGCTCGAGGGCGGGACTTTAAAGCAGCGGCCCCGTCCCCGAGCGTCCGTTGTTTCCTACGTTCCGCTCTTTGTCACGATCGGCACCCAGGCGCCGCCCTTGACCTGATACATCGTCGACGAAGCGTTCTTCAACGCGCCGTTATTGTCGAAGGCGATCGTGCCCGTAATGCCCGGGAACGAAATAGCCTTCAGCGCTGGACGGTACACCTTCGGATCGATGGAATTAGCCTTCTGCATGGCATTGATCGCGGCCCACGCAGCGTCATAACCGAACGGCGCATACGAGAGGATCGCCACCCCGAAATGCTTCTGGAATTTCTCGGCGAACGCCTTGCCCTGCGGCAGCTTTTCAAGCGGGCTGCCATATTCCCACGCCATCGCGCCATCGGCTGCATCGCCGGCGAGCTTCAGGAAATCCGCGTCCATCACGCCGCCGCCGCCCACGAACTGCGCGGTCATACCGAGCTGCCTCATCCGTTTCGCCACCGCCGCCGCTTGCCGGTCGAGGCCGCCAAAGAAGATCAGGTCGGTGCCCGCGCCCTTTAGCGCGGTGAGCTGCGCGCTGAAATCGACGGTCTGGTTGTCACTGTACTGACGCGCGATGATCGAGCCGCCCGCCGCCTTCACCGCTTTCTCGAACTCATCGGCTTCACCCTGGCCGAAGGCCGTCCGGTCGTCGATGATCGAAATCTTCTTCGCTTTCGTTACCGTCACCGCATACGTCCCGGCGGTCCCGGCGTTCTGGGCGTCGCTGGAAATGACGGTGAAGACGTTGTCGAAGCCGCGCTGCGTGATGGTCGGATTCGTTGCCGCAGGATCGATCACGGGAATGCCGGCGTTCTGGTAGACCTGCGACGCCGGAATTGTCGTGCCCGAATTGAAGTGGCCGACAACCACGGCCACGCCGCCATCGACCAGTTTTTGTGCCGCCTGCACGCCGATCCGCGGGTCGGCCTGGTCGTCTTCAGCCTGAATGACGAAGTTGGCCGTCTTGCCGCCAATCTGGATCTTCTTCGCGTTCGCTTCATCCAGCGCCAGTTGCACGCCGTTTTGCAGGTCCTTCCCGTAACCCGCGTTTGCGCCCGTCAGCGGGGCGGCAAAGCCGACCTTGACGTCGAATGTGTCGGCAGCGGCGGATAACGGCAATGCACCCAAGGTGGCGGCAGCGCACGCAAGAATCCAGGCAAGCGGTTTGATATGTGTTCGAAGATGCACTTTTATTCTCCTTCGGGGTTGGACAGGTCCGGCGAGCAAGGCGGTCAGGTTTTGCTTTCGCGTTTTGGTTTTATCTACACATTTTCAACTCCGGGTTTCAACTCGGTTTTTCCCACTGTCCCGATACACGACTGCACCATGGCGGGCACGCTTGGAGCAAGACGGGACTTGCCCGCGTGTGTTGCCATTATCGTGTGGACGAAAAAGGGAGTTAAGCCGGTTGAGCTCGTCGAACTAACTCGCTGGCGACCAGCAGCAGATGCAATTTAGGAAGCCAAATTAGCGGCGTCTTGGCAGTTCGTCGCATTGACAATGCGGATTTCAGCATAGCGGGTTCAAGCGGATTGCCGAAGCTCGCCAAGCTGGCGCTGGCGTCGGCGTTGATCTACTCCGGCAATACCCTGATGCGGACGTTCAACTATCCGGTTCGACCCTGAAGATTGCGGCACAAGATGAAGCGGAGGGGTGCAGCGGCCATTCATATCTCATCCTTTATTCATATATATCAAAGACATTACTAAACGGTTTCGAATAGAGGAGTTATGAAGCCGTAAGAAATGGCTTCTTGTAAGGTAGATTTCACCTCTCTGTAATTATAATGAGAATCGTTCTCATTTATATTGACGTTCAAACTTGGCGTGGGTACGATTCGCTTCGCTGGTGCCTTCTGGATGGTGGCCCGGAGGACGTCACTTATGGCGCGTGTCGTAAGAACGTCTTTAGAACAATCAACACGACGCGTTAGCAGCCGTCGCAACAAGAAAGAGGATTTCGATGCAACCCGTCCAGCTCGCTCCGCGCGAATCGCGCGCTGAATCGCGACGCGATTCACGCCCCGACGCGACCCTGCGCGCTGCCCACAAGCGCTTTAGCGCACCTCGCCGTAGTGCGCCCTTCAGCCTTCGCCGGGTGGTGCTCGGTACCAGCGTGGCGCTGTTCGCGCTGGCTTCATCGGCAGCATTCGCCGCGGGCGCGCCTGCCAACCCGGACGCAACCCCTTCAGACGCGCCCGAAGCCGACTTGAACATCCAGGCGCAACAGGCGGGTCAATGGACCGGTGTCTGGTCACGCTCAACCCTGCTTGGCGACATGGGCGGCATCCGCTCATTCCTCGGCCAGTACGGCGTGACTTTGCAAGCGACGGAAGTATCGGAATATCTGGACAACACGCGCGGCGGCCTGAAAACCGGCGGCACGTATGACGGGCTGACCACCGTCACCCTCGGCCTCGATACACAAAAAGCCTTCGGCCTGCCCGGCGGAACGTTCAACGCGAGCGCGCTGCAAATTCATGGCCGTAACCTGAGCGAGTTCAACCTCGGCACGCTGAATACCGCGAGCGGGATTGAAGCGCAGGACACCACCCGGCTGTGGGAGCTTTGGTATCAGCAGTCGTTCCTGAACAAGCGCGTGGACGTGAAGGTCGGCCAGCAGAGTATTGACCAGGAGTTCATGGTCAGCAGCTACGCGGCCACGTTCGTGAACACCATGTTCGGCTGGCCGGGATTGCCGTCGTATGACATGCCTTCGGGTGGACCGGCGTATCCGCTGTCCGGACTCGGCGTGCGCGTACGCGGCCAGATCACGCCCTCATTGACCGCGCTCGCAGGCGTGTTCGACGCAGATCCGCTCGGCAACAACCCGAACAATCTCAGCGGAACGAACTTCAACCTGCATAACGGCGCGATGTATATCGGCGAATTGCAGTACTCGATCAATCAGCCGTCAGACGGCGAAATGGTCGGCGTTCCGCAATCCGGTTTGCCCGGTACGTACAAGATTGGCTTTTGGTACAACAACGAACGCTTCGCTGACCAGAACATTGACAACACCGGCCTGTCGCTCGCCAATCCGCTGAGCAGCGGCACGCCGCAAAACCATAACGGCAACTACAGTTTCTACGCTGTCGCGGATCAGATGATCTGGCGTCCCGACCCTGACGAACCCCGTAGCATTGGCGTGTTTGCGCGCGTGATGGGCGCGCCGGGTGATCGCAACCTGGTGAGCTTCAGCGCCAACGCGGGCATTGTGATGAAAGCCCCGTTCGCCGGCCGTGACAACGACAGCGTGGGCATTGGCCTCGCCTACATCAAGGTCGGCAACCACGTGCATGACCTCGATATCGCCGCGGCAGCCGCAAGCGGCGGCCCATACGGAATTCGTACGCAGGAAACCGCGGTGGAGGCGACCTATCAGTACCAGGTCAACCCGTGGTGGGTCATGCAGGGTGATCTGCAATACACCTTCAACGCGGGCGCGGGCCAGAATCCCAACGATCCCACGCAGCCGTTGCGCAACACGTTCGTCGTCGGCGTGCGCACTACCATCACTTTCTGATCGGCGTGATCTTGAACGCACGCACCCGAGGCTTTTGTATGAAACAACTTATCAAATCCAGAGCGCTTTCGGTCACGCTGTCGACCGTTGCATCGGCCGCGTTGCTGGTGGGCGGCCTTGTCAGCAGCGTGGCGCACGCAGCGCCAATCGGCTTCCTCGAGACACTGCACAAGCACACCACGCTCATCAATACCGTGCCGTCCAACGGCGACCAGAACCCGTATGCAATCGTGGTCGCGCCGGTGTCGTCGGGGACGGTCAAGCAGGGCGACGTACTGGTAGGCAACTTCAATAACGCCGCCAACCTGCAGGGCACCGGCAGCACGATCATCAACTATCATCCCGACACCAAAGAGATGACGGTGTTCGCCACCGTGCCGCGCGACCTGAAGAATTGCCCGGGCGGTATCGGACTTTCCACCGCGATGACCATGCTGAAGTCGGGCTGGGTGATCGTCGGCAGCACGCCAAGCAACGACGGCACGACCGGCACCAAGGGCGCGGGCTGCCTGATCGTGCTGGACAACCAGGGCAAGGTCGCGTCGACTATCGTGAGTGCGAACATCAACGACCCGTGGGGCAACATGGCGGTCGTCGATAACGGCGATCACGCCACGCTGTTCGTGAGTAACGCGGGCTTCGGAGTGGGCGGTGCGGACGGCAATCCGCCGGTCTTCAAGCAGGCAACCATTCTTCGCCTCGACCTGGATATCCCGGAAGGCAAGGTGCCCGTCGTCAAGCAGGAAACGGTGATCGCCAGCGGATTTGGCGCTCAGGCCGACAAGGGCGTGTTCCTCGTTGGACCCACTGGCCTGGCGTTATCGCCGGATCAGAAGCTGCTGTATGCATCCGATGCCATCGGCAACCGCGTGACGGAAATTGATGACCCCATGACGCGCGATACCAGCGCGGGTGTCGGTCGCCAGTTGACCGCCGATGGTTTCCTGCATCGGCCGCTCGCGATGGTGACGGCGCCCAACGGGCACTTGCTGGTGACGAACGCGTTGAACGGCCAGGTTGTGGAGATCGATCCGGCGACGGGCAAGCAACTGTATGCACGCTGGATCGATACCGACAAGGCGCAATCGCCGCCGGGCAATGGCGACTTGTTCGGTATCGCGATGACGCCGGAAGGCGACGGTTTCTACTACGTACAGGACGATGTCAACACGCTGGTCCTGGCGAAGTAAGTGCGTGAAGTAGATACATAAAGTAAGCAAAGCGAAGTAATCAGCACAGCAGGGCGACATCATGGCAAACGATCAAGATCCACCGCGCCGGCGCTTTTTGAAAGCAGGCGTTGCCGCGGGCGCGGCGCTGGGCGCAGGTTCAGTCGCGCACGCTGCAGCCAAGGCGCAATTCAAGCAACCTATCGACCCAATGCTCGTGGTCGAGCCGTTTTTCGGCGAGCACCAGGCGGGTATCGTGACGCCGCAGCAGAGCCACACGTACGTGGCGTCGCTCGATCTCACGACCGACAAACGCGACGACGTCATCGGCCTTCTGAAAACGTGGACGGACGCGGCCGCGCGCATGTCGCGCGGCGACACGGCCAAGCCGTTGCCCACCGACGACAAAGCCGCACCCGATTCCGGCGATATCCTCGGCCTCGGGGCAGCGGGCCTCACGATCACGTTCGGTTTCGGCCCGGGGCTTTTCACGCACGACGGCAAGGACCGCTACGGTCTGGAGAAACACCGGCCTGCCGCGCTCGTCGACTTGCCGCGTTTCAACGGCGACCAGTTGCTGCCGCAGAAAACCGGCGGCGACATCCTGATTCAAGCCTGCGCCAACGACGCACAAGTCGCGTTCCATGCAGTGCGTCAACTCGCGCGCATGGGCTACGGCATCGTGGCCATGCGCTGGGGTCAGGCGGGATTTCTCTCCGGTCCGCGTGGACAGACGCCGCGCAACCTGATGGGTTTCAAGGACGGCACCAATAATCCGTCGGTCGCAAAACCGGCGCTGATGAATCAGTTCGTGTGGGCGAAGTCGACCGATGCGCCGTGGATGGATGGCGGCACATACACGGTCGTGCGGCGTATTCGTATCACGCTGGAACACTGGGACACCATGGAGCGCGGTTTCCAGGAACAGGTGATGGGCCGCGAGAAATACAGCGGCGCGCCGATCGGCAAGAAGAATGAATTCGATGCGCTCGACCTCGATGCCGCCGATAAAGACGGCAACCAGGTGATCCCCGAAAACTCCCACGTGCGCTTGTCGAACCAGGCGACGAACAACGGTGCGCAGATCCTGCGCCGTTCGTATTCCTACAACGACGGCACCGATTTTTATATCGAGCGCTGGCCGCCATGGCGCCAGGAAACCGAGTACGACGCGGGGTTGATCTTCGTCGCGCATCAAGCCGATCCGCGCACGGGTTTCATTCCGATCAACGAACGGCTCGCGAAGTTCGACATGATGAACCAGTTCACCACGCACGTTGGCAGCGCGGTGTTCGCGTGCCCGCCGGGCGTGCGGCCGGGTTCGTTTATCGGCGCGGGGCTGTTCGATACCTGATTCAACGTAAGCCAGAAGTCAGAAGCTCAAACCAAGCTCAAGCACTCGCCGGCGCACGCTAACGCACGCCGGCGCACCACAACAAAAGGAATGATTGCAATGAACACCACACGCTCCCTGCCCGTGCTGCGCACGCTTTGCGGCATCGCGGTGCTGGCTGCCGCAGCGGCGTTGCCGCTGAACTCGGAAGCGGCGACGCTGACCTTGTACAACGCGCAACACGAGCAAGTTGTGGCTGCGCTCGCGAAGGATTTCGAAAAGCAAAGCGGCATTTCGGTGAAGGTTCGTAACGGTGAAGGCCCGGCCATGGCGGCGCAACTCGTCGCGGAAGGATCGGCTTCTCCCGCCGATGTCTACTTCACCGAGAACTCGCCCGAACTGATGTTGCTCGACGAGAAAGGCCTGCTCGCCAAAACCGATGCGTCCACGCTCTCGACCATTCCGTCACGCTACAACTCGCCGCAGGGCGACTGGGTCGGCGTGCTCGCGCGCGAGAACGTGCTGGTCTACAACACAAAGAAGATCGATGCCGCGCAACTGCCGGCATCGCTGATGGACTTGGCCAAGCCGGAGTGGAAAGGCAAGGTCGGCATTGCACCGAGCGACGGCGATTTCCTGCCGGTGGTGAGCGCGGTTATCGCGATGAAGGGCGAAGCGCAAGCGCTGGACTGGCTCAAGGGCCTGAAGAAAAACTCGCAGATCTTCGATGACGACGAAGGCGTGGTGGCAGCGGTGAATCGCGGCGGCGTGGCAACGGGCGTAGTGAACAACTACTACTGGGCGCGCTTGCATGTGCAACTCGGTGACAGCGCGACACGTAGCGCGATCTATCACTTCGGTAACGGCGATGTGGGCGCACTCGTGAACGTATCGGGCGCGGCCGTGTTGAAGTCGAGCAAGAACCAGCAGGCGGCGCAGCAGTTCCTCGCGTATCTGGTGAGTGAACGTGCGCAGGACCTGATGGCCAAGGGCAAGATTGCGTTTGAATATCCGCTGCATGCAGGCGTTTCTCCCGACCCGCTGCTCAAGCCTTTTGACCAGTTGAGCCCGCCGTCGTTGACGGTTGAACAACTCGGCGATGACAGCAAGGCCGCGAAGCTGATGCGCCAGGCCGGACTACTGTAAGCGCAGGAGCGTATGAGCGAAGTCGTGAAGGCGGTTGGCGTATCCGCGCTGCCTGAACCCCGCAGCCGCAAACGCGCGCCGCGGGGTTTGCTCGTGGCGGCGGGATTGTGCGCGCTGCTCGTGCTGATGCCGCTCGCCTTCACGGTGTATCGCGCGGTGACGTTCGGCTGGGATGACGCTATCGAGCTGATCTTCCGGCCGCTGGTGGGCGAATTGCTCATCAATACGCTGTCCATTACCGTGAGCGCCACGCTCGTATCAGCGGTGGTGGGGACGGCTGCAGCGTGGTTTATTGAACGAACGCGTTTGCCCGGGCGGCGTCTTTGGGCTGCGCTTACGGTCGCACCGCTCGCGATGCCCGCGTTCATCACGAGTTATGCGTGGGTCTCGCTGAGCCTCGATTTGCAGGACTTCGCGGGCGCGTTGCTCGTGATTTCCACCGCGTATTTTCCCCTTGTCTATCTGCCGGTCGCCGCCGCCTTGCGCGGCATGGATCCGGCGCTCGAAGAAAGCGCGCGCTCGCTCGGTTGCGGACGCGTTGGCGTGTTCATGCGCGTAGTGTTGCCGCAATTGCGGCCCGCGCTGCTCGGCGGAATGCTGCTGGTGGCGCTCGGCGTGCTGTCTGAATTTGGCGCGTTCACGCTGCTGCGCTTTCGGACCTTCACTACCCAGATTTACGCCGAATACAGGACTAGCTTCGACAGCAGCGGCGCGTCGGTATTCGCGTGCATTCTCATCGCGATGTGCCTGTTCTGCCTCGCGCTGGAAATGCGCGTGCGCGGCCGTTCGCGCTATGAACGCGTCGATCGCGGCGTGCGGCGTGCCGCATTGCGTTATGAACTCGGTGCGTGGCGATGGGCGGTGGTCGCCGCGTTCATCGTGCTGGCAATCGTGACGCTGGGCGTGCCTATCGGCATGATTGGTTTCTGGCTGACGCAAAGCGGTGCTGCGGCCATCACGCCCGCGGAAGTGTCGCCGGAACTGCTGATTGAATCGACGTTGTCATCGATCGGATATGGGTGCGCCGCCGCGGTCGTCACCACGCTCGCGTGCGTGCCGCTCGCGTTTCTGCTCGTTCGTTTTCCGAGCCGGATGGCGACGACGTTCGAACGCATCGTATTCCTCGCGCAAGGGTTGCCGAGTCTCGTGGTCGCGCTGGCGATCGTATCGCTGGCCGTGCATGCGTTGAGGCCGCTGTATCAAAGTGCTGAACTACTGGTCGTGGCCTACGCCATCCTGTTCCTGCCGCTCGCGCTCGTCAGCGTGCGCGCGGCGTTCACGCAGGCGCAGCCTCGTCTTGAAGAGACGGCCCGATCGCTTGGGCTTAGCTGGCGCGAAACCGTGCGGCGTGTGCTCTTGCCGCTCGCGGGCCCAGGCCTTGGCGCTGGCGCGACCATGGTCTTCATCTCGGTTGTCACCGAACTCAATTCCACGTTATTGCTGTCGCCCAGCGGTACACGCACGCTTGCCACTCAAGTGTGGATCGATACCTCCACGCTCGCGTTCGCCTCCGCTGCGCCGTATGCCGCGTTGCTCGTGGGTATTTCGCTGGCGGCATCGATTGCGCTCTTCACGTTGCTCGGGCGATCGGCGGTTGGCGGGCGTGCGGCGGTTTTAAAAGAAGGACTGCAGGCCGGTTCGCCGACTGACAAGTAAATCGATATGAGCGAACTTCGCGTTACCAGCCTGACCAAATCCTTCGATGGTCAACCCGTGCTTCATGGCGTCGATTTATCGGTGGAACGGGGCACTCTGCTTGCGTTGCTCGGGCCGTCCGGCAGCGGCAAGACCACGCTGTTGCGCGTGCTCTGCGGCTTCGAACGGGCAGACGGCGGCACCGTTGAAATCGATGGTGTACGCGTGGCCGGGCCGGGCATTCACGTGCCGTCTGAAGCACGGCGAATAGGCTACGTGCCGCAGGAAGGCGCGCTTTTCCCGCATCTTTCGGTCGCCGATAACATCGTCTTCGGCTTGCCGAGGCAGCAGCGTCGGGCGCGGTATCGCGTGGATGAATTGCTGGCGCTCGTTGGTCTGCCCGCCGCGTATGGCGACCGGCCGCCGCAGGCATTGTCCGGCGGACAGCAGCAACGCGTCGCACTCGCACGCGCACTTGCGCCGTCGCCCTCGCTCGTGATGCTCGACGAACCATTTTCTTCGCTCGATGCCGCGTTGCGGATCGAAACGCGTGAAGCCGTGGCGAATGCGCTTGCGGCCACGGGCGCGACCGCGGTGCTGGTCACGCACGATCAGGCCGAGGCGTTGTCGCTTGGGCACGAGGTCGCGGTGTTGTGGCGCGGCCGTCTTGTGCAGACGGATTCGCCGGAGGCGGTGTATCGGCGGCCCGTGTCGCGTGAGCTGGCGAGTTTTGTCGGCGACGCGGTGATCGTGCCGGGATCGATCGATGCCCGGAATTCAAAGCAGGTGATTTGCGAGTTCGGCACCTTGCCGATCGCACGCGCGATGGCCGCGATCGATGTCGATGTGATGATCCGCCCGGAGCAGATCCGGATTGTGCCGGATCATCAAACGAACGGCGACGGCGTTCAGGCGGTGGTCGAGAAAGTCGTGTTCTATGGTCACGATGCCAGCGTCATGCTGCGCTCTCTCACCTGCGAGCGTGGCGTGCAGATTCGCGTCGCGGGGCATTCGCATCCGCGTGTCGGCGAACGCATTGCGCTGTCGGTCGAAGGCGATGTCGTGGCGTATCCCAAGGGGTAATTGAGGGGCTGGTCCCATGGCCGGCGATTTCCCTCGCCTTGACAAAGTGCATATACACAATTATAATGACCGCCATGACTACCCAAGATCTGACCTACCTCGATTGCAACTGCTTCGCCATCCGTCAGGCGGCGCGGTTTGTGTCGCAGCTTTATGAGCGCCACGTTAGCCAAGCAGGGGTGACGGCGGCGCAGTACACGTTGCTTGCGGCAATCCATCGGCGGCCCGGCGTGACCATGGCTGAGCTCGCGGACGCCATGGTGATGGAGCGGACCACGCTGGTCCGAGCATTGAAGCCCTTGCAGCGTGACTGTCTTGTGATTGCTGCCCAGCAAGACGCGAGTACGCGCGCCGTGGCGTTGTCGCTGTCGGACGCGGGCAAGAAGACGCTTGGCGAAGCTTCAGTGCATTGGCGCGAGGCCCAGAACGAATTCGAGGACAAGTTCGGCCGGGAACGCGCTGGAGAACTGAGAAAGTCGCTGCTTGAATTGACATCGACGGAATAATCGGCGGACTGAACAGTCGCCCGGCCCCAAACCGGGCGTTTTTTGTACCCTATTTAGTGCATATGCACAACGGAGATTGACATGGAAATCAAAGGAAAAGTCGTATTGGTGACGGGTGCAAATCGCGGCCTTGGCGAGCAGTTTGCGAAGGCGCTGCTCGCGGCGGGGGCATCGAAAGTGTATGCATCGGCGCGCGATAAAAGTCAGGTCAAAGTGCCCGGCGTGGAACCGGTCCAACTCGACGTCACGAACGCGCAGAGCATTGCCGCGGCGGCCGAGCGCCTGACCGACGTGCAGGTTGTCATCAACAATGCAGGCGCGATCATCGGCGGTTCGTTGCTGGATAGCGCGTCTGTCGACGCCGTGCGCTCGCAGGTCGAGACCAACGTGATCGGTCCGCTTGCCATCACGCAGGCGTTCGCGCCGATCCTCAAGCGCAACGGCGGCGGCGCGGTTGTCAACATCCTGTCGGTGTTGAGCTGGCTGACGATCGACACCTCGGGGACGTATAGCGCGTCCAAATCCGCCGCGTGGGCGATCACGAACGGCTTGCGCACTGAATTGCGCGGGCAGAACACGTTGGTGGTGGGCGTGCATCCGGCGTTTATCGATACCGATATGACTGCGGGAATCGATGCACCGAAGACATCGCCGGAAGAGGTCGTGCGTCAGGTGCTTGAGGGCATTGAGCAAGGCAAGGAAGAGATTCTCGTCGATGACGTCGGCCGTAACGTGAAGGCGTCGTTGTCGACGGCCACGCCTGCGTATCTCGCGCCGGCGCACTGAGTTTTGGGCTGAACCACGCAAGGAGCGAAGGACCATGACTCAACTACGTGAAATCGTGCTGTGCGAGCCGGTCAGGACTGCGATCGGCGCATTCAACGGCGCGCTGAAAGGCACGCCGGCGACGGACCTTGGAGCCGCCGTTGTCCGTGAAACCTTGCGGCGTGCCGGGGTGGCGGGACAGGACGTGGATTCGGTTACCTTGGGTAACGTGATCCAGGCGGGCAACCGCATGAATCCGGCTCGTCAGGCGGCCTTGAACGGGGGCTTGCCTGTAACAGTCCCTGCGCTGACGGTGAACCGTGTGTGCGGGTCGGGCGCGCAGGCGATTGTATCGGCGGCTAACGAGATCACCGCCGGGTTCGTGCAGCTTGCGGTGGCGGGCGGCATGGAGAACATGGACCGTGCGCCATATCTGCTCGACAACGGTCGCTTCGGGTATCGGATGGGCAATGCGGAAATCCACGACAGCATGTTGCGTGACGGTCTCGACGACGCCTTCTCCGGAAAGCATTCCGGCTGGCACACCGAAGATCTCGTGACGCAAATGGACATCACGCGCGAGGCGCAGGACCGCTTCGCCGAGCGCTCGCAGCAGCGTTTTGCCGCGGCGCAGGCGAAGGGTCTGTTTGCTGCCGAAATTGTTGGCGTGGACGTCAAAGCCGGGAAGCAAAGCGTCGTCTTCGATACCGACGAACAGCCGCGTCCCGACACCACGTTTGCCACGTTGTCCAAACTGCGGCCCGCATTCCGCCCCGATGGAACGATTACCGCGGGCAACGCGCCGGGCCTGAACAGCGGCGCGGCAGCAATGCTCGTAGCCGATCGCGCGTTCGCCGAGCGCAAGGGGATCAGGCCATCGGTGCGGCTGGTCGCGTATGGTATTGCAGCCGTCGAACCGGGCATGTTCGGTCTTGGGCCGGTGCCTGCCGTGCAGCAGGCGCTGGACCGCGCCGGCTGGAAGCTGGGCGATCTCGAACGCATCGAGATCAACGAAGCATTCGCCGCGGTGCCGATTGCGGTGGCGCGCAAGCTCGGTTTGCCCGATGACGTGGTGAATCCCGAAGGCGGTGCGATTGCGCATGGCCATGCTATCGGCGCAACTGGCGCGGTGCTGGTCACGCGTCTCGTTCACGCGATGAAACGCGACGGGCTTAAGAAAGCGATGGTGACGCTGTGTATCGGCGGCGGGCAGGGGATTGCGCTGGCGCTGGAAAGCGTTTGATGTGCTTGGCTATTGAAAAGGAAGGCGTCGTCTGAAATCCCAGTGAATGTGGTGCGATGCACAAGGTTTAACTTCGTCTCTCGCGGCACGACTTTCAACGCCGGACTCACTCAGGATCATCAAACAAACGCGGTCTAGCGCGCTAATCAGGCGAATAACGCGGAAGGTTGGCGGATTATGGCGATAGTCTTTCGCATGAGTACGCACTGCGAACAGTAAGGTGAAAGCTCGTTTTGGCGACGCCTCGGAATCAGCCTGATCCGGACGCCGCCATTCCTGTTTCAAGGAGTGCACGCGCTATGAAAATCCCCCTGTCCGCCGGCATTGCCGTGATGTTGCTGAGCACCAGCGCGCTCGCGCAACAACCAGTCGCCATTCCAATGCGCAGCCAAAGCCCGGGGCAAACCAGTATCGACAGAGGCATGTGCTACAGCTACGCCAATCAACACACCGGCGTGGTGATGGCGCGCGTATCTCAGGCGCCTGAGAAACCAAGGACCGTGAAGCCTGGCGCGATTCATCCTGTGCCGGTGGCGACGCCGTTACCATCAGCGATTGCGCCCGGGTCCGACCCGGTCGCGGGATTGGGACTGGCCGCTTCTGCAACGCCCACGCCTGGGGTGGCCTCGGATGCGCGGGCTGCGGCAAATGCGAGTTCTTCAACTTCTGCCGATGCACCCATGCCAGCGTTGCCGCCGCCGGAACCGCCGATGGTTCAGTATTGGCGCTCGTATGGAGAATGTATGACGGGGCGGGGGTATTTGGTGCAGTGAGGTTTTTTGCTCGCGACGAGGGATGGACGGGTGATTGGGTTAGCGGTCGGGGTCAGTGCCGGGTTGCCAGGTTCTTGCGTTAGCGGTCGGGTTCATTGCCGGGTTGCTGCTTTCCAGGTCTTCGCGGGTTTTATGTTGGCTGTTTTCTTTATCACTATTAGCCACTGCGCGTGGCGGCGCGTCATTTCTTGGTCCTTAGCGACAAAGAAACGAAGCAAAGAAAACGCTTTCACCGCTCTACCCTAAGTGTCCACAGCGTGCAGTTTTCATTCATGGGTGCCCCAAAAGCACGGTGCTCGCCAGAACCACCGATGTTTGAACCCCTCCTTCTCGCGAATCCCGACACGAACACGCTTCGCCCCGTACGCTCTCGGGCAAGCTCCAATTAACCGTCAAGCAACCGCCCGGATCTACCCCCACCATACGCATGGCAAGTCGATATTCATCAAGTTACGCTATATTTAGTTAAATATAGCGTAACTTGTATATGGAATGGCTGTAGATCATCCGTAGATCAGCCAAACGAATTTTAATGGGCCACGTGTAACCCACTGTGTTCCCTGGACGAACTAGCTTATAGACGCACGGTGAATGTTGCGATTTAAACCAAGCGGCATTCAAGATCCGGTTGAAACAGGCCTCAGGTTTCTTAAATTAATCACGGTTTTTTCGGTCGTAAGGGATTAAAGCCGTGATTGACGTGTTTGCCTGTTAGAACCCCCAACCAAGGTTCTCCGTAGCAACCCGGAAGGCCGTCCGTACGCAGTACGACTTTCCCCAAAGCGTAAGTTTTGTTCAGGAGCACATCATGCAAACCCGGCGCCGGTTTATTTTTGCAGGCAGCGTCCTCGCAGCAGCAGCGTTCGCCGCATTCAATCAACGTCACGTAATGGGTGCCACCGGAGGCAGCAGCACCGCCGACGAAGCCTTCGAAGTCGTCCACCCCGACGACCAATGGCGTAGCCTGCTCACGCCCGCTCAATACAACGTGCTCCGCCATGAAGGCACGGAACGCCCCTACAGCAGCCCTCTGAACAACGAACATCGCAACGGCACGTTTGCTTGCGCCGGATGTCAGCTAGACGTCTTTTCTTCTCGCACAAAGTTCGACAGCCACACTGGCTGGCCAAGCTTCTGGGCACCGCTCGATCACGCAGTGGCAACGCACGAAGACTTGTCCTTCGGCGTATCACGCACCGAAGTGCACTGCCGACGCTGCGGCGGCCATCTCGGACATGTCTTCGATGACGGCCCCAAACCCACCGGCTTGCGCTATTGCATGAACGGCCTGGCAATGGAGTTCAAACCCGCCGCGGCCTGAACACGCTTCCCGATCCGCTGCACAAGCTCTCGAAACTGCTTTGCGCCGCACCCCGACCACCCGAAGACCTAAGAACTTTCACGCTCATGTTACTCATTGTCCTGGCTTATCTCGGCGGCGCACTCACTATCCTGAGCCCGTGCATCTTGCCCGTGTTGCCCTTCGTCTTCTCGCGTGCAGACCAACCATTCGTGCGCAGCGGCCTGCCTTTGCTGGCCGGCATGGCGATCACTTTCGCCGCAGTCGCAACGCTCGCCGCAGTGGGCGGCGGCTGGGTCACGCAGGCGAACCAATACGGCCGATGGCTCGCCGTCGCATTGCTGGCCATCTTCGGCCTGACGCTGCTGCTGCCAAGCTTCGCCGAGCGCCTCATGCGTCCGTTTGTCAGCGCGGGCAACCGTTTGTCCGAATTCGCTCAAGCCGGCGGACAACACGTGCGCCCAAGTTCATCGTTCCTGCTGGGCATCGCAACCGGCCTGCTGTGGGCGCCGTGCGCCGGCCCAATATTAGGCCTCGTTCTGACAGGCGCAGCACTGCGCGGCGCGAGTGTGGGCACAACGCTGCTGCTCGTCGCGTATGCGGCAGGAGCGGCGACGTCGCTGGCGGTCGCGTTGCTCATCGGAGGCCGAGTGTTTGCAGCGATGAAACGCTCGCTCGGTGCAGGCGAGTGGATTCGTCGCGGCATTGGCGCCGCGATGCTGCTTGGCGTCGTCGCCATCTCGTTAGGACTCGATACCGGCGTGCTCGCTCGCGTGTCCACAGTTGCAACAGGTGGCATCGAACAGAAACTGGTGGATACATTGTCGGGCGGTTCTACACCGGCCAAAGCTGCCACTAACAACAACGTCGCGTCTGCCCAAACCACCGCGGCAACAGACGCTGCCGCCGGTCCCGCCATGATGAAAGCAGCCGCCACCAACGAGGCGCCGTTGTCGCTGCCGGTGGAGGGCGAATTGCCGTCTTTGTCGGGCGCCGTTCAATGGCTCAATTCGCCGCCGCTGACGGCGCAGGATTTGCGCGGCAAGGTCGTGCTCGTGGATTTCTGGACCTACTCGTGCATCAATTGTTTGCGTTCGCTGCCTTACGTGAAGGCGTGGGCGCAGAAGTATCGCGATCAGGGGCTCGTGGTGATCGGTGTACATGCGCCCGAGTTTGCATTCGAGCGCAACGTGGACAACGTCAAGCGCGCGACGCACGATCTGGGTGTCGATTATCCGGTTGCCATCGATAACAACTACGCAATCTGGCGCGCATTCGGGAACCAGTACTGGCCGGCGCATTATTTCATCGATGCCAAAGGGCAGGTTCGCTTCCATCACTTTGGCGAAGGCGACTACGCGCATTCGGAACAGGTGATCCAGCAGTTGCTGGCAGAAGCCGGTCACGCAAATGCAGGCGCGATGGTCAGCGACGACACTGTGGCGAAAGGCGTGCAAATGGCGGCCGATAACGCCGACATGCAGTCGCCGGAAACGTATGTCGGCTACGAGCGCGCAGAGAACTTTGCCGATCGCGGCGGTGCATCGCATGATCGCGTGCACAGCTATACCGCGCCTGCTTTGCTCGGGCTCAATCAATGGGGCTTGGCGGGCGTATGGAACGTGGGTTCGGAGCAAGCGACGCTGGCGGCATCGACGGGTACCATCGTGTATCGATTCCACGCGCGTGACTTGCATCTCGTGCTCGGACCCGGAAAGGGCAACAAGCCGGTGAGGTTTCGCGTGAGCATCGATGGCGCGGCGCCCGGCGATGCGCACGGGTCGGATGTCATGGCCGACGGCACCGGCACGGTCACGGAGCAGCGTTTGTATCAGCTCGTGCGGCAGTCAGGCGATGTGAAGGATCACACCTTCACCATCGAGTTCCTGGACCCAGGCGTCGAGGCGTACGCATTCACGTTCGGTTGATCGGCTAGCAACGAGCAACGTATGCACAGCGCGATGTCATGCGTCGCCAAAACGATAGATCAGCAGCCTGCCTTTATAGGCGGCGGTATCGTCGAAAGCGATTTTGTCCAGGCGTTCCTCGCGCATGTGAAAGCCGCGTTCGCCCATTTGGCGGTTGAACGCGGCGCGGTTGCCGCGGTCAGGGTCCACGATCCAGACCTCGGCCGCCGGCGATGCATGCAGCCCGATAAACGCGGCGAGCGTCGCGTTGGCATCGCGTTCATAGAGCAGGTCGCTGCCCATGATCAGGTCGAAGCGGCCATCGACAATACGGCGTCCTGAATCATCTTCCAGCGTATCTTCCAGTTCAGGAATCGACCAGTTGCCGTGCCGGTATTTCATGGGTGGCAAGTGATTCAGGCGCAGGTTTTCTTTCAGGAAGTCGCCGGTTAGCGGATGACAATCGCTGGCGGTGACATCGGCGCCGCGACGGTGTCCGACGAGACTGGCGAGCGCCAGTCCGCAACCGATTTCGAGAATTCTTTCACCCATCGAAACCGGTCGCAGGGCGAGGCGCGCGGCGAGATGCGCGCCGGATGGCCACAGCATGCCGAACAGCGGCCACATGGCGGAAGAGATGCCGATTCGTTCAGCGTCGCCGGCGGGATCGGAGAATTGCTGAAGGTCCAGCAGCGAACGGATGATCAGGTCTTCAACGCCGACAATGGCGATGTTTTGTTGCTTGGTCAGGTAACCGGGCATCAGGGAGGCGCGGAAGTGAAGCCGCGCGGGAGGATGGGCGGCCAGTATGCGCTAGTTTGCGACGTCCGCCGCAGAGCTTGGGTCCTGATGCTCCCCCTTCGTGTTTGTCCCTATCGCGTCCTGGCCCTCTCGCTCCAATAATGTAATCCATTACATCCGCGGACCGCGAGTTGAAACGAATGACCGATTCATTGCGTTCCGCCGATGAAATCTCGATCTCCGATGTCGCCCAAAAGGCGGGCGTATCGGTCGCGACCGTATCCCGTGTGCTCAACGGTCACACCAACGTACGCGAGCCCACGCGCGACAAAGTGCTCGCAGCGGTTGCCGCCAGCGGGTATCGGATCAACGAACTCGCGCGCAATTTGCGCACCGCGGAAAGCCGCATGCTGCTCACCATGGTCCCCGACTTCGGCAACCCGTTCTACGCGGCCATCGTTCGCGGCATCGACAGCGTCGCGCGTCAAAACGGCTATTTCATGCTGCTTTGCGATACCGGCGCCGATCCCGGCCGCGAGCGCAGTTATTTCGACTTGCTGCGAGGCCGCCGCGCCGACGGTGCCATTTGCCTCGATCCTGCCGCGATCCAGCAGGCGTTGGTCGAAGAGGCGGCCACGCTGCCGTGGGTAGCGTGTTGCGAATTCGATCCGGCCGCAGGCGTGCCGTATGTAGGCATCGACAACTATCAAGCCGCCGGCGATGCAGTACGCCACCTGCTCAGCCAAGGCCACCGGAAGATCGCGCTGATCAATTCGGGCCACGGATACTTATATAGCCGCCAGCGCGCGGAGGGTTATCGCGATGCATTGAGTGCGGCCGGGATCGACGCCGATTCCGCCTGGCAAGTTGACCTCGATACCCTCGATTACGCCGCCGGTGAAAGCGCCGCGCGGAAGCTCACCCGCTTGCGACGCAACCGGCCAACTGCTGTGTTCGCCGTCTCCGACACGCTCGCCATCGGCGTGATCAACGGCTTGCGTGGCGTCGGCTTGCGCGTCCCGGACGACATGGCGGTGATCGGTTTCGACGACATCGCGGTCGCCGCGCAAATCGATCCACCGCTCACGACGGTCGCCCAGCCCATGCGCGAACTGGGCGAAACCGCCGCGCGCCTGCTGCTCAAACGCCTGCGCGAACCCAACGCGCATGTGCCCGGCGTGCTGCTCCCGCACAAGCTGATGATACGAAGGAGCGCGTGATCATGAGCCTGGCCGTCAGCTTCGATAACATCGAAAAACAGTTTGGACCCGTTCGCGTGCTGCATGGCGTGAGCTTCGACCTGGCACCCGGACGCATCTACGGTTTGCTTGGCGAGAACGGCGCCGGCAAGTCGACGTTGATGAAGATCCTCGCGGGATACGAACGCCCTGGCGCGGGGTCGGTTTCCATCGACGGCGTGGTCGTGACCTTCGAGAGCTCGCGCGATGCCGAAGCCACGGGCATCGTGCTGATCCATCAGGAACTGAATCTCGCGGATCATTTGAGCATTGTGCAGAACATGTTTCTGGGTCACGAGAAGAAGCGCGGCCTCTTCCTCGATGAACCCGCCATGCGCGAAGACGCGCGCGCACGTCTCGCCGATGTCGGCCTTCACAAACATCCGGATACACGCGTACGCAACCTGATCGTCGCGGAAAAGCAGCTTGTAGAGATCGCCAAGGCCATGCTGCGCGATGCCCGCCTGTTGATCATGGACGAACCGACCGCCACGCTCACGCCTGCCGAAACGCAACGGCTCTTCGCATTGATGGCGCGGTTGAAGGACGACGGCGTGACCATCATTTATATCTCGCACAAACTCGACGAAGTGGAACGCGTCACCGACGAAGTGATCGTGATGCGCGACGGCCGCTTCGTCAGCCGCGGGTTGACTGCCGAGACCACGCGCCAGCAGATGGCGAACCTGATGGTTGGGCGCGAAGTGTCCGACATGTTCCCCGATAAACCCGTCATTCCCGCCAATGCCCGCATTGCGTTCAAGGTCGATAACGCCTATGTGCCGGGCTGGGCGGAGAACGTGAGCTTCTCGGTGCAGGCGGGCGAAGTGTTCGGCTTCGCGGGACTGGTGGGCGCGGGACGCACGGAACTGTTTGAAGGACTTGTCGGCTTGCGGACACGCGCGGCGGGACACATCACGCTCGAGGGCGAACGCATCAATCCGCGCAATCCCCGCGCTGCGATGAAACACGGCATCACATATTTGAGCGAGGACCGCAAGGGCCGCGGCTTGCACGTCGACATGGCGTTGAAGGACAACCTCACCATGATGACGCTCGAGCGCTATGCCCATCCGTTGCTCGACGCGCAAGCGGAACGCGATGCGCTTAAAAAGGCGGTCGGCGACTTCGGGATCCGCACGGGCAATCTGGCGAGCCGCGCGCGCATGTTGTCGGGCGGCAATCAGCAGAAGCTTGCACTCGCGAAGTTCCTGCATCCCGACCCACGCGTGATCGTTCTCGACGAACCCACTCGCGGTGTCGATGTCGGCGCGAAACGCGACATCTATTTCCTGATCCACGCGCTCGCCGCCGAAGGCCGTGCGGTGATCGTCATCTCATCCGAACTGATCGAGCTGATCGGTTTATGCCATCGCGTGGCGGTGATGCGCGGCGGGCAGCTTGTCGCCACGCTTGGGCGCGAACATCTGACTGAAGAGAGGTTGATCGCGCATGCGACCGGCACACACTGAAGGCGTTGAAGGATCGAGCAGCCTTGGCAGCTTTGCGCGGCGTCTGCACGGCGTCGGGCCGCTGCTCGGGCTGGTCGCGCTATGCATAGGCGGCACGCTGCTGAACCCGGATTTCGCCACCTTCGACAACGCGATGAACGTCCTCACGCGTACCTCGTTCATCGGCATCATCGCGGTCGGGATGACCTTCGTAATCATCTCGGGCGGTATCGATTTGTCTGTTGGATCGATGGCCGCATTGATCGCCGGCAGCATGATCTGGATCATGAACGCGCTTGCGCACGGGGTGGGCGGACATACGCTCGCGCCGCTCGCCATCATTACTGTCGGAATCGTTCTAGCCCTTGTTTTAGGGGGTCTTTTCGGTTTGGCGCATGGACTGCTCGTGACCAAGGGACGCATTGAACCGTTCATCGTGACACTCGGGACGCTCGGGATTTTCCGCGCAGTGCTGACGTGGCTCGCGGACGGCGGCGCGCTCACGCTCGACAACAATCTGTCCGATCTTTATGGCCCCGTGTATTACGCCAGTCTCTTTGGCATTCCCGTGCCTATCTGGGTGTTCCTGATCGTCGCGGCGGGTGGCGTGATCGTGTTGAACAGAACCGTGTTCGGGCGGCATGTGCAGGCGATCGGCTCGAACGAACAGGTCGCGCGTTATGCAGCCATTCGCGTCGATACCGTGAAGATCGTCACCTACGTGTTGCTTGGGCTGTGCGTCGGCGTGGCGACGGTGCTGTACGTGCCGCGCCTCGGGTCTGCCACGCCGACCACCGGCCTGCTCTGGGAGCTCGAGGCAATTGCGGCGGTGGTCGTCGGCGGCACTGCGCTAAGAGGCGGCGAAGGGCGCGTGATCGGGACGGTGATCGGCGCAATCCTGTTGTCGGTGATCGCGAATATCCTGAATCTCACCAGCATCATCAGTGTGTATCTCAACGCGGCAGTGCAGGGCGCCGTGATTATTTTCGTAGCGTTTTTACAGCGTGGACGTCGTTGAAGTGTGTTCGAACCGTGCCCTGAAATCCTCTCGGGCGCCTGTCAAAACAATGGAGACACAGCATGAAAAACATTCTTCGCGCACTCGGCGCCCCGCTCGTTACGTTGGCGCTGGCGGCGGGCACCGTTTCGGCCAATGCCGCCGATAAAGTCACGCTCGGCGTCGCTATTCCCACTGCGACGCACGGCTTCACCGGCGGCATCGTCTGGTGGGCCAACGAGGCCAAGAAGGAGCTGGAAAAGGAGCATCCCGACCTGAAGATCATCATCAAGACAGCGGGCGGCGCGCCGGAACAAGCGAACCAGTTGCAGGACCTGGTGACCGTGAACAAGATCAATGCGCTGGTGATTTTCCCGTTCGAATCGGCGTCGCTGACGCAGCCGGTGGCGCAGGTCAAGAAGAAGGGCGTCTACGTGACCGTGGTGGATCGCGGACTGACCGATACGAGTGCTCAGGATGCCTATGTAGCCGGCGACAACACCGCGTTCGGCAAGCTGCCGGCGGAATATCTGGCGAAGACGATGGACGGCAAGGGCGACATCGTCGCGTTGCGCGGTATCCCGACTACGCTGGATAACGAGCGCTGGGCTGCGTTTGAATCGGTGATCAAGCAGCATCCCGACATGAAGATCCTGGATGCCAAATACGCCAACTGGAATCGCGATGATGCGTTCAAGGTCATGCAGGATTACCTGACGCGTTTCAAGCATATCGACGCAGTCTGGGCAGCCGATGACGACATGATGATCGGCGTGTTGAAGGCGATCGATCAGGCAAAACGCACGGACATCAAAGAGGTGTTTGGCGGCGCGGGATCGAAGGAAGCGGTCAAGCGGATCATGGACGGCGACAAGCTGGTCCAGGCAGATGTGTCGTACTCGCCGAAGTTCATCTACGACGCCATCAAGCTCACTGCAGAAGCACGTTTGAAGGGTGAAAAACTGCCGGCCACGACCATCATTCCTTCGGTGCTGATCACGAAGGACAACGCCAAGCAGTTCTACTATCCGAACTCGCCGTTCTGAACTCGTGACGGCTTGAGGACAGCACCATTTGCGGATCCATGCACATGAAAACCATCAAAGGCCCCGCCATTTTCCTGGCGCAGTTTCTAGGCGACACCTTGCCCTTCGATAACCTCGCGCATCTTGCGGGCTGGGCGAAGGGCCTGGGTTACGAAGGCATTCAGGTGCCGTGCGAGCCGCGGCTGATCGATCTGGAGCAGGCGGCAAAGAGCGATGCGTATTGCGACGATCTGCGTCGCGTAGTGGACGACGCGGGCGTGAGCATCACGGAGTTATCGACGCATTTGCAGGGGCAGCTCGTCGCGGTGCATCCGGCCTACGACACCCTCTTCGACGGTTTTGCCGCAACGCATGTTCGCGGCGATCCGGCGGCTCGCGCCGCTTGGGCGATCGAACAGGTCGGGTTCGCGGCGGCGGCGTCGAAGCGCTTGGGATTGAACGCGCACGTGACGTTTTCGGGGGCACTGGCCTGGCCTTATTTGTATCCGTGGCCGCAGCGTCCACAGGGTCTGGTGGAGGCTGCGTTCGAAGAGCTGGCGCGGCGCTGGCGGCCGTTGCTGGATGCCTTCGATCAAGCCGGCGTGGATGTGTGCTACGAGTTGCATCCGGGCGAGGATCTGCACGATGGTGTGACGTTCGACCGTTTTCTTGCCGCCGTGGACGATCATCCGCGAGCGAACATCCTCTTCGATCCCAGTCATTTCTTGCTGCAGCAGTTGGACTACCTTCAGTTCATCGATATCTATCACGAACGCATCAAGGCGTTCCACGTGAAGGACGCGGAGTTTCGTCCCAACGGCCGGCAAGGGGTGTACGGCGGGTATTCGGGCTGGGTGGATCGCGCGGGGCGATTCCGTTCACTGGGCGACGGGCAAATCGACTTTGGAGCGATCTTTTCGAAGATGGCGCAGTACGATTTTCCCGGCTGGGCCGTGCTTGAATGGGAGTGCGCGCTGAAGCACCCGGAGGACGGCGCTCGGGAGGGGGCGGAATTCATCGGCAAGCATATTATTCGCGTAGCAGATCGGGCATTCGACGACTTCGCCGGAAGCGGCGCGGACGGTGAGCAAATACGGGAAGTGTTGGGGTTCGGGTCGTAAGGACACCGTTCCCCAGCCGGTCATTCAAGCCGACCTGATCATTCTTGGCGTGGATTCGAGCCGATCATCGCCATGAGTAACTCGATGAGCGGGAGCTTTATAGACAGGAATTTCGCGACGCGAGATGCTTGCCATGAGTTTCATGAGGCCGGTGCCGTCGAACACCTGATGTTTTGGAATTTTTACGGTGGCCCCTGCCGGGTTGTCCGTGGGTGGAGCCACGCAGACTGACCCAGTAAGCGCATTTGCGAAGCACGAGTTGCTCGTGGGAATGCGTCAACCAGTCTTCGACTTTGGGCGGCAGGAATAACACCGCAAGTATTCGCGGCGACGCGTGTGTTTCACGACGCAGGTCGTCGTATTGCTGCGTGCCGGAGAGGAAATAGGAGAACGAATCGCCGTCGTCGAATGGCGGCTTGATGCTCGCCTTCAACTGGATCTTGATGTCGACTCGGTCAGGCTTCCGCCATTCGGGAATGGCTCCCAACCGGTGAGCATGGCGTCGATCCCGGAATTGTCGTCGTGCCGGCTGCCTGTCTTGCAGTTGACGCCCGCATGAGATGCAATGGCGTGGAGGTAAGCGTAGCTCAACTCCGATTCCCGATTTACTGCTGAAAGTGCTGTTGTCATTATCGCCCCGCTGTTCCGTTATCCATCGATAGGACAGCTTAGGCGCAAACACTCACATTCGACTTGTGGAAAAATTCGTTGCGACAAAATTTGACGATAATGTGCAGGACGAGAGAAAACAAAAGAAAACGCCGACGCGAAAGCGTCGGCGTTGAATTACTGGGCTACAAAAACGTCAGCTGACTGCTCGGCACTTACGACCAGTCGGCGTGGAAGCTGCCCTTCTTGTCCACGCGTTCGAACGTATGCGCGCCGAAGAAATCGCGCTGTGCCTGCACCAGATTCGCCGGCAATGTCTCCGACCGGTAACTGTCGTAATACGCCACCGCCGATGAAAACGCCGGCACTGGCACGCCCGCCTTCACCGCGGCTACGACCACGTCGCGCAACGCACCTTGATACTTCGTTGCGATGTCGGTGAAATACGGATCGAGCAGCAGGTTGTGCAAGTCCGGGTTGGTCTTGTACGCGTCCGTGATCTTCTGCAAAAAGCCCGCACGGATAATGCAACCCGCCCGGAAGATCTTCGCGATCTGACCATATTGCAAGTCCCACTTGTACTCTTCAGACGCTGCACGCAACTGCGCAAACCCCTGCGCGTAAGAAACAATTTTGCTCAGGAACAACGCGCGCCGCACGGCTTCGACAAACGCATCGCGATCGCCATCAAACTTCGGCGAGGGTCCTGTCAATTGCTTGCTCGCTTCAACGCGTTGTTCCTTCAGCGAAGACAGCACGCGTGCGAACACGGCTTCCGTGATCAGCGGCAACGGAGCGCCAAGATCGAGCGCATTCTGGCTCGTCCACTTGCCCGTGCCCTTTTGCGCCGCGCGGTCGAGAATGACGTCGACCAGAGCCTTGCCCGTTTCGTCGTCCTTCTTCGAGAAAATCTTCGACGTGATCTCGATCAGGTAGCTATCCAGTTCACCCTTGTTCCACTCGACATAAACCTTGCCCAGTTCTTCGTTCGACAAGCCCGCGACGCGCTTGAGCACGTCGTAGCTTTCGGCGATCAACTGCATGTCGCCGTATTCGATCCCGTTGTGGACCATCTTGACGTAATGTCCCGCACCGTCCGGGCCCATGTACGCCACGCACGGTTCGCCGTCCGGTGCCTTGGCGGCGATCTCGGTCAGGATCGGAGCCACCAGGTCATACGCTTCTTTCTGGCCGCCCGGCATGATCGACGGGCCCTTTAGCGCGCCTTCCTCACCGCCCGACACACCCGTGCCGATGAAGTGCAGGCCCGACTTGGCCAGGTCCGTGTTGCGGCGGATGGTATCGGTGAAATGGGTGTTGCCGCCGTCGATCAGGATGTCGCCCTTCTCGAGCAGGGGACGCAGCGAGTCGATGGTGGCGTCGGTGCCCTGGCCGGCCTTGACCATCAGCAGGATGCGGCGCGGTTTTTCAAGCGACTCGACAAATTCTTCCAGCGTGTACGAAGGCACGAGTTTCTTGTCGGGATGCTCGGCTATCAGTTCGTCGGTTTTTTCGCGGCTGCGGTTGTACACGGACACCGCGTGGCCGCGGCTCTCGATATTCAACGCCAGATTGCGTCCCATGACGGCGAGGCCTACAACGCCGATTGCTTGCTTGCTCATGTTTCTCTCCGAATGACCGAAGCGCGGGCGGCTCGTGGCTACACGCGCGACGGATGCGATTTGTCAATTGGGGCGGTGCCCGCGACGGCGTTCCGAACAGGCTTTCGCACCGGGAAACGGGGGCGAAAGCGGCACGGACCGAACGCGTGTCCGTGAGCGCAGGCAGACGGAAACACGCGAACGCCGCGCAGAACGCGCAGACGGAGCGAGATTACCACTTTGACACGACGCTGGCAGACATCGCGCGCGCCCGCACGGCTGGAGGGCACGCGGGCGGGGGCCGGGCAACACGCGCGACACCGGTCTAGAATGTGCATCCGCGGCGGGTTTCGGGGCGGTCCAACGCGTTCGAACCAGGCTCGAACCGGGCGGAACAAGCAACGGCAGGGGAACAGCAGGGCATCGGCATGGCGCTTCGGAAAGTGACTAAGCAAAAGACTCAGCAAAAGACCCCAAGGAGTCACCATTACCACGTGTACGTGATCGAACTGGCCGACACCGTCTGGAACGAAGCGCGATTCCGGCGCGCAAATCCGGATTACGTGCTCGGCATGCCCTTTGTCTATGTAGGCATGACGGGCATCGATCCCGATGTTCGTTTTGACAAACACAAAGCCGGTATCCAGTCGAACCGGTATGCGCGGGAATTCGGGCTGCGACTGTTGCCGCGGCTCTATGAACTGTATAACCCGATGCCCTACGAAGGCGCGCGGGAGATGGAAGTGGAATTGGCAATTGGCTTGCGGGAAGCCGGATACGGCGTCTGGCAAGCGTAGAACCAGGCAGCGCCGCCGCACCCGCGGCGGCATTCTGATCAGACTAAATGTAAGGAGCGGGGCATGCGGATTCTGGTGGTGGGTGCGGGCGCAATTGGCGGGTATTTTGGCGGACGGCTGCTCGATGCCGGCCGCGACGTGACGTTTCTGGTGCGCGAGCGGCGCGCTGCGCAACTCGCGCAGACGGGCCTCAACCTACGCAGCCCGAACGGTGATCTGTCGATACCCAATCCGCCCATCGTCTTGGCCAAAGACGTACGCGAACCGTTCGACCTGATCCTGCTCAGTTGCAAGGCTTACGATCTCGACGGCGCCATCGAGTCGATAAAAACCTCGGTCGGTCCGAACACCGCCATCCTGCCGATGCTCAACGGCATGCACCACCTGGATGTGCTCGAAGCGCAATTTGGCGCGGAGCGCGTGCTCGGCGGCCAGTGCATCGCGGCCGTAACGCTCGACGCCGACGGCACGATCGTTCACTTGAACAAGCTGCATTCCATGGCGTTTGGCGAGCGCGCGGGCGGTTTATCGCCGCGTATCGAGGCGATCTCGGCGCAGTTGTCCGGCGCGCAATTCGACGCCGTAGCCAGCCCCGAGATCATTCAATCGATGTGGGAAAAGTGGGTGTTCCTCGCGACGCTCGCGGCCGGCACCTGCCTGATGCGCGCACCGGTCGGCGACATCATCGCGGCGCCGGGCGGCCAGAAACTGCTGCTCGATCTCTTCGATGAAGCCCGCGCCATTGCAAGCGCGAACGGATTTCCGCCGGGAGAAGCCGTGGTCGCGCGTGCGCGGGCGATGTTCACGGAGGCGGGCTCCACGATCACCGCGTCCATGCTGCGCGATCTGGAGAACGGCGCGCGGATCGAAGCGGACCACGTGGTGGGTGATTTGATCGCGCGTGCTGGAGGAGCTAAAGGCGCGCAAGGTACGGTCAGCACGCCACTATTTTCGACCGCCTACACGCATTTGAAAGCTTACGAATCCCGCCGCGAGCGGGGCGACGTCAAGGCTTCGTAAGCCGCCCGCGCGGATCAAGGCAAGGCGATGCCGGTGATTGCGCCGGCATCGCGTTTCGTCGACTAAAAAATTCGCAGCGCGCTTTAAACAGCCATTTCGTACTTTGAGGCGACGCCTATAACGCGTTACGCTTTGCGCTTCTTAAAAGCCAAAAGTAACGTTCGCCGAACCATGCACGATCATGCCTTGCAAGAGCCGCTCGCCCCGCCGACAGTCGCGGAAATTTTCATCGGCTTCCTGACGCTTGGGCTGACCGCGTTCGGCGGCGCGCTGCCGCTGGCACGACGCGAAATTGTCGAGCGGCGCAAGTGGCTCACTCCCGACGAATTCGTCGATCTGCTGGGCCTTTGCCAGTTCCTGCCGGGCGGCAACGTGATCAACCTGTCGGTCGCGGTCGGCATGAAATTTCGCGGTGTGGCGGGCGCGCTGGCGGGCCTGCTTGGGCTGATCGTCGGGCCTTCATTGATCGTGATCGGACTCGGCGTGCTGTATCAACGCACGCATCAGGACCCGCACATCCGCCATCTGTTTGCGGGACTCGCGGCGGCTGCAGCGGGCTTGCTGGTGTCGATGGCGATCAAGGTAGCGTGGCCGTTGCGGCGCAAATTTTCCATGGCAGCGGTCGCTGCGCTGGCGTTCATCGCGATCGCGCTGCTGCGCTGGCCGTTGTTGCCCGTGATGCTCGTGCTCACACCGGTTTCCATCTTCGTCGCGTCGAGGGTGAATCGCGAAGCGAAGCAAGAAGCGAAGCACGGAGACAGCCGATGAATCACGATCTTGTTTCGCTTGCGGCCATTTTCAGCCAGCTTTCACTGCTGGCCTTCGGCGGCGGCAATACCATCCTGCCCGAGATGCAGCGGCAGGTAGTGGACATACACCAGTGGATGTCGAAGGCGGATTTTTCCGCGCTGTTCGCGCTCGCCCAGGCCGCGCCCGGACCCAACATGATGATCGTGACGCTGATCGGCTGGCATGTGGCAGGCTGGCCGGGCGTGCTGGTGACATCGATTGCAAAATTTGGCCCGTCGTCAATCGTGACGGTCGCGGCCATGCACGCCTGGGAACGCTTCAAGGACCATCCGTGGCGGCGATACGTTCAACTCGGCCTCGTACCGATGACAGCCGGCCTGGTCGCGGCGAGCGCGTCGCTGATTGCCGAAGCGTCGGACACCCGCTTGATACTCACGGCCATCACGGCGCTCATTGCACTGCTGTCGTTCAAGACGAAGCTGCATCCGCTGTGGCTGCTGGCGGCGGGCAGCCTGATCGGGCTGACTGGCTTCGGGCAGTTCTAGGCTTGTATCGACGTTGAGGCAAAAGGCTGCGTCGAGCGCGCCGCGTCGTTGCTGAATAGAATGGCTGGACTTGCGTTCCGAGGAGAAAGACCTGATGGCGATGACCACTGAATTTGCACTTTCCGCGCCGCCGCGCGCTGACGTCGACGCGCTCGACGGGCCGACGGTCATTGAATTCGGCACGTCCTGGTGCGGCTATTGCCGCGCGGCACAGCCGCTGATCGCGGAGGCTTTCCAGGAACACGACAGCGTCCGGCATTTGAAGATCGAGGATGGCAGCGGCCGCCCACTTGGCCGCTCGTTCAGGGTCAAACTCTGGCCAACGCTGATTTTCCTCGACAACGGGACCGAGGTCGCGCGGGTCGTGCGCCCGAAAAGTACATCGGAAATCCGCGATGCTTTCGCGCTGATCGACCATCCGGTTGCGCCGTAACGAGGGTTTTTACCGATCATTCCGGGCACGGGGTCCGGGAATATCATCGCGGCGAGGGCGCAGCGAAGGGTAAGGACGGACGATGCGCAAACCGGGCGCGGGAGTTGCGCAGTTCGTCTTGCACGCCGCTTGGGCGTTACCCCTATCCGCAGGAGGTTCATCATGCCGCGTTTCGCCGCCAACCTCTCCATGATGTACAACGAGCACGCGTTTCTCGATCGTTTTGGCGCGGCGGCGCGTGATGGTTTCAAGGCGGTGGAATTCCTGTTTCCCTATGATTTCCCGCCATCGGAGATCAAGGCTCAGCTCACGGACAATGGCCTCAAGCAGGTGCTGTTCAACGCGCCCCCGGGCGACTGGACCGGCGGTGAACGCGGCCTCGCCTCGCTGCCGGGACGTGAGGAAGAGTTCAAGCGCAGCATGGAGATTGCTCTCGACTATGCCGCTGCGCTCGGCAACGACCGGCTTCATGTAATGGCCGGGTTGCTTGAATCGACACAGCCAACGCAGCAGTTGCACGAGCAGCATCGCGACGTCTATATCAGGAACCTGACACTCGCTGCCAGCATGGCGCAAACGGCGCGCGTGACCATTGTGATCGAGCCGATCAATACGCGTGACATGCCCGGCTATTTCTTGAACCGGCAGGATCAAGCGCAAGCAATTTGCGAAGAGATTGGCCTGCCGAACCTGCAAGTCCAGTTCGACTGTTATCACTGCCAGATCGTGGAAGGCGACCTGGCCGTCAAGCTTCGCCGCGACATGAAACGGCCCAACGCGGGCATCGGCCATATTCAGGTTGCGGGCGTTCCCTACCGTAATGAGCCGGATACGGGCGAAGTCAACTATCCGTACCTTTTCGATCTCATCGATTCACTCGGCTATGGCGGGTGGATCGGCTGCGAATATCGGCCGCGCGCAGGCACGTCCGACGGTTTGAGCTGGCTCACGCCCTATCGTCACTCAGGTCCATCAGGTCACGCATCATGACCGTGCCCTGAAACTTTCCTTGCGGCGTGGCAGTCCACGCCAACAAGCAAGCTTGCTTGCGCATCATGTCAGCGAATTTTTTTATCACTCACGGCGACCATCGCGGTCCGCGATCGGCGCTGCTTTCAGGAGAGTTCACATGCAGATCACCGGAGAAATGCTGATCGGTGCCACGGCGGTGCGCGGAAAAGACGCCACGCTGCATGCCTTCGATCCGGCGCGCGGCGTCGACTTGCAGCCGGCGTTCGGCGGCGGTGGAGCAAAGGAAGTCGCGCGCGCGGCCGAGCTTGCCGAGCAGGCATTCGATACCTACCGGCTCGCGCCGCTCGAAACGCGTGCGCAATTCCTGGAAGCGATTGCGGACAACATCGTCGAACTCGGTGACACGCTGATCGAACGCGCGCAAGCCGAATCCGCGTTGCCCAAAGCACGTCTGGAAGGCGAACGTGCTCGCACGATCGGGCAACTCAAACTGTTTGCGTCGCTCGTGCGTGAAGGCCGCTGGCTAGTTGCCACGCTTGATTCGGCGCAACCAGAACGCAAACCGTTGCCGCGTCCCGACTTGCGTTTGCAGAAGATTCCGCTTGGTCCGGTTGCCGTGTTCGGCGCCAGTAATTTTCCGCTGGCGTTTTCGGTAGCAGGCGGCGATACCGCCGCCGCGCTCGCCGCGGGTTGTCCGGTGGTCGTGAAGTCGCACCCGGCGCATCTGGGCACCTCGGAACTGGTCGGGCGCGCGATCCAGAAAGCGGTGGCGGATTCCGGTTTGCCCGAAGGCGTGTTCTCGCTGGTGGTCGGGGCGGGTAACGCGATAGGCGAAGCGCTGGTCGCGCATCCGGCTATCAAGTCGGTCGGGTTTACGGGCTCGCGGCGAGGTGGTTTGGCGCTGATCGAGATTGCATCGAAGAGGCGCGAGCCCATTCCCGTGTTTGCCGAGATGAGCAGCATCAACCCGTTCTTCGTGTTGCCGGGCGCGCTGGCCGCGCGTGCTGAATCGCTGGCGACGGGTTTTGTCGATTCAGTCACGCTCGGCGTCGGCCAGTTCTGCACGAACCCGGGTCTGGTGCTGGCGCTGGAAGGACCGCATTTGCAGGCGTTTATCGATTATTCGGTGAGTGCGTTTGAAAAGAAGGGCGCTCAGACGATGCTGACCGCAGGCATCGCGGCCGCGTATGAGGAAGGCATTGCGCGGCGCGATAAGTCCGGTGTGGAGCGCGTTGCAACCGGCGCTGAATCCGATGCATCCTGTCCGGCGTTGCCGGCGCTTTATACCGTGAGCGCCGAGAAATTCATCTCCACGCCGCAACTCGAGGATGAGATATTCGGACCCACGTCGCTGATCGTGATTTGCCGCAACGAGGACGAGATGCTGGATTTGGCGCGCCGTATTGAAGGCCAGTTGACGGCGACGCTGCAGATGGAAAACGACGACGTGCCGCTCGCGCGCCGTCTCCTGCCTATCCTCGAACGCAAGGCCGGCCGGATTCTGGCGAACGGCTTTCCGACCGGCGTTGAAGTATCGTATGCCATGGTGCATGGCGGGCCGTATCCTGCTACGTCCGATAGCCGCGCGACCTCGGTTGGCGCGATGGCGATCGAACGTTTCCTGCGGCCGGTGTGTTACCAGGACTTGCCGCAGGCTTTGCTGCCGCTTTCGCTTCAGGACGACAACCCGTTAAGCCTGTGGCGCCTGCGCGATGGCGAACTCGGCCCCAACTAAATACACGAAGCAAGCGACTCAAACGAATCAATCAACCCGGAGATGAAAACAGATGGAGCGCCGTTATCCTGATCCCGCCGTCCGAGTACTCGATCCGCGCTTCAACGCGCTGCGTGTCGGCATGGCGTCGGTCGAATGTTTGTATCAGGGGGCTCGCTGGTCAGAGGGGCCGGTCTGGTTTGGCGACAGCCGCACGCTGGTGTGGAGCGACATTCCGAACAATCGTATGCTGCGCTGGGACGAAGAAACGGGCGAGGTCCGCACGTTCCGCAAGCCCTCGAACAATGCCAACGGCAACACGCGCGACCGCGAAGGACGGCTGGTCACGTGCGAGCATCTTACGCGCCGCGTAACACGCACGGAGTACGACGGTTCGGTCACCGTGCTTGCCGATCAATACAACGGCAAGCCGCTCAATTCACCGAACGACGTGATCGTGAAATCCGATGGCTCGATCTGGTTCAGCGACCCGACCTTCGGCATTGACGGCTTTTATGAAGGCGAGCGCAAGGAGCCGGAGTTGACGCCGGCGGTGTATCGCGTCGATGGCAAGAGCGGCGAGATCACCATGATGGTGGACACGCTGATTGGCCCGAACGGACTCGCATTTTCGCCGGATGAGTCGGTGATTTATATCGTCGATTCGCGTGCGTCGCCGCGCAAGATCCTCGCCTTCGATATGTCCAGCGATGGCCTCAAGCTGACGAACCAGCGCGAAGTGATCGATGCCGGGCAGGGCACGCCCGACGGTTTTCGCGTCGATGTCCACGGCAACCTGTGGTGCGGCTGGGGTATGGGCAGCGACGAACTGGACGGCGTCAGGATCTTCACGCCGCAAGGTGAGGCGATTGGACATATCGCGTTGCCCGAACGCTGCGCCAACGTGTGTTTTGGCGGCCGTTATCGCAACCGCTTGTTCATGGCGGCGAGTCACGGCCTGTACTCGCTTTACGTCAATACGCAAGGCGTGATCGGCGGCTGAAACATGATCGCGATATCACGCCGGCGCGCGTTTTTCCATCAGCTTTTCCGGTTCGGCGGGCACGGCAAAACCGAAGCGGGCGTACAGCGTGTGAGCGCTTGAAGTTGTCAGCATCATCTTGCGCAAGCCCTGCAAATCCGGATGCGCCAGCACGCATTCCACCAGCCATGTGCCCAGGCCGTCGCGTTGACGGCCTGGTAGCACGAATACATCGGCGAGATACGCGAAGCTCACGGTGTCCGTGATTGCGCGGGCATAACCAATTTGTGCATCGCCGTGAAACAGGCCGAACGCGAGCGAATGCGCGGCAGCGCGCTCGACCTTCTCGCGCGAGATGCCGGGCGACCAGTAAGCCACCTCGCTCAAGTACCTATGGACGACGTCGAAGTCGAACGTATCGACGTCCGTGGTGACCCGATAATCGTCCCTCGACCATTCGCTAACCATTCAACGCACCTTGTAAATGCGGCCGGTTTCAAGGCCCTCCACGCTGCGGCTGTACGCCAGCGCGACACGCGCACCGGACGCCGCTTCGAAGCCGCGAAAATACGGGCCGAACGATTCACGCGCTTCTTCCAGCATGGTCGCGTTGACCACGTTGATGCGCAGACCGCGCGGCAGTTCAATCGCGGCTCCTCGCACGAACCCTTCGATAGCCCCGTTGACCGCAGCTGCACTTGCGCCATATTTGATCGGTTCATCGCCTACGATTCCGCTGGTCAGCGTGAACGAGCCGCCGTCGTTCAAATATTGTTGAGCGACTAGCACGAGGTTGACCTGGCCCATGAGTTTGTCGTCGAGGCCAATGCGGAATTGCTCGGGGGTCATCTGCGTGAGTTCGCCGAAGTGAACATGTCCGGCAGTAGCCACAATGGCATCGACCTGACCGATCGATTTGAACAACGCATGAATGCTGTCGATCTTCATCAGGTCGACGCGGTGCGCACCGCGCGTGGCGCCAATTTCGACGACTTCGTGACGTGGCTGGAATTCGGAGAAGACGGCGCGGCCGACTGTGCCGGTTGCACCAATGACAGCAATTTTCATGGGAGGCTCATCGAAGAAGAATCGGGCTCTTATTGTGCGTTTTACAGGCCGCCTGGACAAGCGGCCCGCGCCGGTTCTCTTAGATGAACTTGAACTTCAATGGGTCCCGTGCGACGCATTCGGCGAGAGCAGGAAGATCGAGGCCGCCAGCTTGAACACCAGCACGATGCCGGTCACGAGCGCGGCGACCGGGATGACGTGCCATTCGGCGGCCAGCATGGGACCGACCAGCACGACCGACGCAAAGCCGAGCACCACGGTAATCCAGCGTGCCCATTGCAACCGGAACGCCACGCATAAGTACAAGCCGCCAATCAACGCTCGCGATGCAATGAGCGCGGCAATGGGCTCGCCCGGACCCGTCATCAGCGCCAGCCCCATTTCGGCCCATGAGAGGGCGTATGCGAGTCCGAGGCACACCAGCGCGGTGGAGAGCGCTTGCCCACGCCACTGGGCGCGCACGCCATGCGTATGCGGTGTCTGCTCCAACGGCTGTAACGCGTCGTTCGAGTAAATATTGGTTGTGTTCATGCTGGCCCCCGCCGCTTGGTTTTCCGATGCATCGTGCTGCATTCGTCTGATTCGCGGGAGTCTTAATGCACGGGTCGTGCCAGATCAGGCAAAAGTTGGGAACATCGCTTGCTTTCAACTACTTAGGCTTATGTGCAGAGCCCGCGTGGCGGCACGTGCAGCGGTGATTTGCCTGAGGAATGCTCAAATTTCCTCTTGAGATTTCAGTCGAAAACAAGGCAGAAAAGCGGCCGCACGACACCACGCGATTGCAACGATGCCGCATCTCGTTAGCAGTCTTTACACGCACCACCGACCAGGAGTCAGGCATGACCACGACGAAACCGAAGGAACAGCATCCGCATTCGCATCGAGAGGAAGAAGACGTCGATCGTGCCGTGGAAGATACTTTTCCCGCCAGCGATCCGCCCTCGACAGGCGGCGTGACCCGGATTGAATCCGACGATGAGAAGGGCAAGAAGGAAAAGAAATGAACCGGAGATGAACTGAAAGAAGGACCGAGAACCGCCAAGGCTTTCGGTCCTTCTTTCTTCTTGGGCAGCTAACGCCGGCTTATTTCTCGCGCCGCTGAATTTCAATCAGCCGCGATGGCCTGACATGATTGATGGCGAAATGCCTGCGTCCGCGCAAGTTGTAACCGTGGGGATCGCGTTCGACGAATTCGTACTGGCGTTCCACCTCTTCCACGTCCGGCGCAATCATGCCTTTATCGACGACACTGAAGCCTTCCTCCAGCGCGAGCGCCAGCCCATTGCGAGCGGGACGGCTATCGAAACCGCCCAGGCCATCGCCTTGTTCATAGTGCGAATTCACCAGCGTTGCATCCACGCCGACAAACGCATTGGGGTTGTTTTCGATCATGCTCACGTCGCGCGAAGCGTCGCGATTTTTTCCGTCAGCGTCGACGGTATCGTCCAGCGTGTCGTCATTCAGAACATCCATTGCCTGATGCGTGACGTTGGTGTCGCCGAGCGGCCCCGCATTCTCCAGCGATGAATCAGGCACGGCGCCACCCGTCTGTCCATGCCCCGCTTCGAGCCCGTCCTTGCGTCCCTCCGCTGCCGCCGCCACGTCAGCCGGCTTGGCTTTGGCGGTTTCGGTTTCCGGCTTCTTCAACGGGCTGTCAGCCGCGCGCTGCGCTTGCTTGTCCTGCGATTCACTATTCTGTGGGTCGTTCATGATTCGCTCCGCTAGGGTTCTGGTCAACAAAGAAACACCACGCAAGAAACATTCCGGGGTTTCCGCCGTACAAGGCCGGGTCGGGGCCGGGGCTAACTCACATATAGAAATAAACCACGGGATAAAACATCAGTAAATGTTCTAAGCCAAATTGATTTTTTTCAACCCAACGAGGGTTTTCTCAAGAGTATGATTTGTTGTTCGCCAAGCCTGCATGCGCCACCGGACGGCCTCGTGCCGCTTGCCGGATTCGCGCGTTTAAAGCGAGCGGGAGACGACCATCGCGAATCCAGCGGGGCACTTAAAATCAGGGTGACTCATGCAATTTGACGCGGCATTTTCACATCGCGGCTATTTACTCAATTGTGCACCGGCGCGTCAGGGCGACGGCTGCTTCCAGCCGTATGTGGTCATCTCGCGATCGAGCGACGGTGAACTGGTCGCCAATCGTTTTTTCCCTGCCGACCTGCGCTTTGGCAACGCCGACGAAGCCATTGCGCATGCCCGCGACTGGGCGGTTCGATGGATCGATGCCAGTCACGTGAAGGTCGAGCCCAAGTCCTAGCGTGCACCTGAAACGGGTTTTGCGTACAAGCGGCAGTCTTGCAGAAAAACGGTTAATCTCGGGGCATCGTTTAGATTGTGCCGTTCGACGCGGCGTCATCCGCCCAAGCTCCCGACATGCCCAAGACTGCTTCCGTAGAAGATCAATTCCCCTCCCACGAATGGGGCCTCGACAAGATCGTGGCTGACTTGCGCGCGTCGCGCGAACAGTTGCACCGCACTCGCCATCCACTTGGAATCCGTGAATTGCCATCGCGTGAAGCGATTGTGAAGATCGTCAATGGATTGCGTTCCGCGCTGTTTCCCACCCATTACGGCGACGCGGACCTGACCGCCGAAAGCGTGGATTATTACGTCGGCCACACGCTCGAAAGCACCTTGCGCCTGCTCTCCGAACAGATTCGCCGCGCCTTGCGTTTCTTGCCTGAGAACCACGACCTGAGCGATGCCGATCTCGGCATGCACGCGTTCGGTCTCGCGCGCGAATTCGGCACGCAGTTGCCGGCCATCCGCGCGCTGCTGGTCAGCGACATCCAGGCCGCATTCGCGGGCGACCCTGCTGCGCAGCACATCACGGAGATCCTGCTTTGCTATCCCGGCATCTGGGCCATGACGCATCATCGCCTGGCCCATGCGCTGCATAAGCTCGGCGTGCCCTTGCTCGCGCGCTTCATCAACGAGATCGCGCACTCGGCTACGGGTATCGACATTCACCCGGGCGCGACAATCGGCCCCAGTTTTTTCATCGATCACGGGACGGGCGTGGTGATCGGCGAGACCGCGGTGATCGGCCAGCATGTCAGGGTCTATCAGGCGGTGACGCTGGGTGCAAAGAGCTTTCCGGCGGGCAACGACGGCGTGCTCGTGAAGGGCAACGCGCGCCATCCGGTGGTGGAAGACGAGGTGGTGATCTATGCCGGCGCGACCATTCTCGGGCGCGTGACCATTGGACGCGGTTCGGTGATCGGCGGCAACGTCTGGCTCACGCATAGCGTGCCGCCGGGCAGCAACGTCTCGCAAGGCAAGGTCCGCGAAGGCGGCGCAGGCGACGCGCCGGACGACGGCCGCGGCGCTTAAACCCTAGCGTCTTTTTTAGCTGTTCGACACGCTGAACGCGCTCGAATGTCCGACGATGGACAAGAATTCGCGGCGTGTGGAAGGGTCGTCGCGGAAGGTGCCCAGCATCCGCGATGTCACCATCGACGCACCGGCCTTATGCACGCCGCGCGTGGACATGCATTGATGATTCGCTTCCAGGATCACGCCAACGCCTAGCGGTTGCAGGACTTCTTCCAGCGTATCGGCGATCTGCGCCGTCATCTTTTCCTGGATCTGCAGGCGCTTGGCGAACGCATCGACCAGGCGCGCCAGCTTCGATATACCCACCACTCGCTCACGCGGCAGGTATGCCACGTGCGCGCGGCCAATGATCGGCACCATGTGATGTTCGCAGTAACTTTCGAAGCGGATGTCCTTGAGCACGATCATCTCGTCGTAGCCCTGCACTTCGGAAAAAGTGCGGGCCAGGATCTCGCGAGGATCTTGCGCATAACCCGCGAAGAACTCTTCGTAAGAGCGAATGACGCGCGATGGGGTATCGATCAGTCCCTCGCGCGCGGGGTCGTCTCCAGCCCAGCGGATCAGAACCCGGACGGCGGCTTCAGCTTCTTCGCGGCTTGGACGATCGGCGTGACCAGTTTGATCGTGGATGTCCGAAGACGCGTTGGGGGAGTTGCGCGTGGCGCTCATCGAGGGCTCCAGATGCCTGTAGCAAAGTCATTAAGCCCTCATTGTTCCACGTTTTACCGAATGGAAGACCCCTGCGCGATGTCAGGTTTATCGGCTCTTGCCGCCGCCATCGATTCCCGAACCGGTTTGCCAGACCTTTTTTCCTTCCTCGGATAGTTGTCCCGAGCTGTGATGCTTGTCCGGTTCCGTGCCTTCCTGCGCCAGATGACCGCCGGGTTGTTCCTGCGCGCGCTGCTTCTCGCCCTTGCGTTGCGCCCGCCGTTCTTCCTGCGACCGCCCTGCGTAGTTGGTGTCTGTCTGCTTGTCCGTCATGTCGTTCTCCTTGAGTGAGTGACATGGAGAGGGGCGCAAGAGCCGTTCCATCCGTGATGGCTGCCCGATGCACGGGCAGCGGCGGATCGAAGAGACCTGTGGCAATGCAATCCGCGCGGTCCCTTCGGCATAACGCTGCTTTACGTGCGCGTGATGGACGCGCCGCCGTCCACGAGCGATGCGGTGCCGGTGACAAACGACGAGTCATCGGAGGCCAGGTAAAGGACCGAGCGGGCCAGTTCTTCCGGCGTTGCAACGCGCTTTAATGCGTGCAGGTTGGTGATGAACGCTTGCGATTCGGCGGTATCGTTCATGTCCCGATACATCGGGGTGTCGACGGCGCCGGGCAGCACGGCGTTCACGCGGATACCTTGCGCGCCATACTCGGCCGCCAGCGCTTGCGTGAGTTCAATGAGGCCGGCCTTGCTCGCCGCATACGAAGCCGTGCCGGGGAACGCAAATGAATAACCCACGAACGTCGATGTAAAGATGATCGACCCGCCGCCGTGTTCGAGCATGGCCGGGATCTGGTGTTTCGCGCCGATGAATGCGCTCGTCAGATTAGTGGCGAGTGCGTTGTTGAACCCCTCCACCGAAACGGAGGTGCTCGGTCCCATTTCGCCTGGCGTGCCGGCGTTGTTAAAAGCGACGTCGAGCCGGCCGAATTTCTCGATCGCCAGCGCCACGACTGCCTTCGCGTAGTCTTCCGATTGCACGTCGCCCGCGAGATAAACGGCTTCGCCGCCGTCCGCGTTGATCTCTGCCACGAGCGTTTCCAGCTCGGCCGCGCGGCGGGCGGCAACCACAACTTTTGCCCCTTCCGCCGCAAACAATTTGGCCGTGGCGCGGCCGATTCCGGCGCTTGCGCCCGTGACAATAGCTACCTTTCCTGTCAGTCGATTCACGATGATTCTCCGTTCTGTTCAGCTTGGCCCTTGGCGATGACCTGCGAGCAGGCCGTCTGGTCGCGCTGATGCCAGCTTTCCACATGGCGGATACCGATGTACTCGCGATGTACCCGAGCCGAAGGCACTTGAGCTCACGCGTGAGGGTGATGATCGATTACCTGGTTGAAGTCCTGGGAGGCGTGGCGCCCTGGGATAGAACGTGAAGGGCGCACATATAATCAGGCTCGGTGCTGACTTGCGTGGTCTGTCGCAGGCTGCCCAAACTCGGCATTCGAATTGTAACGAGACACTAGCGACCTGGCTGGCAGCCGTCGGCCAAGTTCGAATGGGCGCAACTCGACCGTCTGCCCGTGCAATGACTGGCCTCAGCAATCACGTTGAGCCGTCTGGGCATCTGCGGCCAGTGAGCCAGCTTGCGCTCGCTTGACTCAGAACTTGTGGCGCAAGCCAACCGTCGCCGCGACCTGAGTATTCGACGATGACGGTGTGAGCCCGAAGACGGCAGCGACCGCGTTGCCGCCGGTCGAATCCCGCCCTTTTGCGTGCTGTCCAAACACGACGGCGTAAACGCCCGTCCGTTTCGAGAGGAAGTATTCGGCCCCTACATTGAGCTGTTGGTAAGTGACGCCGCCCGCGGCACCGCTCGTTACCTGCGAACCGCGCGTGTAAGCATACGATGCGCCGACCATGATGGCCGGTGTCGGCAAAATCCTGAGATTGGCTTCCAGCGTATTGAACACGGCTTCACCGCTCAAAGCTCGGGGGTTGAGGGCAGGGTTTGATCCCAGGCCGCTGAATTGAGCGTTGGTATAGACGAGTCCGGCCGTCGCATTGCCGAACGTGTACGCCGCGGCGGCGCCGGCGGTTTGTTGCGTCTGAGCAGACGCGTAGCCTGAATAGATCGGGGTCAACGCCATGTTCGAGCCCGTGACGCTCGACGCCGGGTTGTTGCCGTAGTAAGAAAAATTCGGATTGCGTGCGACGAGGTAAGCGGCACCAACTGAGAGCGGCCCCTGTTTATAGCCCACTCCCAAGGAATAAATCCGGTTCCGCTGTGAATCTCCTGCAATGCCACCAGGACTGAATACACCGCCAAATGTGATGCCTCGATAGTCAGGGCTCGTGAATTTGATCGCGTTGTTGACGCGATAGCTATTTCCCGTGTTGTCCAGGTCTCCGGGGTGACTAGCGTAACCGCCCACAGTATCGCCGCCCGCCTTCATCACACCGACGTAATCGACGATCGAATCATACTGCCGCCCGAGAGTGATCGTACCGGCCGGACCACTCAAACCGGCGTAAGCCTGCCTGCCGAACTCGGCGCCACCTTGTGCGAGAGCGCCGTTCGCCGCCGAAAAGCCATTTTCAAGCAGGAACACTGCTTTGTAGCCGCCGCCCAGATCCTCCTTGCCGAGTAAGCCCCAGCGATTGCCTTTAAGCGAGCCAGCGACCATCGAATACTGTTTCGCGCCATGCGCATTGTTGTTGTACACAAATCCGACATCGATAACGCCATACAGTGAAACGGTGCTCTGTGCATGGCCAACGCAACTATAGGAAGCGAGGCAGACGCCAGCGGTTATAAGTCCTTTCATGCGAATACTCTCGAAAAAATGGTTGTTAATTCCGAAGTTTCACCGCTTTTAATTAATCCATCTTTTTATAAGTTAGATAAACTAAGTAATTGAATGTGATGTCGTGTTTCGGTCGGTCTTGTTCAACTGCTAGCACACCGGAAAACCTCATTTGGTGCGTTCAATCCTTCAAGCCTGCCGCATTTGAAGGACCGGCTTGAACGTCGGTCGCGCGCTGTTCTGATTTGCGGATAACCGCCTGCATCACAAAAGTCATCATCGCGCCGAACGCGAGACAAGCAGACAGGAACAGCATCGGAGCGATGACGCTGCCGGTGCGATCCTTGATCATTGGCACTACGTTCTGCGCAATGAATCCGCCCAGGTTGCCGATTGAATTGATCGCTGCGAGGCCCGCTGCGGCGTTGACGCCCGTCAGGAAACGGCCCGGCAACGACCACAGCACCGGTTGCCCGGCGAATATGCCGGCGGCCGCGAAGCACAGGCAAATAAACTGCAGCGTATTGCCGGGAACGAAGACGCTCAGTAGCAGGAAAAACGAACCCAGCAATGCCGGCACAGCAATGTGCCATGTCTGCTCGTTCCTCGCGACGGAATGACGCGGCACCCACCACAGTGCAAATCCGACCATCAACCAGGGAATGACATTTAATAAACCATTGACGGTATAACTGACGCCGAATCCCTTGACGACCGTCGGCAGCCAGTAGCTCAGACCATAGGCCGACAATGGGAAGAACAGAAAATAAAACGACATTAGCAACACGCGCCGGTCCAGCAGCACTGCAAACGGATTGGTGTGGCCGGTCGGCGCAATGCGCGCCGCTTCGGCTTGCAAGGTCTTGAGCAGCCAGCTCTTCTCGGGCTCGGTGAGAAAGCGTGCGGTTTGCGGCGACTCGGGCAACACTTTCCAGACCACCGGACTCATGAGCACCGCCATCATGCCCGAGACGATAAACACCCATTGCCAGCCGCGCAAGCCGAGCAGACCGTTGAAGTCCAGCAGAATGCCGCCGATTGGTGCGGCCACTGCATTGGCGAGCGCGCTGCCGATCATGAAATAGCCGATCAGCCTCGCGCGGCGGCGCACGGGAAACCAAAGCGTCAAGTAGTAAAGCACGCCGGGATAAAACCCTGCCTCACAGGCGCCGAGCAGAAAGCGCAGGATGTAAAGCATGGCGGTGTTGTGCGTGAAGCCAAGTGCGACCGTAACCGCGCCCCATGACAGCATGATCCTCGCGAACCATCGGCGTGCGCCAACTCTGTCGAGCATGATGTTGCTCGGTATCTCGAACAGCAGGTAGCCGATGAAGAACAGTGATGCGCCCAATCCATAGGCTGCTTCGCTCACACCGAGATCGGCCACCATCTGCAGTTTCGCGAAACCTATGTTTTGCCGATCGAGATACGCGATCAAATAGAGCAAGCCAAGCAACGGCATGAGTTTTAAGGTGGCGCGTCTAATGACTCGTTCGCCATCGACGGCCGATGATTGGACCTGCATTTTGTCTCCCTCTGGTTTTCTCGACGCTGTTTCAGCGCTGCGGTCTTTCTCGCAGCGTTGATGTTTGCAATCTGTTTGTGATCGCTTAATGCGTTGCTATCGATTGACTCTATGGGTGGCTGCGAGTCCGGTCAACTTGCGAATGAGCATCCCATATACAAGGTCGCTTTCGATCGATCGTTAAATTAGCTTTACTGATTATTAAACGATCATCTCAAAATAATTTTGCTTCAGGCGTTACGCCGTGTGGGCAGGGCCCAGTTGCGGAGAGCTTCGGCCCATCGCCCGTTGATTTGCAAAGTGGGCTTCGTCCGCGGTTTGGATCGCTGTCAATGCGGTCGCCGTCTCCCGATGCAGACCGTTTGAAATTTCCTTACACTGCTCCTGGAAAAACAGACCGTGTAAGCTCAAACTTTCAAGGAGATCAATGCATGAACCTCTCGTGGCGCAACATGGACCGCGCGACCCTCGACGCCGCCTACAGCAATGGCGATCCCCCGGCCGACTTTACGACCCGCAGCGCGGCGTTCTACGCATCGCATTCCGGCGATCTCGACGTCAGGTACGGAACCGCGCCCCGCGAGCGCTTCGACTTCTTCCCGGCATCGAGTGACAAACAATCCCCCGCGCCCACTTTCGTCTTCGTCCACGGCGGTTACTGGCAAAGCTGCGACAAGGAACTCTGCGCGTTCGTCGCTCAAGGACCGCTTGCCCGCGGCATGAACGTGGTTGTGGCCGAATACACGCTGGCACCGACCGCTTCGATAACGCAAATCGTGAGCGAGATCGGACGGCTGCTCGACTTCCTCGTCGAGCAAGGTCATACAACGCTCGTACTCGGCGGCCATTCCGCGGGCGGGCATTTGACAGCAATGCATCGTCATCATCCGGCGGTAAAATACGCGCTGCCCGTGAGTGGTCTCTTCGATCTCGAACCTATCAGTGCAGGCCGGCTGAACGATAAAATCGGGTTATCGGCGGAGGAAATCGCGCGCTTCAGCCCAATGCGGCATATCGGCCACGGTGCGCCAATGGTTGTCTCCGTCGGCGACGCAGAGCGGCCCGAACTCATCCGCCATTCGCATGACTATGCCCACGCATGTGCCGATGCAGGCGAGAGCGTGACCTACGTGCCGTTGCCTGCAGCAGATCACTTCTCCATTCTTTACGACCTCGCCGACCCGGATGGTTTGCAACTCACGGCGTTAGCGAAATTAATGCAGCGTTGAAAGTACTTCGCAACCCTGACGAGATTCAATGACTGCCTAGCAGCCCGAACACCGCCACGCCGTTCGTCGTTCCCACATACACTTTCCCGTTCGCGATCATCGGCGTGATGAACTTGTTTCCGGCACCGAACTGGTCGCGCGCACCCGCCTGATTGCTGTTGTACAACTCGTTCGCCAGATTGGTCGCGTCATACGCATGCAGTACCCCGACGGTGCCGTTTTCCGCTGCCCACACAATGCCATTCGATGTCCCGTTGGCCGAGACGCTGGGCGTCGCGCCGGGTGCGCCGAAAGTGGTCGGCGAGTGGCTGACCGGCGTCGCCGACAGCCGCGCCCCGCTGATCGAAAAAGCCTTGATGGTGTCGCCGACCGCGCCAAAGTACACCGTGTTGTTGAAGTACGCCGGCATGCTGAACACGCGCCCGGAGATTTGTCCGGCCAACTCCTGATAAATGGCGTCTGCGACCGGGTTGTACTTGCCCATCGAATCGCGGTTGACCACGTAGATGATCGCATCCTTGCCCGCGCCCAGCGCAAGGTGATGCACCGTGCCGGCGGCATCGGTGAGGTCGGGCAGCACGAGCGCACCGCCCGAACCCAGGTCTTCGTCGTCGGCTGATTCCTGGATCGTATTCGATGCCTCGAAATAGTCGGCCACGGTCAAGCCGGTCGTCGTTCCGAGCTTCAAAAACGCATTGCCGTAGTCGCCCGAAACCTGCACGCCCGCCGCGTTGACCGTGGCGTCGAAGCTGCCGTTGGCATCGAGCAGATAGATCGAGGTTCCATCCGACGCCATGCCCGCGCCGCTCATCCAGATCGCTCCGCCGGACCCGTTCGGCGTGAGATTCAGTACGCTGGTCTGCTGCAGTGTGTTCGCGCTATAAGCAATCACCCAGCCGGTGTAAGGCTGGACATCGCAATGTGAAGTCCACGCCGTGTAGATCGTGCCGTTCAGCAACAATAGCGACGTACGCTCGGCATATTGTTTCGGGTCGAAGATCACGTTGCCGTTCGAACTGTTCGCGCCGGCGCCCGGATACGACGCCGTGATTTCCGTCGGGCCGCCGAACAATTCAGCACCGGTGGTGACATCGAGTGCGTGGATTCTCTGGTGATACGCGCCGGCTGCGGTCTTCGACATGCCGACTACATACATTGCGCCATTCGGGCCGCGCGAGCGATCGATAACTGGCGTCGCGGTTACGCCTATTGTCGGAGAAATCTGGAAACAGCTGAGGGTGTCGCTGGGCGTTTCGCCGCTGGCGAGGGTCGTCGTTTTCCACAATGTTGCGCCCGTATCGGCATCGAATGCGTAGACGCTCGCATTTTCTGTCGCGACGTACAGCACGTTGTGCGTGCCGCCGGCAATCGTCATGTTCGACAGATAAAGCGGCTCGGCATCGACCGGACCATCCACGCTGTATAAACCGAGTTTGCCGAACGTCGCTGAGTTCACCGTGGCAGGGGTCAGCGCGGTTTCGTTGAGGTGCTGGCCGGTTCGCGCGACGTCATTGTGATAGGTCGCGACGTCAGCGGCGTTCACCACGGGTGTGACGGGTGCGGAACCTGATGGCAAGCCAGCGCCCGCGCCGGATGCTGCGGGTGGGCTGGAAGCGGTGACCGGACTGGAGGCCCCGCCCGATGCTGCGGATGCGGGAGTCGCCTCGCTGGCGCTGGACGCGGGCGAGGGAGCGCCCCCGCTGGCACCGGGCGCGGGAGAAGAGCTACTGCTGTTCGAATCTCCGCCGCCCCCGCTGCATCCGGCAATCACAACCGCAAACAGCACTTCGATAAACCGATGTGGAAGATGCGAGCGTTTCATGTGCATTCCCCTTTATCGAACAGTTGGGGCCGGCGGTCGGATTGTGTCTGGCAAACAGAGTTCCGTGGAGCAATAAAGGTGCCGCGGGAGCGGACGTTGATAGCTTTTGGCGGCGCAAACGCCTCGGTGTTTAATCAGACTTTTGGGAACGGCTTGCTGAGGAATTTCGATCCTGCAAGTCCGAAGCGCCAAGGTACATCCACGGCCTTGGTGATGCCGATGCGCGGTCCGGTCGCGAGGGGATATTCCTCGTCAGGCGCTTCAATGTGAAACGGAGGTTCGAGCAGGGACATGCCGTTGTTGCCGTGCGTGATGCCCAGCGCTTGCGCGACGCGTCCTGGTCCCGAGCACAACAGCCTGGCTGGTTCGAGGCCGCGCCGTTGGCGCATGGCATCGAGACCAGTGAGCGGTTCGATCGCGCGGATCAACACGCCCGCGCCGTGGCCCTCTTCGCGGCAAACAAAGTTCAGGCACCAGTGAATGCCGTACGAGCGATACACATAGACGTGCGCAGACGGACCAAACATGATGGCGTTACGCGGGGTCGGCCCGGGAAACGTATGTGACGCCGGATCTTCACGATCGTAGGCTTCGGTTTCGACGATCCTCCCGCCCACGCCATCGACGGTGAAGATCGCGCCGATCAGGCGACGCCCGACTTGCTCGGACGGCGCGTCGAAGTCGATAGGTGCTGCAGTGCGGGATGATTTGAGCATTGTTGGAAGAGTGGTACAGCCGCGTGTATCGTGCGGGTCCGTCGCGGCGGCCAAGGTTGTTCGTTTGCTATGGATGTTCAGCGGTTCGATTCTGCCGTCGTCAGCTTTTTCCGTCCACCCGCATGCTTTCACGCTCGTCCAATCTGTCAAACCGCCTGACCGATCCTCACCCTCGGCATCGCTTTCGATGCCAGCCACCAGACCAACGCCGCCGTCAGCGAAATGGCCGCAGCCAACAACATTGCCGTATGCATGCCGCGCTCAAACTGGTCCGGTGCGTCAAGCATCGCGCCAAAAACCGCGACGCCCAGCGCCGCGCCCGTCTGCCGCGCGGAATTCAGCACACCCGCCGCGATGCCGGCGCGGTTCTTATCGACGGTATCCATCAGCGAACGTGTGGCCATCGGCGTGATCAGGCCTGCGGAAAAGCCGATTGCCGGCATGGGAAGCGCGATGAGCCAGTAAGGCGAAGTGTCCGTGGACATCAGCAGCGCGAGAAAGCCGATCGTATAGATACCCAGTGCAACGCAGATCGGCCTGCGCGGTCCGGCCATCCTGACGAAGCGCGCCGCCGACATGCTGCCCGCCATCACCAGCGCGGTCAGCGGCAAGAAAGCGAGGCCCGTCAGCAACGGCGAATACGCTCGCACCTGCTGGAAATACAGGCTCAGCGTGAAGATCAGGCCGTAGAAAGTCATCGCGGAAACCATCGAGACAAACGCAGCACTGGAAAAAATCCGGTTGCTGAACAAGGACAGGGGCAGCATCGGTCGTGATCGCCTTGATTCGATCTTGAAGAAACTGCCTGTGGCAAGCACGCCCAGCGTAATCCCGCCCACGATCCACGGCGAGCGCCAGCCGAGCGAGCGCCCTTCGATCAGCACGGCGATCAACACGCCCAGTGCCACGATTGCCGTCGCCTGACCGGCGAGATCGAGATGGCGCTTCACGCGTGCGTCATCGGCAGGTTCCGTGCTTGCAACCCGCGATGTCAGCCACAAGCCAATCAACCCTATCGGCAAATTCGCGAGGAAGATGCTGCGCCAGCCGAACGCGTGGATCAGGATGCCGCCGATCAATGGGCCGCCGGCCATCGCCGCGCCGCCGCACGCAGCCCAAAGGCCGATCGCGCGGCCGCGCTCGCCCGGTTCGGCGTACGCGCGGTTGATGAGCATCAGCGAGCAGGGCACCAGCATCGATGCACCGATTCCCTGCAGCACGCGGGCGCCGGTCAGCGCGGCAAGATTGGCCGCCACGCCGCAGAGCGCGGACGCCAGCGTGAACACCGCGAGGCCGGCGAAGTAAACGTGCTTCGCGCCGAACCGGTCGCCCAGCGTGCCGCCCGTCAACAGCAGGCTCGCAAAGGTCAGCGTGTACGCGTTGACGACCCATTGCAAGCCCGCCGTGTTGGTCGCGAGCGCATCGGCAATGCTGCCCAATGCAACATTGACGATGGATGTATCGAGGATCACGACGATATAGCTGATGCTGGTCGCAGCGAGGACGCGGCGCTGGTGCGTTCGGATGTCGGGCACGTGGATATTTCTCTACGAGACGGGAAATCCAGTGTAGGGACACTGCCATGTCGCATGCTTCGACGCGTATCGAAGCATGCGGACAGGTGAGCGGATTATCATGACGATGTCAAAGCGGAGAGCCTTCATGTTTTCTCATCCTGCGGTCTCGTCGGCCGCTTTCCTGATTGCCGATCCCACGCGCGCCACCATGCTCATGACCCTCGCCGACGGCCGCGCGCGACCCGCGGGCGAGCTGGCCTATGCGGCGGGCGTCACCGCCCAGACGGCAAGCTCACATCTCGCGAAGCTGCTGACGGGCGGGTTGTTGTCGGTGGAAACACAGGGGCGGCATCGGTACTATCGGCTAGCCGGTTCGCACGTTGCGCTGGCGCTTGAAAACCTTGCATCGATCACATCGACCCCGGCGAATGACGTGGTGCGTCGAATGCCGCGCAGCAGGGAAGCCCGGGAATTGCAGTTCGCGCGATGCTGTTACGACCATCTCGCCGGCAGTCTCGGCGTAGCGGTGACGCAGGCGTTGCAGGACCGCGCGCTCGTCGTCGCAACCGATGACAAGCAATTCGATGTAACGCCGGTGGGCGTTGAATGGTTCCGCGCGATGGGCCTTGACGTAGCGGCATTGAAACCGACCCGGCGCGGACTCGCGCGGCAATGCCTGGATTGGACCGAGCGGCGGCATCATCTGGCCGGACCGCTGGGCGTTGAATTGATGAGCCGGCTTTGCGCGATGGGATGGGTCCGGCGTTCGAAGTCCTCGCGCGCCGTTCAGGTCACGCCGAAGGGATGGGCCGGGTTGAAAGAACAACTTGGCGTGGACGAGAGAGCGGTTCAGGCCGGCGTGTGAGCGGCAATTCAGGCTTAATGCTTCAATTCATGCCTTGTCAACGCGCCGGAGCGCGGATCGACGTGGATGTCATAAAACAAGCCCTGTTTGGTGGCTTCGCCTTCCCAGCGTCCATCGTCGGCTTTGAGGCGTACCGCGTCATAGCCCTGCGCCTTGACCTTCGCGATTGCAGCGTCTTTCGATATCCAGTCCGCGCCCGGCTGGTCATGCGCGAATGCCACGCTGCCTGTTGCAAGTGCGAGGACGGTTCCTGCTGCGATACAAGTCTTCTTCAACATTGGCTCTCCTTAACGATTCGAATGGACCAGCGTACCGACAACGGCTGGGTAGATCGGTCGTCAATCTAACATCACGCTTACAGGCAGATCCGCGACGAATCCGCACAGTGGCGCTTGCCCGCCACATTGGCACGGCCATTGCTGCCATGCCATTGCCGGACCAAGCAACCTTCTCTCAAAGGAGAGCACCATGCCTGAGAAGAAAACCATCGAACGCGCCCATGCTGACAAACGTGCGGGGAAGTCGCCCGGCACGCAGGCTGGCGAGTTTGTGAAGGAGCAGATCGATCACGTTCGTGAAGGCAAGCACGGCGCGAAGTCCGCGAAGCAGGCGATCGCGATCGGGTTATCGGAGGCACGCAGATCGGGTGTCGGTATGAAGGCGCCGAAGAAGGGCGCGGCGTCCGCCGCCACTCGCAAGAAAGCGGCGAAGGATACGCAGGCGGGTCAGCACAAGACTCAACGCAGCGCGAGCACGGAATCGAAGTCGAAACGATCCGCGACGTCCACGCGCGTGCTCAAACGTGAGGGCACCAAGGCCGCTTCGCACAAGTCGCTCTCGAGGCAGGCGCATGCCAGTGCGAGCCGGCGGTCTGCTGCCGATCGATCGGCCGCGGCGAAGAAAGGCTGGCAGACGCGCCGTAAGGCGGCCGCGAAGGCGAGTACGGCTCGGCACGCACGCTAGAACGCCAGAGCGTGCTGGTCTCAGTGCACGTGCAGCGCCGCAACGAAGAAAGGCCGTCCCGGATCAACCGGAACGGCCTTGGCGCTTACAGTGTTCGGCTATCGAAACCCGCGTTATTTCACCGTTTCGAGGACCTTGCGAACCGTGCTGAAAATCTGCTCGATCTGGTCGTCTTCAATGATCAGCGGCGGCGAGAACGCGAGGATATCGCCTGTATAGCGCATCAGAACGCCTGCCTCGAAGCATTTCACGAACGCTTCGTAAGCCCGCGCACCCGGCGCGCCATCGCGCGATTCCAGTTCGATGCCCGCCACCATGCCGAGATTGCGCACGTCCTTCACATAAGGCGCGTCGCGCAACGCATGCGCAGCGGCTTCGAACTTCGGCGCCTTCGATGCAGCCCGTTCAAACAGTTGATCGCGTGCATACAGGTCCAGCGTCGCGATTGCGGCTGCGGCTGCCATCGGGTGCGCGGAATACGTATAGCCGTGGAACAGCTCGATACCGTTCACTGCACCCGCATCGACGATCGTGTCGTGCACGTTGCGATGCGCAGCCACTGCGCCCATCGGAATGGCGGCGTTGTTGATGGCCTTGGCCAGCGTCATCAGGTCCGGCGTCACGCCGAAATATTCCGCGGCCGTCGCTTTGCCGAGCCGGCCGAAGCCCGTGATGACTTCATCGAAAATCAGCAGGATGCCGTGCTTCGTGCAGATCTCGCGGAGCTTTTGCAGATACCCCTGCGGCGGCACGAGCACGCCTGTTGAACCCGCCAGCGGTTCCACGATCACGGCCGCGATCGTCGATGCATCGTGCAGCGCGACGATGCGTTCGAGCTCTTCGGCGAGATGCGCGCCCCAGACCGGCTGGCCCTTCGAAAACGCGTTGTGTTCAGGTGCGTGCGTGTGCGGCAGATGATCGACGTTCGGCAGCAGCCCGCCTGAAAACGTCTTCCGGTTCGGTCCAATGCCGCCGACCGAGATGCCGCCGAAACCCACGCCGTGATAACCGCGCTCGCGGCCAATCAGCTTCGTGCGCTGGCCTTCGCCGCGTGCCCGGTGATAGGCGAGGGCGATTTTCAGCGCGGTATCGACGGATTCAGAACCCGAATTTGTGAAGAAGATGCGGTCGAGGCCTTCCGGCATGATCGCGGCGACCTTCGTGGCCGCTTCGAATGCAAGCGGATGGCCCATCTGGAAGGTCGGCGCGAAGTCGAGCGTGGCGGCCTGCTGCTGGATCGCGGCGACGATTTCATCGCGGCAGTGGCCCGCGTTCACGCACCACAAGCCGGCGCAGCCGTCCAGAATCTCGCGGCCGTCGGACGCACGGTAGTACATGCCCTTGGCGCCCTCGATCAGGCGCGGTGCAGCTTTGAACTGCCGGTTGGCGGTGAATGGCATCCAGAACGACGAGAGGTCGTCGATGACGGGGCGCGAAGTCATGGGAAATCTCCTGTTAGAACACGCAATGTAGTCCTCGATAAAAACCTGCGGCATAGACAGTTATCCTGTCGCGACGAGAACTGTGCTGGCAAAATGGTGCAAACTGTATTGGTCGTCTATCCTGGATGACTTGCTCTCATCATCCTCTGCCTGTCACTTCATGATCGAACTTCAACTGGACCGCGACCGCGCGCAAGCCACGCTCGTCGAACAATTGGTGCGGGCGTTTTCCGGCGCCATCGAGCAACAGGCCTTGCGCGCCGGCGCGTTGCTGCCTTCGGTGCGCCAGCTTGCGCAATCGGAAAGGCTGAGCACCTTCACGGTAACGGAGGCGTATGGACGCCTTGTGTCGATGGGCCTCGTGGTCGCGCGGCGCGGCTCGGGGTACCGGGTGGCGGCACGAGCGCCGACGGCCCACAGGCGCGCTGTGGCGTGGCAGCCGCCTAGTCTTACCGCGACCTGGCTCCTGTCCGACGTCTTCGCCGACCATTCCGTGCCGATCAAAGCCGGCTGTGGCTGGCTGCCCAACGAATGGGTCAACGAAAGCGGTTTGCATCACGCGCTGCGCTCGATCAGCCGCGTGCCGGCGGCGCGTATGGCCGACTACGGGCACCCATACGGTTTTGCGCCGCTGCGCGAGCGGATTGCCGAGCAACTGGACCGCTACGGTTTGCCCGCCGACCCGGCCGCGAACGTGTTGCTGACGGCCGGGGCAACGCAGGCGCTCGACCTGATCGTGCGCACGCTGCTGCGTCCCGGCGATACGGTCATCGTCGAAGATCCGGGTTACTGCAATCTGCTGCAGATCCTGCAACTGGGCGGCCTGATCGTGCGGGGCGTGCCGCGCACGCCGGCAGGAATTGATAACGACGTGCTCGAGCAACTGGTGATCGAGCATAGTCCCAAGGCGATCTTTCTCAACACGACGCTGCAGAATCCGACCGGCGCAACCTTCGGCATGGCGGCGGCGTTTCGCTTGCTGCAGATCGCGGAACGCTATGGCTTGTGGGTCGTGGAAGACGACGTCAACCGCGAGCTCGCGCCGCCCGGCGCGCCGCTTCTTGCCGCCATGGAGGGCTTGAACCGCGTGCTGTACGTCGGCGGATTTTCAAAGACGATCACGCCGGGATTGCGCTGCGGTTATGTGGTCGCCGAACGCGACGTGCTGCGTGAACTGGCGCGTACGAAGATGGCGGTGGGGCTGACGTCATCGGCGGCGACGGAACGGATTGTCGAAAAAGTGCTGACCGAAGGGCGTTACGCGCGGAACGTGGAATCGGTGACCGAAAAACTGAAGGACGCGCACGTGCAGGTCGAGGACCGGATGGACGCGCTCGGCGTCGAGTTGTTTCATCGGCCGCGTGCGGGATTGTTCGTGTGGGCGCGCTTACCGGTTGAGCCCGAGCAAGCGAGCGAACTCGCGACGCAGGCGCTGGAAGACGGCATCTGGCTTGCACCCGGTTCGTATTTCCGTCCCAACGATGCTGCGAGCAGCTGGTTTCGCTTCAACGTGCCGTATTCCACCGATGACGCGTTGTGGGGGTTTATCGATAAATGGAAGCGGCGCTAGGAAAGGTTGCGCTCGCACATTGAATCCTCCGGTTTGTTTGCTAATTAGGAACAATCGTGCGGATAGCCTTAGATCATAAGCACAGACTCGCGCTCGCGAACTGAACCGGCGGCACGCAGCCGCCGTCAATTCGCATCACTGCTCGACCGCTGGATTCCAGGCGGAGCCGCGTATGTTGATTCCTTCAAAAAGAGGGCCGATATGGCGAATTTATCCAGCTATCCATCTAAAGCAGTCATCACATCCATTGGATCTCAAGCGCCAGCGGCACGACAGGCGAAGCGTTGCCGGTCATCACGGGAACGGCTGATGCCGGAACCGCGGTGAACGTGTATGACGGCGTCGATGGCTAGACACCACCATCGACTTGCCGGCAGTGATCTCACCGTTTATTACGGACATCCTGGGACGCAACGGTTTAGCGATTGTTCCGGGCAGCACGACTTCTGAGTCTAATCCCAGCACGACGGGAACCGGTAAGCCAGGCGACATGGTCACGCTGTTCGACGGCCAGCAGGTTATCGGCTCCGCCGGGGTGGACGCGCCGGTAAATGGTGGATCACCGCGGACGCGGGCCTGGCCAACGGTTCGCACGACCTGTATGCGATTGCATCAAATGCAGAAGGTTCGCCGCGCTCGCCGTCGAATCATGCGGCTTTCACTGTCGAAAACGTTGCGCATGCAATAAGTATTGAGGACATCAATACAAATGGCTCGCGCGCCGCGTTCAAACTCTCGACTACCGATGTCCTGACTCCCGGGGAACATGACTTGTTTCCCGACAATAAACTCCCGGCGAAACCTGCCGGCCAAACGGACCATGCGACCGTTGCGCCGGAGTCTTGCGTTGCGGGTCTCGTGGAAGGCGAGTGGCGGCAAAAAGTACGTTGAAAACCGGCGGCGCCGTGTACATTCCGATCGAGCACTCAGGCGCGCTCCTTGAACCTTTGCTTCATCAAAGCGTTGATTTTGCGGTACATGAAGGGTGAACTGAACTGCTTGCTCCGCCTGCTTGCGGAGTGACGTAAAACAAAAAAGCGCGAGCATGCTCGCGCTTTTTTGCATTACTTCAGTGGCGTCCTTTGGATATGGACACCGCTGTTTCATCGCCGGAATACGCCCAGCAACAATGTCGCCAGGAAGATCACAATAAAGATGAAGAACAGGATCTTCGCGATTTCGGTCGCGCCACTCGCGATTCCGCCGAAGCCAAAAAACGCCGCGATGATCGCGATGATGAAAAAGATGACAGCGTATCGAAGCATGAAGCCCTCCAAAGGGGTCGATTATCGGATTGGTTGCGTGCTGGCTTGACGCCTTCGCCGCCTTGACTGGTTTATATGACCATGTGCCGCTGAATGCAGCTATATCCCGCGACGCCCGAACCTGAAGCAACCCTCGTGCCCAGAAGTCACTACGTCAGAAAATAGGGCGCAAAAAGATTCGCACGCAAAAAAGCCGCACTGCGTTGCGCGAGTGCGGCTTTGTAAGACGCGCCAGAGGGCGCGGAACAGAGGAGAAATGTTATCGGCGGTTATCGGCGGTTATCGGCGGGTTTTGCCGTTGTCAGGTTCGTCGTCGAGGTCGTCATCGTCGGCGTGGTTTAGCGCATCCGGCAGTTGGTTCTCGAGTTCATCGCGTTCAATTTGATCGGCGAGATCGAGGGACTTGCGTGTTGCGGGACCGGACGGGCGGTTTGCTCCAGACATGGCGTAACTCCTTGGGATTTTCAAAGCCGCGCCAACAAAGGCGCGAGTTGATCGGACAGCAAGCTCGGCCAGCAAGCTTCGTACACGCCTGTCGATTTCTCCAAAACGGAGTGCGCATTTCTTGCCGCTTCCCACGGCCAAAGTTGCAATCAGGCTGCATATTTTGCGCGACGGCAGGCATGGATCAGTATGCGCCGCCTACGAAAAAATAGGCTGGATCTGAACGCCGGACTTCCGAATCAACTTGCCATGAATGTAACGCTCACCCCACTGGTTACATCGCCGCTTCGAACTATCGGTTATGACGTCACCGGAGTCGCCAGTCGTTACGCCAGCGCACGCTCGACAATTGGATACAACGAAAGCACGAGCAGCGTGGCCATGGTCCAGTTGAAAGCACGGAGCCAGCGCGGTTGCGTGAGAATCCGCCGCATGGACGTGCCGAATGCGGCCCACATTGTGATGCAGGGTAATCCGACGACGATGAAAACCATTGCCATCAACACAGCATTCAGCGAAAAGCTCGAATGCAAATGAATCGTGGTCGCGGCGGTCAGCACCATCATCCATGCTTTCGGATTGATCCACTGAAACGCGGCTGCTTCGATAAACCGCATGGGCCGGCCCTCGCCGTCGCGAGCCTGCATGGTCGATGAAGTCGCGATTTTCCACGCGAGATACAGCAGGTACGCCACGCTTAAAGTTTCAAGCAGCGTGTAAGCCCAGGCGAAGCGCGCAAATGCCTGCCCCACGCCGAGACCCACCAGCACCATCAGAATGGCGACGCCTACGCTGATGCCGAGCACGTGCGGCACGGTGCGGCGCAATCCGAAGTTCACCCCCGACGCAAGCAGCATGGTGTTGTTCGGACCGGGTGTGATGGTGGTGACGAGCGCGAACAGCACCGCGGCCGGAAGGGCTGTCATAAGGGCGGCTGTGTCGAGATGCATGGTGTTTCCTAGTGTGTCGCGAATGCAGGAATTGAGTCGGATCGAGCGACCGTGAGCGCCAGTGTATGAGATGTGATCTGTACAGTACCGGTACAGATAGTCAGGTCATTTCCTGTACGGTGCGGTTGGCGTTGTTGGCGCGATCTGGCGTAGCGTTTGCAAAAAGCGTCGTGTGAACTGTTCCTTCATTGGTACGGTTTATTACACGTTTCGCGATTTTTGCTTGTGGTGAATCTGTTCAAGCATCCACTTGAATCCGTGACCGTGTGAGCATCGAAGCGTTTTCCGACAGCGCCGTTGTTCCGACAGCGTTCGGCATGCTGATCGTTTTAGTTTGCCGATCGATGAGTCGGATTATTTTCGCGATCCCCAAGATCGGATCGCAAGGGCGGTGCTTGGAAATGAGGATGGACTTCCGCATGCACCGCTGCACGAATTGCTCGATGGCGCCGAACGTGCGCAACAAAATATCGACGGCATGTTGCTGCTTGGATCGATGGGTCTCAACATCGCATCGATGATGCTCGACACCGATGCAATCGTGCTGTCGATGCAGACGGCTACCCGCGCATTTGATGCCGCATGCCGACGTCCTCTATCTGAAACTAACGTATCAACGTCTTTGCTGATTTTGGGTTGGCATCGCGTGAAAGACGGGTACAGGTCGAGCAAGTGTTGCAAAGTTTCAATACCCGGCTATGCCGTTGATCCCGCCCGGCAACCTCAGTGAGCGGTTCGTTGACGGCCCTACCGCGGCGTCAACCAACCTCGCATTTCCATCGAGCACGCTCTCCCGAACCTCTCCAACTCGCCGTCCATCGCCCGCTCGCACCGCATCCGGATGCATTCGCGCGAGCGTGATGTACGAGTCAACGCGCATCGAAGTTCACTAGGCGAAGGCGGCATCGGATCACGATCCATTGATCGCGCGGCTATCCTTGTCGCCTTAAAAAAGACGCTTGTAACGAAAACCCCTTAAAAAAAGGCTCAGAAGCGCAAAAAGACTCGCACGAAGTTCAATGGCGCTTGTAGAATCCGGCGTTGATACGGATGCATTCACGCGGCCGTATTCTAAAAACACTGACCTCAACAGGTAGGAGAAACATGCCGACTTCCGCAAAAACCGCTGCCAAGAAAGCTGCAACCAAAGCTGCTCCCAAGGCTGCAACGAAGACTGCCGCAGCGCCCGTCAAGAAGGTCGCTGCCAAGAAGGCCGCATCGACGCCGGCTACTGTGGCGAAGAAAGCAGCAGTGAAGACGACGGCAACGCTGTCGCCGGTCAAGGACACGTTCACGAAGGCATCGCTCGCCGCGCATCTGTCGGATCGTGCGACTGTTGACCTGAAAGCAGTGAAGGCCGTTCTGTCGGCACTCGAGGACACCATCCTCGGTGCGGTTCACAAGAAGGGCGCAGGCGAGTTCACGCTGTCGGGCCTCTTGAAGATTTCGGCGCAAGTCGTGCCGGCGAAGAAAAGGCGCTTCGGCAAGGACCCGTTCTCGGGTGAAGACCGTTGGTTCGATGCAAAGCCGGCAAGCGTGCGTATCAAGGCACGTGCGTTGAAGAAGTTGAAGGACGCTGCAGCCTAAGCTGACGCAAAAGCATTGAAGGACTATGGCAGCGCAGGAGTAGAGGCGAACCGTAGTCGAAAAAAAATGGCCGGTTTCCGCGAGGGAATCGGCCATTTTTTTGCCTGTTTCTTCAGAGGCGGGATTGAAAGGCTGTGACGTTCGAGCGTGATGGGTGACGCGCAAACAGCGATGCCGTTCGCAATTCGGTACCTGCTCAGACCGAGTCTTCGAGGATCACTGTCGACGTACCGGGTTCGCTTTGGCAGCCCGCTTCGTAGTCGATTTTATGCGCATCGAAGTGATGGATCGCGCGCAGCAGACGAGGCGAGAAGGTCGCGCCGAACTGCGCGACGAGCCTGTCGCGTTGAGCGGAATTGGCGTGAGCAAGCGCGCGCAACTCGCCGATTGGAATACCGACGAACAGGTTCAGGGGAAACGGTGGAGTGGACTCGATGGAAGATTCCGGCGCGCGTATGCGAAGCCCGGGTTGAAGATGCGTCTCGAGTTCCATGGTGAAGATGAAATCGGCGTTATCGGGCGAAGCCGTTTTCGCTTCGGCGAGAAGTCGTGGCACCACGTCTTGAAGCAATGCAATTTCCTGGACGGTCAGCATGATGAGATCCTTCGAAGGAGAAGTGTCGATTCGGTGTCGATCCGGCAAAGGCAAGCAACACCGATGCCGGATAAAAGCGCGAGTAGGAACGCGCTGTCGATGTCACTTTTACGCGGGCATTTACCTGAAACGCGAACCGTGGCAAGGCAGCGAAAGCCAAGCATAAAAGGTGTTGAGGCCGTACGGCTTTTTACGCCACAACAAGAACAGCGCGATCACGACGCTTATGCTGCCCGGCAGGGCGGACGCGCTCGGGCGTCGGCATAACCCTCTGAAACCAAACTGAAAGCAGCTCATCCCTCATGCCGTAATGAAGGCACGTGGTTTGCTGAGGCTGTGCCCTTACGCATGACCCGACGCACGCGTAGAAGCAAGAAGTCCTAGAGCAAGAGATTCCCATTCAGTCGACCTGCGACCTGGAGAGTGGCCCAACGTCTGTGCCATTCCGCGTTTCAATGAGTGAGAGAGGGCCTGATGCCAGATCAAGACGAACGACCTGATCATGACGCAGACAAAGCCGGGGATGATTCATCCCGAGGCGAGCAAAAAAACGATAGCGATAAAAACGGCAGCGAGGGCAAGACAAACGACAAGTCCGACGACAAGTCCAACGGCCAAAAAAAAGGTCCGGGCAAAACGCCGCTGATCATTTTGGGCGTCGTCGTATTGCTGCTGATCCTGGGCGGATTGATCTGGTGGTTCGCGACCCGCAATCAGGTCAGCACCGACGATGCATACACCGATGGCGATGCGGTCACGATCGCACCGAAGGTCTCGGGTTACGTCGTGGTCATGAACCTGGGCGATAACAAGTTCGTCCACAAGGGCGACCTGCTGATCAAGATCGATCCTCGCGACTATCAGGCTCAACTGGATCAGGCCAACGCCCAACTTGGCCAGGCGCAGGCGCAACTCAATGCGGCTCAGGTGCAACTGGGCATTGCCCGCGTGCAATTTCCCGCGCAGCTGACGCAGGCGAAGGCACAGGAGCAAAGCGCGCAAGCGAACCTGGCGCAGACCCGCGCGGCTTACGAAAGGCAGCGCTCGGTCGATGTCCGTGCGACATCGCAGCAGAATATTGACACCGCGACCGCCCAGCAAAAGAGCGCGCTTGCCAGCGTCGCGCAGGCACAGGCGCAAGTGAAGACCGCGAGCCTCGTGCCGCAGCAAATCAGCCAGGCGCAGGCCACGGTGGAGGAACGCCGGCAAGATGTTCGCCAAGCCGAGGCGCAGGTGGAAGCGGCTGCATTGAACCTGTCCTACACGGAACTGCGAGCGCCTGCGGACGGCTGGGTCACCAAGCGCAACGTGCAATACGGCACGTTCCTGCAAGCGGGCACGTCGATATTTTCACTGGTGACCACCACCGTCTGGGTCACGGCCAACTTCAAGGAGTCGCAGCTTGAACGCATGCGTCCCGGTGATTCGGTGGATGTATCTGTCGATGCATATCCGAACCTGAAGCTGCACGGCCACGTGGACAGTATCCAGCTTGGCAGCGGCTCGCGCTTCTCCGCTTTCCCCGCTGAGAACGCTACCGGCAACTTCGTGAAGATCGTGCAGCGCGTGCCGGTGAAGATTCTTATCGATAGCGGATTGCAGCCCGATCTGCCGCTGCCGCTCGGACTCTCCGTGGTGCCGAAGGTGATGTTCAAATGAGCGATCATGCCGGCTGGAAACCAAAGTCCAATCCCTGGCTGATTGCCGTGGTAGTCACGCTCGCGGCGTTCATGGAAGTGCTCGACACGACGATTGTGAACGTCGCGCTGCCGCACATTTCGGGCGCGATGTCCGCGAGCTACGACGAAGCCACCTGGACGCTGACCGCGTATCTTGTCTCGAACGGCATTGTGCTTCCCATCTCCGCATTTTTTTCGAAACTGCTGGGACGTAAGCGATATTTCCTGATTTGCATCGGCGCGTTCACGGTCTGTTCGCTGTTGTGCGGACTGGCGACCGACCTGTGGCAACTGATCGTGTTCCGGATCTTGCAAGGCTTCTTCGGCGGTGGCTTGCAACCGAACCAGCAGTCCATCATCCTCGATACCTTTCCGCCCGAGCAGCGCGGCCGCGCGTTCTCGATTTCGGCCGTTGCAATCGTGGTGGCGCCGGTGGTCGGCCCGACGCTCGGCGGCTGGATCACCGACAACCTCACGTGGCGCTGGGTGTTCCTGATCAACGTGCCGATCGGCGTGATTACGACCATCGCCGTGATGCAGTTTGTTGAAGACCCGCCGTGGGAGAAGAAAAAGGATCGCAAGGAACTGGGCCTTGATTTTGTCGGCATCGGCTTGATTGCGCTGGGTCTGGGTTGCCTGCAAGTGTTCCTCGATCGCGGCGAGGACGATGACTGGTTCAAGTCCGGCTTCATCACGACCTTCGCGATTCTTTCGTTGATCGGTATCGTGGGCGCGATCTTCTGGCTGCTTTACGCGAAGAAACCGGTGGCCGACCTGCGCGTATTGAAGGACAAGAATTTTGCGCTGGGCTCGGTATGCATGGTGGGCTTTGCCGCCATTCTCTATGGCAGCGCGGTGCTCGTGCCTCAACTTGCCCAGCAGCAACTGGGATATACCGCGACGCTCGCGGGCCTCGTGTTGTCGCCCGGCGCGATGATGATCGTCGCCATCATTCCCGTGGTCAGCAAATTGATGCCGATCATACAAACCCGTTTCCTGGTCGGCTTCGGTTTTTTTCTGATGGCGTGTGCGCTGTTTTATACGCATCACCTGGTGCCGAACATCGACTTCAAGACGCTGACGATCATGCGAAGTTCGCAATCCATCGCCATTGCATTCCTGTTCGTCCCGATCACGACGCTGGCGTATTTGACGCTGAAGGCATCGGAGAACGCGGACGCTTCCGCGCTATTCACGATGTTCCGAAACGTGGCGGGATCGATAGGAATTTCCCTTGCGACCGCCGCGATCGTGGAGCGCACGCAGGCGAACATGGCGCACATGGTTGTGCACATGACGCCGTTGAATCCGAACTACAACGACTCCATACAGCGACTCACGCACACGCTCATGGACATGGGCCAGACCATGCAGCAGGCCATGACTACCGCGACCGGCCTGATGTACAAGCAGTTCATTTCGCAGTCCACGATCCTGGCTTACCTTGACGTATTCGGCGCGGTGGCGATCTTCGCGTTGTGCTTCGTGCCGGTCACGTTTTTCTTTTCTCCGGTGAAAGCATCGGGTGGCGGGGGAGGGCATTGAGATGCGCAAACGCTTGATTCCCTTGCTGCTTTCGATGCTCGCCGGCGCGTGTTCAGTCGGTCCGAACTTCACGCCGCCCGATGCAAAAGCCCCTGACAATTGGCGCGATTTGCAACGCGCGCAAAACCCGCAGACCCCGCCTGATGACATTCGATATCCGCATGCGGGCGCACCGTCGCTGGCCGACACCAACGCCGATCCCGATCCTCACTGGTGGAGGCAGTTCAACGACGCCACGCTGGACTCGCTGATCGACCGCGCGGCGGCGGGCAACCTGGACTTGCAGAGTGCGGTGCTGCGTATCGAGGCGGCGCGCGAACAGGCGGTGGCATCGGGCGCGCAGGGGTTGCCGCAACTTAGCGCGAACGCGAGCTATAAGCGCGAGCAACTGGGCCTGAAGGGCTTGCTGCAGTCGCAGGGCGTGTATGACAGGGTCAACGCGCTTGGGCCCAACAGTGCGGGCGTGACGAGCGCCCTGAATTCCCTGACAGCGCCGGTGAACCTCTTCCAGGATGGTTTCGATGCCTCATGGGAGCTCGATTTGTTCGGCCGTGTGCGGCGTTCGGTGGAGTCGGCAAACGCGCAGACGGAGTCGGCAATCGAGAATCGCAACGACGCCCTCGTCTCGCTCGAAGCTGAGGTCGCGCAGACTTATTCGCAACTGCGCGGGGCGCAGTTGCTGAAGCAGATCACGTTGGCTGAGATCGGCTCGGAGCAGCGGATACTTGATCTGACGCGTGAGCAGGCGCGTGTCGGGCTGACGAGTCAGAGCGACGTGGAAAGCGCGACTGCGCAAATGGGATCGCTGCAGGCCCAGCTTCCTCAATTCGATGCACAGATTGCGCAGGCAATGAACGGCCTTGCCGTATTGACCGGGAATGCGCCGGGGACGCTGGACGCGGAGTTAGAGACGCAAGGGGCGATACCGCCGGTTCCGCCAAGCGTGCCGATTGGTTTGCCGTCCACGTTGGCGCGGCGGCGTCCGGACATTCGTCGTGCGGAGAGTGACTTGCATGCGGCCACTGCTGAGATTGGCGTGGCGGTGGCGCAGATGTACCCGGATGTATCGTTGACGGGCAATGTGGGCATGCGAGCCAGCGAAGCGAAATATCTTGCACGCTGGTCGAGTCTTTTCTGGACGATTGGCCCCAGTATTTCCCTGCCGATATTCGAAGGCGGCGCGTTGCGGGCGAACGTGCGGATAGCGAAGGCGCAGGCGGGGCAGGCGGCGCTGCAGTATCGATCGACGGTGCTCAAGGCGCTGCAGGACGTCGATAACGCGCTGGTGTCGTACCGGACGGACCAGGACCGCCGCGAGGCGCTGACGCGCACGGTGGAGGCGAACCGGATCAGTTTGGAGCTGGCGACCGATAGTTATCGCAAGGGCCTGGTGACGTTCATTAACGTTCTGGATGCGGAGCGGCAGTTGGCCGAGACGCGGCAGCAACTGGCGCAATCCACGATAAACGTGACAACGGATCTGATCGCTGTTTATAAGGCGCTAGGCGGCGGATGGCAGGCAGACGCGCAAGCGGCTAGCAGTTAAATAGAAGATCGCCGACGCCCGCAGACCGCCAGCTTACGCATATTCTGAGCGTTGATGGGCTTCGTCCATCAGCGCGAATGCCTCCCTTCGCACCAAATCCGGGCATCGCCCCAACTTCATCTACCACCCCGGCTCACCGCTGCGCACTCATTTGAAGCAAACTTCCACCTAACCCGCCAAAACAATGAGTAAAAACAAGTAGTAGAAAAAATGGCACGCCTGTTGCTTAATTGTAGATACTGAAACTACCGATGCGTCGGACAGGCGTGGCCCGGCTTGAAGAGCCGGCACTTCCACGCACAGGCGGCTAGAAGCCGCGATCAAAAAAGGACGCAAGATGCAGATCTACGACGAAATGCGTCACGAGGAAACCGTGCGGGCGCATTACGCACGCTTCTCCCGGTGGCTTTCCACTCAGAGCCCCGAAACCATCGCTCGCAAGCGCGCGGAAGCCGATCTGCTGTTCAGGCGTGTCGGCATCACGTTCGCCGTGAACGGTGATCTGTCGGGCACCGAGCGCCTGATTCCCTTCGACATGATTCCGCGGATCATCCCCGGCGACGAATGGCGCAAGCTGGAAGCCGGCCTTCGACAGCGTGTCCGTGCGCTGAACATGTTCATCCGCGACGTCTATCACGATCACGACATCGTCCGGGCAGGGAAGATTCCCGCCGAACAGGTGTACACGAACGCGCAATATCGCCCGGAGATGCAAGGCGTGTCCGTGCCGCTCGACGTCTACGCGCACGTGGCTGGCGTGGACGTGGTGCGCGCGGGTGACGCGGGCGAGTTCTACGTGCTCGAAGACAATCTGCGGGTGCCGTCGGGCGTGTCGTACATGCTCGAAAATCGCAAGATGATGATGCGGCTCTTCCCTGAACTGTTCGTGCAGAACCGCATCGCGCCGGTTGCGCACTATCCGGATCTGCTGCTCGAAACCTTGCGCTCGATCGCGCCAGCCGGTGTCGATGACCCCAACGTGGTCGTGCTCCCGCCCGGCATGTACAACTCGGCGTACTTCGAGCACTCGTTCCTCGCGCAGCAAATGGGCGTGGAACTGGTGGAGGGCAAGGACCTTTTTGTCGATGAAAACTACGTGTTCATGCGCACGACGCAGGGACCGAAACGTGTCGATGTGATCTACCGGCGCCTCGACGATGACTTCATGGACCCGCTCGCCTTCCGCACGGACTCGGCGCTCGGCGTGCCGGGGCTTTTGACGTCGTATCGCGCGGGCCGCGTGGCCTTGGCCAACGCGATGGGCACCGGCATAGCCGACGATAAATCCATCTATCCGTTCGTCCCGGACATGATCGAGTTCTATCTGGGCGAAACGCCGATCCTGAACAACGTGCCCACGTTCCAGTGCCGCAAGCCCGACGATCTCGCCTACACGCTCGCGCATCTGCCCGAGCTGGTCGTGAAGGAAGTCCACGGCGCGGGCGGTTACGGCATGCTGGTCGGACCGGCATCGACGAAAGCGGAAATCGAGGCGTTCCGCGAACGACTGATTGCGCGGCCGGATGGGTATATCGCCCAGCCAACACTGGCGCTCTCCGCATGCCCGACCTTCGTGGAGTCGGGTATTGCGCCGCGCCATATCGACTTGCGGCCGTTCGTGCTGTCGGGTAAAGAAGTGACGATGGCCGCCGGCGGCCTGACTCGCGTGGCGTTGAAGGAGGGTTCTCTCGTCGTGAATTCGTCGCAGGGCGGCGGCACGAAAGACACCTGGATGGTGGACTAAGCACCCACCAGGATTGTTCGCAAGGGCGCGCTTGCAAGCGCTGCGCCCCGCGCGAGCCACACAACAACGGAACGCCATCATGATGCTAAGCCGCACAGCCGATCACCTTTTCTGGATGGCTCGCTACATGGAGCGTGCGGAAAATACTGCCCGCATGCTCGATATCAACCTGAAGGGCATGCTCCTGCCGCAGACGCCGGATCAGGCCGCTCGCGCGCAACGTTCCGTACTGCGTATTTCGGAGCTCGAATCAAAATTCGAGGAGCGTTTCCCGGGTTCGGATTCCCGCGAGGACATGCTGCACTTCATGGTCGCCGATACCGGCAATCCGTCGAGCATCAATTCCTGCCTGCACGCGGCGCGCGAAAACGCGCGTGCCGTGCGCGGGACCCTGACCACGGAAGCGTGGGAGACCATCAATTTCACGTGGCTCGAATTCGGCGAGAAACTCGCCGCTGGCGAGCTGGAAAAAAGCCCGGACATGCTGTTCGAATGGGTCAAGTACCGCTCGAATTTGTGTCGCGGCGTGATGGTCGGCACAGCGCTTCAGGACGACGCTTTCTGGTTCATCCAGCTCGGCATGTACCTGGAACGCGCGGACAACACGGCGCGGATCCTGGACGTGCGTTTCGCCGATGCCGAACCGAACTCGCGCGAAGCCGCGCGTCAGCTGGAGGACTTCTATTACTGGACCTCCATTTTGAGTTCGGTGTCCGCGCTGGAGATTTATCGGAAGGTGTATCGCGACGTTGTGACGCCGTCGCGGGTCGTGGAGTTGCTGATCCTTAACTCGCAGATGCCGCGCTCGCTGCTGGCGTCTCTTGATGGGGTCTGCGCGACGCTCGACAAGCTGCGTACCGACGGCTCGAACGAGTGCGAACGTTTCGCCGGCAAGCTGCGCGCGGACGTGCTGTACATGGATATCCGCCAGATCCTCGAAACCGGCGTGCACGCCTACCTGACGCAATTCCTGAAACGGGTCGACGAGCTCGGTGTTCGCGTGATGCGCACCTTCCTCATGTTGCCTCTCGCCTGAACCGGCTCGTCTTGCTTCGTATTGTTTTGCATTGCTTTGTATTGCATCCGCCCTGGGAACCATCATGCTTCTGACCATTCGTCATCACACAAGCTACCGATACGCGGTGCCGGTGCAGTACTCCATCCAGCAACTGCGCATGACGCCCGCCAATGGGTCGGCGCAAATGGTGCGGCGCTGGAACATCGATACTGTCGGCAAGCTCGACGTCACCCGCGACGCCTACGCCAACACGTTGCACACCCTGGTGCTGACGAAACCGCATATGGAGATCCATCTTTCCGTGACCGGACAGGTGGAAACCACGTTGCTCGACGGCGGCCGTCTCAACGACGGTCCCGGCCGGATTCCTCTGCAACACTACACATGTGCAACCGCGCTGACCGAACCGGATGCTGCGATCCGCGAACTCGCGAACTCGGTGCCGAAACTCGATTCACCGTCGGCGCTGATTGCGCTGGCGGAGAATATCGAAGCAAAAGTGCAGTTCAAGGCGGGTGTCACCGAGGTGACGAGCACCGCGGCCCAGGCGCTGCAACTCGGCAACGGCGTGTGCCAGGATCACGCTCACCTCATGCTGGCGTCCTGCCGCGCGCGGGGCTTGCCGGCGCGCTATGTGAGCGGTTATATCGATCCGGGCGATGTCCCGCACGCCGCGAGCCACGCGTGGGTAGATGTGTGGATCGACGACGGCTGGGTGTCGGTGGACGTCACGCACGCGGCGTTCGCCAGTGGCCGGTACTGCCGCCTCGCGGTCGCACGCGACTATGAAGCGGCCGCGCCCGTGCGCGGTTCGCGCGTGGGCGGCAAGGAAGAGCGCATGAGCGTGGACGTCTCGGTGCAGGCAACGGCCGACCAGTGAGCTGAACTGATCGCAGCAATGCGATACGCATGACACGTCGCGGCGCGCATTTCTCCTGCGCCGCGGCATTCAAGCCGCGCCCCCCTGTGCCGATAATAACTATCAGAAGGTCAGGCGCCGCGTTGCCGGGCGATGCTGCCTAGTCCAAGAGTCTCCGCAATCGGTCCGGTCCGGACGAATACCCGACTACAATACGAATTTGCTTCTTTCAGGAATTGGACGCATGACTTATTGCGTGGCAATGCGCGTCGACGAGGGACTGGTGTTCCTGTCCGATACCCGCACGAATGCCGGAGTCGATCATGTGAGCGCAGCTCGCAAGATGGCGGTCTTCGAACAGCCCGGTGACCGCGTCCTCGTGCTCTTGGCCGCGGGCAACCTCGCGCTGACGCAGGCCGTCATGCAACTGCTGTCGGAACCGGCGCCCGAAGACAAAACCACGCTGTACAACGTCCCCACCATGGCGGAAGCGGCGCGGCTGGTGGGCGATGCGGTGCGCGAGGTACATCGGCGAGATGCAGCCACGCTCGCGGAATTCAGCGTCGACTTCAATTGCAGCTTTATTCTCGGCGGCCAGATTCGCGGCGCAAATACGCGCCTGTTCATGATCTATTCGGCGGGTAATTTCGTGGAGTCATCGCCGGTCAGCCCGTATTTCCAGATCGGCGAATCGAAGTATGGCAAACCGATCATCGATCGCGTTGTCACGCCATCCACGCCGTTGGACGAAGTGGCGAAATGCGCGCTGGTGTCGATGGATTCCACGCTGCGCTCGAATTTGTCGGTGGGATTGCCGCTCGACTTGCTCGTGTATGAAAAGGACGCGTTGCAGGTCACGCGGTTCTCCACGATCGATAACGACAATCAGTATTTCCAGATGATTCATCGTACGTGGGGTGACCGGTTGCGGCAGATTTTCGGGGAAATTCCGAATCCGACCTGGGCCGATCCCGCCAATGTGCCACTGCGGGCGCGCGAAACGGTATCTAACGTGCCGCGCGTGACGGGCAGCGACCTGCGCGCGGAACCCGATACGTCAGCGCCGCCATTTCAGACGCTGATGCAGCCCGGGAGCGAGCGTTCGCAGCATTGAGTACGTTTTGGAGTGCCTACAGACTTTCAATGCCTCGGCAAGCTAGGTAAGTTGAACAAGCGAACGGCCCAATCGGCATAAGTCGATTGGGCCGTTCGCTTGTTCAGCGTGTGTATGGCGATCACGGCAGCCTGGACGTGCTGTATTCAACGCACATAAAAAAACAGCCACCGGCGAAGCCGATGGCTGTTTTTGAACCGCAGTCTGAATCGGCGCGCTATGCAGTGAAACGCTGCACGCCGTATCGGACTTTAGAACTTGTGACGAATACCAACCAGCACCAGTTCCTGCGTGCTCGTGCCGTTGTAGCCGAACGAACCGATCGATGCTTGCGCTTGTTGATTTACGCGAGTTGTTACGCCGCCATTTGTGGTGAACGTAGCTTGCGAGCCGCTTGCTTTCTGGTAAGCGCCGAGTGCGTAGAAATCCGTGCGCTTGGACAGCGTGTAGTCCGCACCGATGCCGACCTGATTGTAATGAGCACCCGTGTCGCCACTCGCTTTCTCATACGTGTAGCCCAAGCCGATCAGGAAAGCCGGCGTCAGCTGGTAGTTCGCGAACGCGCTGCCAATGTTGTACGTCTCTGTCGATGTGAATGCCGAGAAACCGTCCGGACGGTACTTCACATTGCTGTACGAAGCGCCGAGCGTTACCGGGCCGATAGCGTACTGACCTGCTGCACGGGCGATGGCGATCGAGTGAGCCGAGGCGTAGCCAGCGTTGATTGCGCTGTCGATAATCGAATCTGACGACGGGCTGTTCCAGTTTGTAGCCGAACGGCCTGCGCTCGGGTTGCTCGTGTAGTAGTAACCAGCAGCCAAGCCCAACGGACCGTTGTTATACGCAACTGCACCGCTCCACGTCTGGCCTTGACCCGTCGTGCCAGCGGTGTTGCTGAAACCATACATGCCTTCGAATTGCAGGCCGGCATAGTTCGGCGACACGTACTTCACAGCGTTGTTCACACGCGAGCTGTTGTCGTAGTTGTCGACGTCGCCCGGCGTACCGACGATGGACGCCCAGTAGTTGTCACCCGTGATGCCCTGCACCATGTCAACCAGCGGATCGTATTGACGACCGAGCGTGACCGTGCCGAGCTTGTCCGACGTCAAGCCAACAAATGCCTGACGACCGAATTCGCGACCGCCTTGGCCCAGTGCACCCGTGTTCACGTTAAAGCCGTTTTCCAATTGGAAAATTGCCTTCAAACCGCCGCCCAAATCTTCCGAACCCTTCAGGCCCCAACGGTCACCAGACAAGTTACCTGCAGAGAGACCAACCAGATGGTTGTTGCCGCTTGCGTGGTTAACATAGGCGACAGCCTCGTCGATCACGCCATAAAGGGTCACGCTGCTTTGCGCGTGAGCCGCGCCAGCTGTGCCGAGCAGTGCCAGCGAAAGGGAAGTCAGTGCGAAACGTTTCATCAGGTTCTCCACGCTAGGATTAAATTCGTTGTTGCCGGCGCAGAGAATAACGCAGCGTTACAAAACTTAAGAACTGAAAAATTAAAACATGTCTCGAAAAAAAGACACTTTGCGGTCGACCGTGTGATCTCTCGTAAGGCAAGCCTGTCAAGGCTTCAGCCGTTCAATCATCTTGTGAAAGGCCGAACCACAGACGCCGTCAGAAAGTTCCCTTTAATGCAATTGGTTCAGCGCGAAACAGTCGGTTTTTATTAGTTTTCTACTAATTAGTTGTTATAAGCGAGACATGCCGACGGTGCTCGCTAAAGCGATCGCTTACGGCAAGAGGAGCGCTGTATATGGCTCGGCAAGGGTTTGCACGGGGCAGGGGTTTGAAGCGCCTGAGGAGTGTCCGGCTCTGAAAGCCAAGTGCGCGCGTTGTGGATTACCAACACTCTTACCCAGTTGCAGGCTCTGAAAGCGTGATGCTTGCGTAGATCGCAACAGAAACGCGGCTCTTCACACGTCGCGAATGGTCCATGCGATTTGACGAAGTTTGAGGCGATCGAGCTTTTGACACGGAAAACTGACGTGTCCTGGATCACGCCGATTTCGTGAATGACGCGGGATCGCTATTGGATCCCGCGATTGACCTTGCCGGCGTTATTCGTCGGTCGCCCTAGGCAGGCTGCGGCTCGTGTCGCGGCCCGTTAGCAGCGCGAGCGCCAGGCCAGCGCCGCCAGCCAGCAGCACGGCATGCCATGGATACTGTTTTACCAAGCCATTGGCCTGCACCGCCTTGCGCCCGCAATCCAGCATGGCCTGCGCCGTCACGCGAGTGGCGGTGGTTTCCGCACGTGCCAGCTTGCGGCTAAGGCTGAGAGCGGTGCTCAGTGCCGACACGCGTTTGCGCGCCTGCTGCGTCAGATGCTGCGAGCGTTCAGCCCGCTGTCCAATAGATGCCCGCGTACGTCCCGGCACGACCGCAAAGGCTTTTGCAGTTCCGGCGCTGCCCGCATCCGCATTTGGATCTGCCAACCCGGCTCCGGGATGCGTCGAGCCTGCCAGCATCGAACCGATCTTTGCACGGCTGCCCGGCGGGACCCGCGAGCTCTGCTGGCCCCACGCGCCACGGGGATCATGCAAACGTGCCCGCGCGGCTGAAAACTCGGCGCCAAGCAGCAGGACGGCCGCCGAGAAGTACAGCCACATCAGCAACACGGCAAGCGAGCCCGCCGCGCCGAACGAATTCGCCGTGCCGGCGTGAGTCAGGTAGAACGCAAACAGCTTTTTGCCGACGGAAAAGAGGATGGCGGCGACCAACCCGCCAACTATTGCGTCGCGCCATTGCACCCGGCCATCGGGAAGGAACTTCAGGAGTGCCCCGAACGCCAGCGAGAGAATCACCAGTCCGACCACCAGTTGCACAATGTCGCCGATGATCACGAAGGGCGAATTACCCCAAAGCCATGTGCCGACGGCCTGGATGGCGGTATCGAGGACCAGGGAGACGATCAGCAAGAACGCCACCCCCAGCACCAGTCCAAACGAGATCAGCCGCACCCGCACCAAAGCGAATACGCTGGATTTCTGCTCGCCGGTCATTGGCCACACGAGATTTAACGCAGTGTTGAGCGACGAAAACGTTGCTGATGCGCCCACCGCCAGCAACACGAACGAGATCACGGCAGCGATACCCGTGCCGCCGCTGCGGTGGGCATTTTCAACAATGCTTTGCACGCTCGCGGCGGCCTGATCGCCCAGCAGTCCATTGACCTGATGGAACAATTGCCCCCGCGCGGCGTCTGCGCCGAACACCCAGCCGGCCACTGCGATAACCATGACCAGCGTTGGCGCCAACGAAAACGCGGAGTAGAACGCGATGCTCGCGGCCATGGCGGCACAGCGATCCTCGCCGAATTTCTTGAGCGCGCCCATCACCCAGGAGGCGTCCTTTTTCACCACAGCCTGAATTTTCTCGGTGGACAACGTGCTCATGGCAACCTCTGCTTCGATGACGGTGACGACGACTTGACGGTTTGTAAACCGTCGAAGCAGGATGCGTTCCACGGCCGGCAAGCTTCTGGTCACATAAAAGCGCGCCGGGGTTATGAAGCATCCGTCATACGGTCCCGGACTGGCAACCTAAACCGGGCTCATAGGCCGTCAGGATGCTTCCGGCATGCACTTTCGCCACGCAGGTGGAAGTTGTTCTAGTAGCTATATGTTCGACGGCAGGGGGTCTTTTGATAAGCGCCGGAATGAAGGTCAAGCTGTCATGAGGTATGCATCGCCGAGCCGTTGAAACCGGCGATAGACAACAAACGCCACCACCGCGTCAGGCACGCATCGCAAAACCGTCGAGATAGGCGGCGGGATCTTGTCCATCCCAGACGCGCCCGTCGAACAGCACGTCCGCGCGAATCTCGTCCGGTACGCGCACGTCCGCCAGTTCCGCCGCCTCGCGATACAAGGCCGTCTGGCTGATCGCCGCTGCAATTGCGGCGTCATCGTCCTGATTGCCGTTCAGCAGACCCCATCGGCGATATTGCGTCAGGAACCACAGGCCATCCGACGGACGCGGATAGTTGACGGCGCCTTTATCGAAGAAACTAGCGGGGCGCGGGAGTGGCTGCCCGGGGAATTGCGCTGCATCGTAGTTGCCGTAATCACCGAGCAGGCGTGGCGCGATCAATTCCTGCGGCACGCCTAACAATTCCGGCGCGGCGAGCCACGTCGAGATGTCGGTGCGATGTGCGGGGTCGTCAAGCCATCGGCACGCCTCGAGCATGGTCTGGATCAGCGCGCGTGTCGTGTTCGGATAACGCGCGACAAAATCGCGCCGGCTGGCAAGCACCTTTTCCGGGTGGTCCGGCCAGATCTGGCTCGTGATCGCGACGGTCCTGCCCGCGTGGCGCGACTCGGCAACCGCGTTCCACGGCTCGCCCACACAGAATCCGTCGAGCTGGCCCTCGGCCAATGCATCGACCATTTGCGGCGGCGGGATCACGATACTGCGAATGTCGCGCAGCGGATGCACGCCAAGTGCTGCGAGCCAGTAGTACAACCACATCGCGTGCGTGCCGGTCGGAAAGGTCTGTGCGAAGACCGGAGGACGGCCGAGCGACGCGAGCGCCTCCTTCAAATTGCCGCTCTTGCTCAACGCATCGGCAAGTGGATTCGACAGCGTGATGGCCTGACCATTCCGGCTCAGCACCATGAGCACGGCCATGTCGCCCTGCGGTCCTCCAATACCCAGCTGGACGCCGTACACGAGCCCATAAAGCGCGTGCGCCGCATCGATTTCGCCGGACAACAGCTTGTCGCGCACGGCCGCCCATGAAGGCTGACGGCATAGTTCGAGCGTCAGGCCGTGGCTGTGGCCAAACTCGAGGATCTTGGCAACGGCGAGCGGGGCGACATCGCTCAGCGCCACGAACCCGAGGCGGATATGCGTCTTCTCGGGTCGCTCGGACACGTGCTTCAAAGCGGCATTGGGCGTGTTCATGTTGTACGGGCTACCCTAATAAATCGGCCATCGACACCAACTGGCGCGCGACTTCGGCAAGCTTCATTCCCTCGTCCATGGCGCGCTTGCGCAGCATGGCGTATGCCTCCGGCTCGGACATCCTGCGCCGGTCCATCAACAGGCGCTTGGCCCGGTCGATCAGCTTGCGGTCCGCGAGTTCGTTTTCGGCTTCGGCGAGCCGCTTGCGCAATTGTTCCTCGCGGGCGAACCGTGCGAGTGCGACTTCAAGGATGGGTGCAAGCCGCGATGCTTCCAGCCCTTCAACAAGATAAGCGCTCACGCCCGCGCTGACCGCCGCGTGAATCAGTTTCTGGTCACCGTCGTTGCTGAACATGAGGACCGGGCGCGGCGCGGTTTCGTTCATCACGGCGAGTTGCTCGAGCGTATCGCGCGAAGGCGACTCAGTGTCGATGATAACCACATCCGGGCGCTGTTCTTCCACCACCTTGGGCAAGGCCGCCGGGGTCGCCACCTCGGCCAGCATGTCGTAGCCCAGGCGTGCGAGCGCCTGGCGAAGATCGCCGATGGGTTTGTCGGTGTCGGTGACGAGCAGCACGCGAAGCATGGGTCAGGCGCCGGGGTAGCGCGTGCGAGACCGGCCGGCCGCAACGCTGGCCGGCGGCGGGTTGGCCAGCACCATGAAGACCGCGCGCGATGTGTGCGTCTCAGGCCGCATGCTGGACCGCTTCGGTGTGGTTTTCCCATGCGTTGAAGGCCGCGTGCACGTCTGCTGCTGCTTCGCTGATCGCGTCGCCAACAAGGATTACGGCGGGGCTTTGCAGGCCTGCTTTTACCGCGTCAGTCGCCATGCAATCCAGCCGCCCAAGCCAGCGCCGCTCGGATGGTGTTCCTGCCCATTGAACCACTGCCGCAGGGGTGGACGCTGGCATCGCCGAGAGCAGTGCAAGGCACAGGCTGTCGATACGCGTCATGCCCATGTAGATCGCGAGCGTCGTGCCGGTTGCCGCAAGCGCGGCCCAGTTGGGTTCGCCGTGATCCTGCTTGTGCGCCGTCACGAAGGTCACGCCCTGGCAATGCTCCCGATGCGTCAGCGATATCCCGAGACACGCAGCCGCTGCGAAACCGGACGAAATGCCGTTGATGATTTCGACCGGAATCTGCGCGTGCCGCAGTGCTGTGAGCTCTTCGCCTGCGCGTCCGAACAGCAGGGCGTCGCCGCCTTTCACGCGAACCACGTGCAGTCCCTTGAGGGCATAACGTTGCATCAGCCGCTGGATGAACGCTTGCGGTGTCGATTTACAGCCGCCGCGTTTGCCGACCCGGATCACGCGGGCTTGCGGCGCAAGCGACACGATCTCGGGATTGGCGAGATCGTCCAGCAACACGATATCCGCCAGCGCCAGTGCTTTGGCAGCTTTGATCGTGAGCAGGTCCAGATCGCCTGGGCCTGCGCTGAGCAAGGTGACCTTGCCTGTTGTCATCGTGATGTCCTTTGGTGGCTAAACAACCATGCATTCAACGCCGCGCGCCAACGAAAAACGGCATCCGCTCGTGCTCTTGCACGAAGGGACGCCGTTGTCCTGAGTCGCCGATGTCTACCGGCATTCACATCGATAAGACTGTGATATCCAAGCGCCCGACATCGTTGCCGGGCACAGCTAGTCATAGGCAATATCCAGGCCAGAAGAGAATGGTTTTAATGCATGCGTCGAGTGAGCCTTTGATCGGTAAGCTGGCCGCCGCGTGGAGCCACGCTCCCATGCGTATGGTTATGAACGAGACTCCCTTTAGTCCCATGAAGCCGATCAGGAATGCCTTCTTGCCCGCACGCGGACAGTGCTCTATCGCACCGCGAGTGTGCGGCGCTGCATCAAAATGCACCGCATCTATCCGGCTCAAAATGCGTGATCGCTCGCAAACGCCCGCCACATAAAGAAACGTTGAGCATGGCATGGCGCTTGCATTTAGAGCGTCCATGGATCAACGGCGGTCCAGTTTCATTGCAAGGCTTCACAGCGGCCCTTGAAGGGCTTTTTGGACAAAGGCGTCCCCTGAACTCAGTCATCGGCTGGGTTTGCGGGACGCCTTTTTGTTTTGTGGAAAAACAATGGCAGACAAAACAACCCGTATCGATCTCGGGCGTGTGGCGCATTGCAAATTGAGAGAGTCGTGATCATGAAAATTGTCGTCATCGGCCATGGCATGGTCGGCCATAAGCTCCTCGAATGTCTCGCTGAGACTGCAGCGCACGGACTCGATATCACCGTGCTGTGCGAAGAACCGAGGCCGGCTTACGACCGCGTGCATCTGTCGGAATTCTTCGCCGGCAGATCGGCGCAGGACCTGTCGCTGGTCGAGCCGGGATTCTTCGAGCGCGCGAACGTCCGGCTTGAACTGAATGCGAAGGCTGCGTCGATCGATCGCGCGGCGCGGACCGTGACGGTGTCGACCGGCGAGGTATTGGCTTACGACAAGCTCGTGCTCGCTACCGGTTCTTATCCGTTCGTGCCGCCGGTTGCGGGCAACGAGCGCCATGACTGCTTCGTGTACCGAACTATTGAGGATCTCGAAGCAATGAAGGAATGCGGCGCGCGCTCGAAGACGGGTACGGTCGTGGGCGGTGGCCTGTTGGGGCTCGAATGCGCGAAGGCATTGCGCGACATGGGCTTGCAGACGCATGTGGTCGAGTTCGCGCCGCGCCTGATGGCCGTGCAGGTCGACGACAGCGGCGCGCGCGTCTTGCGCAGCAAGATTGAAGAGCTGGGCGTGACGGTTCATACGCAGAAGAATACCGTTGCCATAGTCGATGGCGAGAATGGCACGCATCGCATGGAGTTCGCCGATGCGACCCATCTCGACACCGACATGATCGTGTTCTCCGCCGGCATCCGTCCGCGCGACGAGATTGCGCGGATCAGCGGCCTCGATGTCGGCGCCCGTGGCGGCATCGTGATCGACGATAACTGCCGCACGAGCGACGCCGATATCTTCGCAATCGGTGAATGCGCGCTCTGGAACGGACAGATCTTCGGGCTGGTCGCACCGGGTTATGACATGGCGCGTATTGTCGCCAAGCAGTTGCGAGGTGAGGTGGCCGGTTTCACAGGCGCCGACATGAGCACGAAGTTGAAGCTGATGGGCGTGGACGTGGCGAGCATTGGCGACGCGCACGGCAAGACGCCGGGCAGCCGCGCGTATCAGTTCAGCGATGAACGCAAGCAGGTCTACAAGAAGTTGGTGGTGTCCGAGTGCGGCAAGTATTTGCTCGGCGGCGTGATGGTTGGCGACGCGGCCGAATACGGCACGCTCTTGCAGATGATGCTGAACCGAATCGAGTTGCCGGAGGCGCCGGAGTTCCTGATTCTCCCTTCCTCCGACGGCAAACAAAAGCCGGGTCTTGGCGTTGACGCGCTGCCTGACGCCGCGCAAATCTGCTCGTGCAACAACGTGTCCAAAGGCCGGATATGCGAAGCGGTCTGTGCGGGTGCAACCAGCATTGGCGCGTTGAAGTCATCGACCAAGGCCGGCAGCTCGTGCGGCGGCTGCGTCGCGCTCGTCACCCAGGTGATGAAGGCCGAGATGAAAAAGCAGGGGCTCGCGGTCAACAACCACCTGTGCGAGCACTTCCCGTATTCGCGCCAGGAGCTTTATCACATGGTGCGCGTCGAGCGCATCGAGACATTTGGCGCGTTGCTCGCGAAGCATGGCCACGGCCTTGGCTGTGACATCTGCAAGCCGGCTACGGCTGCGATTCTTGCATCGTGCTGGAACGAGTTCGTCCTGAAGAAAGAGCACGCAAGCTTGCAGGATACCAACGACTACTACCTCGCCAACATCCAGCGCGACGGCACGTATTCCGTCGTCCCCCGGATGCCGGGTGGCGAGGTCACGCCCGATGGATTGATCGCGGTCGGCCAGGTCGCCAAGAAGTACGGTTTGTACACCAAGGTCACGGGCGGCGCGCGTGTTGATTTGTTCGGCGCGCGGGTTGAGCAACTGCCGCTGATCTGGGAAGAACTGATCGCGGCGGGTTTCGAATCCGGCCACGCGTACGGCAAGTCGGTGCGCACCGTGAAGTCATGCGTGGGGTCTACGTGGTGCCGCTATGGCGTGGGCGATTCAGTCGGTCTTGCAATCGATATAGAGAATCGCTACAAGGGCTTGCGCACACCGCACAAGATCAAGTTCGGCGTCTCCGGTTGCACACGCGAATGTGCCGAGGCGCAAGGCAAGGACATTGGCGTGATTGCCACGGAGAACGGCTGGAACCTCTACGTATGCGGCAACGGCGGCATGAAACCGCGTCACGCCGAGCTGCTTGCATCGGATCTTGACCGTGCCACGCTGGTCAGTTACATCGACCGTTTCCTGATGTTCTATATCCGGACCGCGGACCGGTTGCAGCGCACGAGCGTGTGGCGCGACAACCTGGAAGGCGGGCTTCAGTACCTGATCGATGTCGTGGTGCACGACAAGCTTCAGCTTGCCGCGGAACTCGAAGCGGAGATGCAGCACGTGGTCGACACCTACGAATGCGAGTGGAAAAAGGCCGTCAACGATCCGGACACGCGCAAGCGCTTCCGTCATTTCGTGAACAGCGACGCGGCCGATGCAAACGTGAGTTTTGTCGAAGAGCGTGGCCAGATTCGACCCGCGACGCTGGCTGAACGGCAACTGAAACGAATCGATATTCCGGTGGTTGTCGAAACGGTTTGAAGCACGCGGGATCTACCGATCCACATCAAGGACATCATCATGAACATCGACCGAATCCCAAGCGCGTGGGTGCCTGTGTGCCCGCTCGATGACATCGTGCCGAACACGGGCGTCTGTGCACTCATCAACGGTGAGCAGATCGCTGTGTTCCATCTTGCCGACGAAACCACGAGCGTGTTTGCCATCGATAACTTCGATCCGGGTTCGCAGGCGTCGGTGCTGTCGCGCGGTTTGATCGGCAATCTGGGCGAGCGCATTGTGGTGGCATCGCCGATCTTCAAGCACCACTACGACCTTCGCACGGGCGAATGCCTCGAGATCCCGGAGAACTCGGTGAACGCCTTCGCCGCGCGCGTGGAAGATGGCCACGTATGGGTCGCGATATGAGCAAGGTACGCGAGTTCGAGAGTCGATCATGATTTCCGGCAGCGTCAAAACTGTATGCCCGTACTGCGGCGTTGGCTGTGGGATGGTCCTGCAAGTCGAGAAGGGAGAAGTGGTCAAGGTGTCCGGCGACAAGGAGCATCCGGCGAACTTTGGACGCCTCTGCACCAAGGGGTCATCGGCGCATGTGGTCTTGCGCAAGTCGGGTCGTCTTGAGTGCGCCTTCATTCGCCACGAACGGGATCAGGACCCGATCCCGTTGCCCATGGCACAAGCCATCACGGACACAGCACAGCGCCTGCGCGGGTTACTCGATGCACACGGTCCGGACGCACTTTCGTTCTATGTGTCGGGGCAGATGTCGATCGAGGCGCAGTACCTCGTCAACAAGCTCGCGAAAGGGTTTGTCGGTACCAACAACATAGAGTCCAATTCGCGGCTCTGCATGGCGAGCGCGGGGAGCGGCTACAAACTGTCGCTGGGCGCTGACGGTCCGCCGGGCTCGTATGAGGACATCGATAAGGCCAGCCTGTTTTTTGTGATCGGCGCGAACATGGCCGACTGTCATCCGATCCTGTTCCTGCGCATGATGGATCGCGTGAAGGCGGGTGCGAAGCTGATCGTGGTGGATCCGCGCCGCAATGCCACCGCGGACAAAGCCAACCTCTTCATGCAGATCAAACCGGGTACCGATCTCGCGTTGCTGAATGGCCTGCTGTATCTGCTGCATCGGAACGGGCATACGGATGCCGGTTTCATCGCCGAGTCGACTGAAGGGTGGGACGCGATGCCTGCCTTTCTCGAGGACTATCCGCCAGATAGAGTGGCTGAGATCACCGGCATTCCCGAAGCGGATATTCGCCGGGCTGCGCAATGGATGGGCGAGGCGCCCGAGTGGATGAGCTGCTGGACCATGGGCCTCAACCAGAGCACGCATGGCACCTGGAACACGAACGCGATCTGCAACCTGCATCTCGCCACGGGCAAGATATGCCGGCCGGGCAGCGGGCCATTTTCGCTCACCGGGCAGCCTAATGCGATGGGCGGACGTGAGATGGGATACATGGGCCCCGGGCTGCCCGGCCAGCGTTCGGTGCTGGTGGAAGAGGACCGGGATTTTATCGAAGGCCTGTGGAATATCCCGAAGGGCACGCTGAAGACTTCGCTTGGCCAAGGCACCGTGGACATGTTCTCGCGCATGGCGACGGGCGAGATCAAGGCTTGCTGGATCATCTGCACGAATCCTGTTGCCAGCGTACCGAACCGGCAGACCGTGATGGCGGGCTTGCAGGCCGCGGAGCTGGTGATTGCGCAAGATGCCTTCCTCGATACCGAAACGAATCGCTACGCCGATGTCCTTTTGCCGGGTGCGTTGTGGGCCGAGGCCGAAGGCGTGATGATCAACTCGGAGCGCAACATGACGCTCGCGCAGAAGGCCATCGAGCCACCGGGCACCGCGTTGCCGGACTGGCAGATCATCGCGCGCGTGGCATGTGAAATGGGTTTCGCCGATGCGTTCAGCTATGTGTCGGCGGAACAGGTCTTCGCTGAAATCACGCGGACATCGAATCGGAAGACTGGCTACGATTTGCGCGGCGCGAGCCATGAACGCCTGCGCCAGACGCCGTTGCAATGGCCCTGCCCGCCAGACGTCGCGGCCGATCGCAATCCGGTGCGCTATATCAACGACGGCGTGAGCCAGACACTCAGGGAATTGCCGGACGGCAGCCGCCCGCACCTGGTCTTTCCCACTTCATCCGGCAAGGCCGTCTTTTTTGCGCGCCCGCATGTGCCGCCGGCTGAAATGCCTGACAGCGAACGGCCTATTGTGCTGAATACGGGCCGCTTGCAGCATCAATGGCACACCATGACCAAGACCGGCAAGGTGCCCATGCTGAACAAGCTGAACCCCGCCCCGTTCGTGGAAATTCATCCCGAAGATGCGGCGGCGCTGGGTATCAGGGCGAAGGACGCGGTTGAGGTTCGATCGCGTCGCGGCCGGGCCGTGCTGCCGGCGGTCGTCACTGATCGCGTTCGTGCCGGTAATTGTTTTGCGCCCATGCATTGGAACGATGTCTTCGGCGAAGATCTCTGCATCAACGCGGTGACGAATGACGCGATCGACCCCATATCGCAGCAGCCTGAATTCAAGTTCTGCGCCGTTGCGCTCAGCCGCGTAGCACTTAAAGCTGACATGGCGAATCCCGAAATGCGCGACGATGCGGGCCGCCCGGAACGCGTCGAGTCCGCTGCCGCCGATCAAGCCCGTCCGAACCAGGAACTGGACATGTCCCGTATTGACGCCCTTGCCACGCTGCTCGGAATTCCGAATACGCCCGCGCCCGAACTGAGCGACTCTGAACGCATCTACGTCGCCGGTTTCATGAGTGGCCTGCGATCGACGGAAGGGCGTTCGAAGGATGGCGTGCCGACGTTGCCGCTTAGCGCGCCCATCGCCCCTGCCACGCGGCTTTGGCTCGACGGTGTCCTTGCGGGGCTGTTCAGCCGCGCGGAATCGGCCGTTCCAACGTTAGCCGCGCCGCTTGCAGAATCGACCGCCGAGTCCTCTGTCCGGATTGCGCGGGCACGGCCAAAGGTCGTGTTGCTGTGGGCTTCCCAGACCGGCAATATCGAATCATTGATCGAGCGGTATGCGACCCAGTTGATGGAGTCCGGCTTCGAGATACGGACCGCATGCATGGCCGACTATACGGTGTCCGACCTGGAGAAAGCGCAGTACGTTCTGCTGATGACGAGCACCTTCGGCGATGGCGATGCCCCCGATAACGGCGAGAGTTTCTGGGCCGCGATCAGTGCAAATAACGCGCCGCGCCTCGATGGCGTGCGCTACGCCGTGCTGGCTTTTGGCGACCGCAACTACGACGCGTTCTGCGGTCATGGCCGCAAGCTCGATACGCGTTTGCTTGAACGCGGAGCGGAACGTTTGCTCGAGCGGGTCGACTGCGATGCAGAGTTTCAGCCCGCAGCCGATGCGTGGCTCGAGCGGATCGTCGCGCGGATCAAGGAAGAGGATGCGGCGCTCCATGCCATCCCGGCTGACGGCATGATTCCGGCCGTGCTGCCCGGCACCATGCCCTCGAAGACGCATCCCGCGGCGTCGCGGCTGGTGAAGAACCTGCGTCTCAACAAGCAGGGCGCGACGAAGGACACGCGTTATTTCTCGCTGGATACCGCTGGCTCGGGCCTTGACTACGAGGTCGGCGATGCGCTTGGCGTGTGGCCGCGAAACTGTCCTGAACTGGTCGATGAACTTATCGGCCTGAGTGGTCTTAGCGCCGATGCCCCCGTCAATGTGGCGGGCGCGGGTGAGATGCGCCTGGCCGACGCGCTCGGCAAGCATTATGAAATAGCACGCCCCAATCACGACGCATTGGCGTTCATCGCAGCAAGGACGCGCAACGGTGCAGCGGATCAAAATAATGCATTAAGCAGACTGCTTCGCGAGGGCAACAAAGCGGACTTGAAGAAATGGCTGTGGGGTCAGCAACTGGCTGACGTGCTGCATGAATTTCCGGTTGATCTGTCAGCTACGGAACTGGTCGGCATGCTCAAACGCATGCAGCCGCGGCTTTATTCGATTGCATCGAGTCCGAAGGCACATCCTGACGAGATCCACCTGACTGTGTCGGCGGTCCGGTATAACAACGGCCGGCGTCAGCGCAAGGGTGTGTCATCGACCTTCCTGGCTGACCGCGCAGGTGACGCCAGCGTGCCGGTGTTCGTCCAGAAATCGGCGCATTTCCGTCTTCCCCATAGTGGCGATGCACCCATGATCATGGTCGGCCCCGGCACCGGCGTGGCCCCGTTCAGAGGCTTCCTGCACGAACGCCTCGCACGAGGCGACACGGGCCGTAACTGGTTGTTCTTTGGCGAGCAGCATGCCGCCACGGACTATTACTACGGCGATGAACTCGACGAGATGCGCAGCAAGGGTTTGTTGAACCGTCTCGACCTCGCTTTCTCGCGGGATCAAGCCGAGAAAATCTATGTGCAGGATCGCATGCGTGAGCACGGCGCGGAACTGTGGTCGTGGCTTGAGGCGGGCGCGCATTTCTATGTTTGCGGCGACGCGGGCCGCATGGCCCGTGACGTTGATGCAGCGCTCAAGTCTGTCGTCGCTCAGCACGCCGGCATGAGTGACGACAAAGCCCGCGAGTATGTCAGCGACATGGTCAGGGACAAGCGTTATGTGCGGGACGTGTACTGATTTCTGCACGCGTCCCGCAATTTCGCTACCCCCTCAATTGCTGCGCCGCAATGTCTTCAAGCGACCGCCCACGCGTCGGCACGCCCATCAGCACTACTGCCGCCGCACCGATCAGCAGCACGCACGTGGTCGCGCCAAACACACCTGGAAAGCCCAGCAACGGATACACATACCCGACCAGGATCGGAGCAGCGATGGCGCCCAGCCGACCGATTGATGAGGCCATTCCCGCACCGGTCGCGCGGACATCGGTTGGAAAAACTTCGGGCGTGTACGCATAGACACCCGCGTATGTGCCGTTCATGAAGAACGACAACAGCACACCGGACAGCATGATGCCCGCGTCGCTGCGCGTGAGTGCGAGGCCCAATGCCGACACGCCTCCCAGCACCATGTACGACGCGATGGTCGCTTGCCGGCCGATCTTTTCGTTCAACCACGCGCCTGAGAAATAGCCTGGTATCTGAGCGATATAGATCACGAGGGAGTAGGAAAAACTGCGGGTGATCGTCATGCCGTTCTGCACCAGCAGACTCGGAATCCACGTGAAGAAGGCGTAGTAGCTGAAGGTTATCGACAGCCACATGAGCCACGTCATGGTCGTGATGCGCGCAAGCTTGCGAGACCAGAGCGCCTTCACGTTGGCGAGCGCCGATGCGCGCTCAGCCGCGACAGGAACCTCCGCTGCGGCCGCTGCATCGGTCTCGGGCAAAGGTTCCAGTTTCACGCCGGCTGCCGTCAACTCCGCCTCCGCGCGGGCGACGATTGCCTCGGCTTCCGCATGCCGTCCGCGTGCGACCAGCCAGCGCGGCGATTCGGGCAATGCGCGCCGCCACCACAGCAACATCACGATCGGCAGGGCGGTGATCACCATGACCACGCGCCACGCGTTCGGCGCAATCGGAATCACAAAATAGCCGAGCAGGGCGGCCGCCACGAAGCCGAAGGAGAAGAAGCCGGCGAGACTCCCAGTGAACGCGCCGCGATAGCGTCGCGCCACGAACTCCGACAAGAACGGCGCAACGATCGCGCTTTCGGCGCCCGTGCCGAGTCCGGCAACAATGCGCGTCGCGAGAAAGAACGGCCAGTCATGCGCCGTTGCGCTGGCCAGCGATGCAATGCAGTAGATCACGAGCGCGTACATCATCACGCGCTTGCGCCCGATCAGGTCACCGAGAATGCCTGCAAGCATCGCCCCAAGGAAATAGCCGATAAACGTGCCGCTGCCGAGCACGCCCGTTTGCACGCTCGTCAGGCCCCACTGCGTGCGCAGCACCGGCAGCAGGAACGCGAGCACGGCGGCGTCCATGGCGTCGAAGGTGTAGCCGAGACCGCCCATCAGCAGTAGCCGTCGATGAAAGGATGAAAACGGCATGCGTTCGATACGGGCGGAAATCGTCGACATGGGTAACGCGCCTCGGTGTCAGGAATGAGCGGATTTGGCTTGGGGTTCGGCTTTGGAATTAAGCGTGCTCGAGTTCGTCGAAGTGGATGTGGCCGCCTTTCATCACGAACGGAATATGCTCACCCTGACCTAGCAGGCAGTCGATGGAGCGCAGCGGATTGCCGTCCACCACGAGCACATCGGCGAACGCGCCCGCCACGAGGCGGCCGAGTTTGCCGGTCATGCCGAGCACGTCGGCGCCTACTACCGTGGCGCTTGCTATGGCTTCAGCCGGCGATAAAACTTCGGCACGCAGCCGGAATTCATCGCTTTGCAGACGCTGCGCTTCTCCCAGCAGATCCGTGCCGAAGCCCATGCGTACGCCCGCGCGTTTCATGATCTCGAGAGACTTGAGGCCGGCCTCATGCACGTCGGCCACCTTTGCAAGGCTCGCTTCGGGCAGGCCGTATTTCGCGCCCTCGCTCGCGAGCGCTTCGTAGGTCACCAGCGTGGGAACCACGAAGGCATCGTGTTCCGCAACCACGCGCGCAGTGGCGTCGTCGATGAGATTGCCGTGCTCGATCGTGCGCACGCCGCAGCGCACCGCGCGGGCGATGGCGTCCGGCGTATAGGCGTGAGCCAGCACGTAGGTCTGGCGGCCGCGCGCCTCGGCAACGATCGCGCGGATCTCGTCTTCGGAGTATCCCCATGCACCGACGGGGTCGGTCGGTGAGGCAACACCGCCGGATGCCATGATCTTGATCTGGTCCGCGCCCATCTGGAGTTCTTCGCGAACGGCACGTCGCACTTCGTCCACGCCGTCCGCCACCCGTGTGAGCGCACCGACGCGTACGCAACATCCGCACGGCGCGTCCGGCGGCATGTAGTCGGTACGCGCGCGCATGTCGCCGTGACCGCCGGTCTGGCTCAGCGCGCGTCCCGAGACGAACATGCGCGGGCCCTCGGCCAGTCCGGATTCCACGGCTTGCTTGAACGGGTAACCGGCACCCCCTGCGTCCCGGATGGTGGTGAACCCTCGCCGCAGCATCGCGCGCATCAAGGGCACGGCGCGCAACGTGACGAGCACGTTGGGCAGGGTCATGACGCGCGGCAGGTTGAATTCGACCGCGATGACATGCACGTGGAGGTCGATCAGGCCAGGCATCAACGTCTTGCCTTTCAAATCGATCACGCGGGCACTGGCGGCTTTGATCGGACGATCTGACACTTCCTTGATTCGCCCGTCTTCGACCAGGACCTCGTGGCCGGGAATTAATTCTGGTTGCAACGGGTCCAGCAGCGCGCCATTACGAAACAACACCGACGTCATCGCGACTCTCCTGAGAAGGTGGAATCCGGGGCGCGGACTGCAGAGTCAACGCGCCATCTTGCATGACTGCACGAGCAGCAAACTATACGCCGCGCGCGGGCGAGCGCGCTAGCGTGTCATTAATCGCATAAGGAAAAGCGGTGAGGTAAGCGGTATGGCGCGGTACGCGTCATGCCAGGCGAAGCATGGAGACGGCAGCGTTAAATATCTGTTTCGTGAGACGGAGTAGACCTAGTTATGAGTAATGCGAAATAACTCGTCAGCGTGGTTCATATGCGCGTGCAATGTGCGGTCCTGTTTTTTCGCCCTTTCAGTGCTTCGGCTGGCGCCGCACGGTTGGCGGACCGCAGCATTATTTTGGCGGCATTGAACGTCATCGCCGTGGCTGGCGAACGAGCATGCGAACAGGGCTATGATTGTTCCCAAACTGCCGGTTCGGCGCCTCGCTATCATCACGGCGCCAAGTAACGCCTTGGTAGGAATGATCAACCTGAAGACGGCGCCCGCGCATTGCGCGGCGAAAAAAAGGAGACCCTGCATGAGCAGCATGGAAGTTATACAGACAGAGCGCGCGAGCGAAATTGCCAAACGGGTGGAAGAGTTTGTGCGCACGGTAGTAGTTCCGTACGAACGCGATCCGCGTTGCGGCAGTCACGGGCCGAGCGAGGAACTGGTGCGTGAACTTCGCGGCAAGGCGCGCGCCGCGGGCGTTCTCACGCCACATATCCTGGCGGGTGGCGACCATCTCACGCAGCTTGAAACTGCGACCATCCTGAAGCGTTCAGGCTTGTCGCCTCTTGGCCCGGTCGCCGTCAATACCGCCGCGCCGGACGAAGGCAACATGTACCTGATTGGCAAGATCGGCACTGACGCGCAGAAGGAGCGATTCCTCGCGCCGCTCGTAGCCGGCGATGCGCGCTCAGCTTTCTTCATGACCGAACCTGCATCCGATGGCGGCGCGGGCTCCGATCCTTCCATGCTCCAGACCACGGCGAGGCGCGATGGCGATCACTGGGTCATCGACGGTACGAAGGCCTTTATTACCGGCGCTGAAGGGGCATCGGTCGGCATTGTGATGGCGCGCAGCAACACGGGTGAAGAAGGAGACCCGACGGACCACAGCAACGCCAAGGTCAGGGCGACCATGTTTCTTGTCGACTTGCCGCATCCCGCCATTCATCTTGAGCGCATTCTCGACACCATCGACAGTTCAATGCCCGGCGGCCATGCAGTCGTACGTATTAGCGGATTGCGCGTGCCCGAGAGTCAGGTGCTGGGCGAGGCGCACGAAGGCTTCAAATATGCCCAGATCCGGTTGTCGCCCGCGCGGCTGTCGCATTGCATGAGGTGGCACGGCGCGACCACGCGAGCGCACGAGATCGCGACACGGTACGCCTGCACCCGCCGGGCATTCGGGAAGTTGCTCGTCGATCACGAAGGTGTCGGGTTCATGCTCGCGGAAAACGTGATTGATTTGCAGCAGGCGGAACTCATGATCGATTGGTGCGCGGCCGTACTCGATAGCGGCTCGCTGGGCACATCGGAAAGTTCGATGACAAAAGTTGCCGTGGCCGACGCGCTGTTCCGCGTGGCCGACCGCTGTGTGCAGGTCATGGGCGGCACGGGGGTATCGCGCGATACGGTGGTCGAGCAAGTGTTCCGTGAGATCCGCGCGTTTCGTATCTACGATGGCCCCACGGAAGTCCACAAGTGGTCGATCGCCAAGAAGATCAAACGCGACACGCTTGCAGGGCTCTGAAGCCCGCCAGGTCAGCCGAACAACGCGCGCGCTTGCGAATACCCGAGCGCGCGATGCGACTCCCACTGGACGTCGTCGAAGAACTGGTTGGCAGTTGTTTCATTCGGGAAATCAGCACTGGTGTTTTTGTACTGACGTACGTCGTGAGGCGCCGCCGTGGTCAAGCGGGGTTTGATCGCGAGAATCTGGCCGCTGCGTCCGTCCGGAAACGCAACCATCAGGCGGACTGCGAGGTACTCGGAACCTTTCGCAAAAGCATCGAAGGATTTGGCAATCACGCTTGCGTTCAACCGCAAGCCATCGGGCGACGTGATCTTGCACGGCGACTCGAAAATTTCGATGCCGAAGTCCACGCGAACGCGCCGCATCAGGTTGGCGAGGTCATCGAACGTATAGAGCGGATCACAACCGTTGTCGAAGATGACGATGAACGCCAACTGGCGACGCAGTAATTCGTACGCGCCGGTGTTTTCGAAGTGTCCGCCGTCTGTCAGATACCAGCGCCGCCCTCGCGGCCCGTCGAACTGCCCGAGTAGTTCACTCGTCAGGCAGAACTGCGTGCCGAACACCTTCTCACGAAAAATGCGCTTGGGGTCTTTGTCGTCCGGAAGCGGGACGCGTGTACGCCGGCTGTTCTTTGCGCCATGGCGAAACGGCGCGGAATACGTGTCCCACCAGTAACCAAGGCGAATATTGGCAATGCCCAGCAACAGCGAATAACCCGGACGCGTCAGTTGCCCGAGTCCGGTGCTCACCGCCGCGCCCGAGATCGCGATCCAGTCACCTAGCGTCAGTGATTCGAGCCAGATGTCCTGCGTTGTCCGGCCGGACAAGGTATGCGAAGCAGGCGTTGAGATGTCGTTCGCTGAACGCCAGTCGCATTTCAGCACGCCCAGCTTCGCGCCCACGGTCATGCCGGCAGGGCCGATGCTCATGATCATGCCGCGCGCACCGCGCTGCACCAGCGACGAATTCCAGTCGATCGTCTTGTTGATCGTCGTGTTGATCAGGTGGACCGGTGCGCAACTTTGTTCGTGGTAATACTGGCTCATCGCGATGCTGTCGCCGGGCACAAGTGATGTGACGTCGCGGCGGTTCGCCTGATCGAGACGGACGCGATTCGTCGCGCCAATGAACGCACGCGTCAGGCGCGTGCTATAGAAGCGCTGGTAGGTCGAGAGGTTGAGAAACTGGATGCAAAGGCCATCGATGATCGCAAGCATCAGGATGACTAAGCAGGTAAGGCCGAGGAACAGCAGGCCGCTGCGATTAGCATCCCGCCAGACGGCCGGGAAGGCATCGAGGAGGGCGGTCTTGCGCGCATAGTGTCTTAACGCGACATCGGCGGCGCGGGCGGCGATCGACCAGAACGTCAGCGTGATCAGCGCGGCGAAAAAGGCGGCAACCGAGGCGAGTACGATCTTCGGCACTTTCATGATCTGATTCTTGACCGTGCTCCCCTCGGACAAAAGAAACTTCGCCGCTGCCCAGATCGCCGCGCCCGAACCCGCCAACACGCCGAGCGACGCGGGTACAGACGACGATTCGGCGACGGCAGAGGCGGTGGTCGCGGTGGTCATTGCCGCCCCGCTCGACACCGCGAGCACACACGTGTGCGAAGCGCCGCCCGTCAGGTAGGGCGCACACGCATAGCCTATTTGACCGAGCGCATCAATCGCTGCTATGGCGGCAGCCCAGATCATGACCTGGACAGGGCCGGAGAACAAGCGATGCCGGCCGATGCGAAGCGGCGTGGTGTAAGCATTCGTCAGTGCGTTGCGCAAGCGGTCGGCGAACGCGCGGCTATCGAGGTGGGATGCCGGTTTAGCTCTCGGACCAACTCGCCATGCGATGCCCGACTTGCCCGGCGAGGCATTACGGTTCACGAAGCTCCATGCTATAACGAAAGCAAGGACGGCAAGAATTTCGGTCAGGATGACGAACCATGAGCCCGTTCCCACAAACGAGTAGTTGAGCAAGGACGACGAGGCAGCCGCGGAATGAACCGGAAGAATGGTCCCGGGCCGATTGATTTCCACGCTGATCAACGCGATCAAGGTCACGAGGATAAGCGACGCAGCAGGCAATACTTTGTAGGCCGAGCGTGTTCCCTGGGCAAGATTTTGCGTGAGCCAGTAAGCACGGCTCAACGGCGAAATGAGCAAGATTGAAATGGCTATTGCCAGCAGGCCCGGGACGGACTTGAGCAATGGATGCCAGCGGTCGGCGAAGCGGGCGAAATGAAAAATCGTGGTGTTCGTGAGGCTGATCCACAGCAACACAGTCAGCAGCGAAACGCCAATCACGTATTGCAACGCGAACCAGTTGCGCAGCGAGAACGCGATGGATTGCAGGACGTCGTTCATGCCGTTCGGCACGAGGTAGTTGCAGTTATCGCGGAGATAGGAAATTGGCGTGACCGAAGCGGGCGTGGCCGCGCAGGTCTTCGGGCCGAGTGCCGTGTCAGCGCTCTGCGCGCGTGTTTTGAATTCGGCCGCGGGTGTTTGCGCGCTGCCGGTACGCAACGAATCGGGGAGAAAGAGGCTGCCATAGAACGCGCCAATATAACTGCCGCCCGACACGGTCGATACATAACCGAAGTGCTTCAGCACCTGCTGATCCGCCATGGCCTGAAGCACGCCGAGCGAGAATACGGCGCTGCGAATTCCGCCGCCTGAGATGGCGAGGCCGGGTATGCCGGCGGCATCGAGCGTGTTGTCTGGCTGGTCGCCCGGGAACGGATCGAGCCCGACCGCTCGGCGATGGCGCCGCGCTTGCTCGATCTCAACGCCAATGAAATCCGGCGGTAATGTGGAGGAAGAATGGTCTTCGCCGCCGGCCGCAGCGGGTGTCGATGGAAACCGTTCTCCGCGCGTGGCAAGCAGGCGGAGGCCGAACAAACAGGCGATGAGCTTCAGCATGGCGGATTTTCCCGAAAAACTTTCGTGACTCGGACGCTCTAATGCTTTGACGTGATTTCGATGTTCGTACGGCGCAAACGGATAAGCAGTCGCTAAAGGCCGCAATTGTCAGATGAATACATAGACTTTTTCGACTATTGGGGCGCTTGTCGAATGTACTGCAAAGTGTTTTACGTGGGGAGGGTTTTACGATGGCGCGGGAGCGCGTTAATCGAATAGAAGGGCGTGATGGCGAAGCGAGGCACGTGTGGTTTCAAGCCCGAACTCGCACCGGGCTTGGGCTTGAAACCGCTTTATTTCAGCCGTTCTGAGTACTGCTTTTGTAGCTTCCGGCGCTGGCGAATCCCTTGAGGATCAGCATCAGGTGGAAATACAGCCGTTTGCTAAGCCCATAGTTGTACGCGTACAGATGCCCGAGCGCGATGCTCAATGCCTGCACGGGTTGATGATTGCGTGCATACACGGAGACCACGATTGGCACGATCCGTTTAAGCGCCAGTTCACGCGCTGACTCGAGGCTGCGGTCAAGCTTCAGGGATTTAAGAAAGTCATAAGCCAGGACGGCCGCGGCAGTGGTCGAGCGCGCCGTGGTCTTGGACATCGAAACCTCGGTCTTCCGATAAAACGATACATATTCCTTGAGGTAATACACCTTCCGGGCCGCGATACAAATCTGCGCGCCGAATACGAATTCGCAGCCAATGCCGTATTGCTTTCTATAGCTGATTTTCTTGACCAGATCCGCGTTGGCGAGCCAGCCGTTGTTCGGCATCATCTGGATCAGGCCGGTGCGTCCGGGATTCTCCTGCATTCCGACCACCGCTTCGGTGCGGTGGTAATCGGTATTGAGCTGCCGGCTGGCGTCCAGATCGACGCGGCCGGTATCGTCCATTTGATATTGGTCGCCGAATGCGATTTCCAGGTCCGAGTAAAGATTCCACACGGACAGCAGGCGTTCTATGCAGTCTGGCTTGAGAGCATCGTCATCGTGAATCAGGAGGATTTTATCGCCGGTAGCACGGTCGAAAAGGCTGGCAATATTATCCGCCTGCCCGAGAGGCGGCTCATTCTTGACGTACGAAATGCGCGTTTCGTGCATATACGTGGTGTCGATCATATTGCGCGTGCGGCTGTCGCTGGAATCATCGCCAATGACTATTTCAATGTCCTCATGGGTTTGAGCAAGACACGAATTCAGCGATTCCATCAGCAGGTCGGGGCGGTTGCACGTTGGCAGGCAAATAGAGATTTTGGTCTGTCGCATGATGTCTTCACCGTGGGCTGAATGGTTGGATCGACCGGGCGCATTCGGGCTAAACCAGGAATAGCGGCGTCGGATAACTGAAAGACTGCGCAAGGACGGGAGGCGTTGCTGGTTTTATACGGTTGCGCATTTATTTCGTCAACGCGATTAAATGGCGCTAAAACCAACGCTGATTTATTTTCTATTTTTTACTCGGCAAACGCTTAATTGCCGGGTTGATTTCGCAATGCGCAAGCGGGCGCTCGAATGATGACATTCGAGCGCCCGCGCCAAAGCAGGTACGGCTTTTATTCGCCTTCCAGGTTGTAACCGCTGAACCCCATGAGCGCGGACAAGCGCGCGGTCATTTCACCGACCATCTTGCAGACTTCGTCGAACTCGGGATTGACCTTTTTATCGATACGTTCGAGATACGGCACGTTGACCGCCGCCACGGCGTCGCCACTGCTCCCGATCACCGGGAACGCCACGTTGGTCACGCCGCGCATTTGCCGGCTGGGCACGATCTCATGCCCGGTCGCGCGAATCTCGTCGAGCAGCGCCAGCAGCGCCGCCGGTTCCACGTCGTTCTCGCCCTCCACGCGTGTGTGCGCAGCCAGCATTCGCTCCCGTTCGGCGGGATCGCGGAACGCGAGCAGCACGTGGCCTGACGAGGTATCGGTCAGGCCCATCACCGCGCCGACTTTCAGCCCGAAGGACCATCGCTCGGGACTATCGACTTGCGCAATCACCGCGACGCGGCCGCTGTGATAAATCGATAAATGACACGACTGCCGCGTGACGTTGGCAAGATCGCGCAACAGCGGCAGCGCCATGGCGGTCAGCGATCGAATGGGCTGCTGCCGGTGCGCCATTTCGAACAGCTTGAGCGTCAGCGTATAGCGGTCGTTATGATCGCCTTGCACATAACCGCGGCGCTCAAGCGTGACGACCATGCGAAAGATTTCGCTCACGGTGCGGCCGAGTTTCACCGAAAGTTCGTTGAGCGTATAACCCTCGGCCGTGTCCACGAGCACGTCGAGAATATCGAGGCCTTTTTCAAGGGCGGGCGCGGCGTAACGCGGACTTTCGGCGTTCTCGTCGGACGCGTTCCGGGACGGTTTTAGCACTGTATTCATGGCAATGTCTTGAGCGAAAGAGAGCGCATCGTCAAAGCGCTTGATCGCGGTCGGCAATGCGAGCGGGCAAGCCGAACAGGATCAGCAAGGCAGCGAGGATCAGGACCGCCGCAATCGCGTACAGGCCGCCTGACGGCACACCGGTCATATCCACCACCTTGCCGACCAGATACGGGCTGATGATGCCGCCCAGATTGCCGATGGAATTGATCAGCGCAATCCCGCCGGCCGCTGCGGTGCCGCTCAGGAACGCAGGCGGCAAGGTCCAGAACACCGGCAGGCAGCCGATGGCACCCACCGCGGCAATCACGAGCGAGATCATGGCAAGCGTGGTGTCGTGCGCGAAATACGCGCTCAGCATATAACCGATGCCGCCCACGCCGACCGCCAGCCCAAGGTGCCAGCGGCGCTCGCCGTGCCGGTCCGAACTCTTGCCGAGCGCCACCATGCCGATGCCCGCCGCCGCATACGGAATGGCAGTGAGGAGGCCGATGGTCATCGGACTGGTGATACCGGTGTTCTTGATCAGTTGCGGCATCCAGAACGTCAGCCCATAGAGTCCCATCAGCATGAAAAGATAGATCAGCGAGAGCAGCAGCGTGCCGGGCTGGCGCATTGCGTCGATGAATTTGTGCGACGTGCCGTGGTCCTCGCGATCCAGGTTGGCTTGCAACACAGCCTTCTCTTCAGCGTTCAGCCACTTCGCGCTGGCAATGCGGTCATCGAGAATGGCCAGCACCAGCAAGCCGAGCAGGGCGGTCGGCAAGCCTTCCAGCAGGAACAGCCACTGCCAGCCGGCCAAGCCGGCCAGACCGGCAAAGCGCGTCATGATGAAGCCCGACAACGGGCCGCCGATCACGCCTGAGATAGAGATCGACGTCATGAAAAGCGCATTGATGCGCGCGCGCCGCTTGGCGGGGAACCAGTAAGTGAAGTACAGGATGATGCCCGGCAGGAACCCCGCTTCTGTCGCGCCAATCACGAAGCGCAGCACGTAGAACCATGTTTCCGATGTGACGAACATCATCGCAGCCGAGGCGATTCCCCAAGAGATCATGATGCGCGCTATCCAGATACGCGCGCCCACGCGGCTCAGGATCAGGTTGCTGGGAATCTCGAAGATGAAATAGCCCACGAAGAAGATGCTGGCGCCAAACCCATACGCCGCGTTCGAGAGACCCAGGTCGCCCTGCATCTGCAGCTTGGCGAAGCTGATGTTGACGCGATCGAAGTAGGCGAAGATAAAGCACACGATCAGCAACGGCACGATCCGCCACACAGCCTTGCGATACGCATTTTCTTCAAGCGCAGCGGCGGCTTCCGGGCTCGCCGCCAGCGGTATCGATCCTGACATTTCGTTCCCCTCTGGGTTTTTTGTTTTAGTAAGCTATACGAATCAATAGGCTCAGTTCGACCAACCGCCGTCGATCATGTGAATCGCGCCGGTGGTGAACCCGGATTCATCGGAGGCGAGGTAGGTCACGAGCGCCGCGACTTCTTCTGCACGCCCGACCCGTCCAATCGGCTGACGCGCGACGAACGCGGCACGAACCTGCGCTTCGTCCAGATGCGATGCCGCCGCCTGACTCGCGATCCGGCCACGCAGCGACGGTGACTCGATCGTGCCGGGGCAAATCGCATTGCATCGAATTGCCTGGCCAACGAAATCAGCAGCCACGGACTTCGTCAAACCGATCACGGCCGCTTTCGACGCGCCATAAACGAAGCGGTTCGGCACGCCTTTCACGCTCGACGCCGCCGAGGCCATGTTGATGATCGACGCGCCCTTGCCTGCATCGATCATGGCGGGGAGGAATGCGCGAATGGTCCGGTACATGGCCTTGACGTTCAGGTCGAAGCTGAAGTCCCAATCCTTGTCCGTGCACTTGAGGATGTTGCCGTCGTGGACGTAGCCGGCGCAGTTGAACAGCACGTCGAGCGGGCCGGTGGTCGCGGCGAACGCGTCGACATCGGTGGAATCCAGCACGTTCAGGCGTGCAGTGCGCAGGGTCGAGCCAGCGCCTGCGTCGCGGGCGAGCTCGGCGAGGGCGCCTTCGTCGATATCGGTTGCCCAGACGTGAGCGCCTTCGGCCGCGAGCATGAGCGCGGAAGCCCGTCCAATGCCTTTGCCGGCCGCCGTCACCACGATGTTTTTGCCTTCGACACGCTTGACCATTGATGCTCCTTTTCGGTGGTGGGTCCCGTCGATGCGATTCCCCGTACGGTTTGATGTCCAATTTTCACATATGAAAAGAATTTTTATAAGTGAAGGTAAACGCGGAGAGGTGCTGGGACAGGCTGCGGGAGGTTTTTTGCTCCACACTAATGGACGAGGACGAAGATTCAGCCGATGCGGGCAAAAAGCGGCGTCAATGAAACTGCCGCGCGTGATACCGTTCCCCTTTTTCCAGCCAGGAGACGGCCATGCCGTTCGGACGAGTAAAGTGGTTCAGCGATGCAAAGGGTTTTGGTTTCATCACCCCGGACGACGGCAGCGAAGAGCTGTTCGCCCATTTCTCGGAGATCAAGACCGAAGGATTCAAGTCCTTGCTCGAGAACCAGAAGGTGAGCTTCGACGTGGGTCAAGGCCCCAAGGGCAAGCAGGCATCGAATATCCATCCTGCTTGAATCGCGGGTGAGAGCGGCTGGCCTGCGTCGTGCGAAGCGTGGGACCCGTGAGACTCGTGGGACTCAGCAACTACCGCTGCACGACGCAGCCTTGGGCGACTTACGTGGTCACTCCACGTGCCGCTCCGGATGCCGCAGCCGCGAGTGATTGCGTCCAAACGAGACGTAGATCACGAGTCCGATCACTAGCCAGACCACGAGCCGCATCCATGTGACGAGTGGCAGGCCGGTCATCAGCAGCACACAAAACAGGATGCCGAGAATGGGCACCACCGGCACGCCCGGAACGCGGAACGGCCGGTTCGCGCCTGAATCGCTGCGCCGCAGATAGATCACCGCGCCGCACACCAGCACAAAGGCGAACAACGTGCCAATACTCACCATCTCGCCCAGTACGTTAATCGGCGTAAAGGCCGCGACGATAGCGACTACCGTACCGATCATGATCTGGCTGAGGTGAGGGGTCTGCAGACGCGGATGAACCCGCGCGAACAATCCCGGCAGCAAGCCATCCTGCGACATCGTGAAGAAAATGCGGCTCTGTCCGTACAGCAGCACCAGGATCACGGTCGTCAAACCGGTCAGCGCGCCGATCTTGATGAGGATGGAGAACCAGGTGAGGCCAATCACGTCCACGCCCTTCGCGATCGGATCGGGCACGTTCAATTCGCCATAAGGCACGAGTCCGGTGAGCACCCCCGCCACCGCGATGTAAAGGACCGTGCAGATCACAAGTGAACCGAGAATCCCAACCGGCATGTCGCGTTGCGGTTTTTTGGCTTCCTGAGCGCAAGTCGATACCGCATCGAATCCGATGAACGCAAAGAACACGACTGCGGAGCCGCGCAGGATTCCGCTCATGCCGAAGTTGCCGAACTCGCCGGTGTTCGCCGGGATGAACGGATGCCAGTTCCCGGGATGCACGAAGAACACACCCAGCGCAAGAAACGCCACCACGACAAACAGCTTGATCGCGACCATGACGTTGTTGAGCCGGGCTGACTCCTTGGTCCCCATCACCAGCATGAGCGTCAGGATCGCGATGATGAAGACGGCCGGCAGATTGACGACGCCCGCCACCGATGTCCCGTCGGCAAGCTTCACCATGGTGCCGGGTGCAGCCGCCATTTGCGGTGGCAGAGTAATGCCTACGTTATGAAGCAAGCTGACTATATAACCCGACCAACCGACAGCAACAGTGGCCGCGCCCATGGCGTATTCGAGTATCAGGTCCCAGCCGATGATCCACGCGAACACCTCGCCGAGCGTGGCATACGTATAGGTATAACTGCTGCCGCAGACAGGGAGCATGGCCGCGAGTTCGGAGTAACACAGGCCGACAAACGCGCAAGCGATACCGCCCAATATGAACGACAAGATGATGGCCGGTCCCGCGAACTGCGCAGCGGCTGTGCCTGTCAGCACGAAGATGCCGGCGCCGATGATGGCGCCAATGCCCATTGCCGTGATGCTGAGTGCGCCTAGTGTCTTCGCTAGCGGGCGCTCTCCGCCCTCAGCACTCTTGACTATGTCGGCAACGGATTTGCGCGCCATGTAACTCGTATCAGCCATGATGTCTCGCCTCGGTCGTACGTTGGTGGACACGAATTGAACGGGACGCAATGCCCGGATCAACTTGCGGATCACTACGAAAAACGCTTGATGCAAGACGGCTCACGGCGACCCACTACATGGAGTGAATCACGCTGACGCTTTAAGTCTATGCCTAATGAAATTTAATGGGAAGCGAAGCAATAACCCTATCTTGCGTCGTTATGGGTGCAACACAGGCATGGCATGCGCAGTGCTACGGGGAGAGTTCGTCATCGCGTAAGCACGCGATGTGTTTGCGGCAATGCAACGTTATACGAGACTCGCCGAGCCTCGTATTGAATTGATATCAGTGCTTGCGGCGCTCACGTACTGCAGCAGCAAGTGTCTGCAATACGGGTTCGGTTTGCGTCCAGGCGAGGCACGCGTCGGTGATGGAGACGCCACGGCGCAGCGGTACACCGGGCTTCAGATCTTGCCGGCCTTCTTCCAGATGACTTTCGATCATCACGCCAATAATGCGCCGGTCGCCGCCGTCCAGTTGACGCGCGATGTCCTGACCCACGTCGATCTGGCGCAGATGCGACTTGCCCGAATTCGCATGCGAACAATCGATCATCACCTGCTCGCGAAGTCCCACTTCCTTGAGCGCGGCGCATGCAGCAGCTACGCCTTCGCTATCGTAGTTCGGTCCTTTCTTGCCGCCTCGCAGGATCACATGTGCGTCCGCGTTGCCACGGGTTTCGAAGATGGCGGCCATGCCCATCTTGGTCATGCCCATGAACGCGTGGCTTGCTTGCGCCGCGACAATTGCGTCGGCCGCGATCTGCACGCCGCCGTCGGTGCCGTTCTTGAAACCGATGGGGCAGCTCAGGCCAGAAGCGAGTTGCCGATGGCTCTGGCTCTCCGTCGTCCGCGCGCCAATGGCGCCCCAGGCGATCAGGTCCGCAATGTACTGCGGGCTGAGCAGGTCGAGAAACTCGGTGCCCGTCGGCAAGCCGATGCTGCTGATATCGAGCAGCAACTGGCGTGCGCGGCGCAGGCCTTCATTGATGCGAAACGTGCCGTCCAGAAGCGGGTCGTTGATGTAACCCTTCCAGCCGACAGTGGTGCGTGGTTTTTCAAAGTACACGCGCATCACGATCAACAGGTCGTCGCGCAGCTCGTCGGCGGCGGCCTTCAGGAGATGAGCGTATTCGAGTGCCTGGTCGTGGTCGTGAATCGAGCACGGTCCGACGACGATCACCAGCCGGTCATCGCGGCCTTGAAGGACGTCGGCTATCTCAACGCGGCTTTTTTCAACCAGCGTCTGCACCGCGAGCGGCACAGGCAGGTCATCTTGCAGCAGCGCGGGAGAAATCAGCGGGCGGACGGCGCCAATGCGGACATCGTCGATGCGGGTCGTATCTTGCGTCGAGTCGGCACGGCCGGCCTCCTGATCGTGAAACGGGTTGTCGAGGCGGCTCATGGGATGGGTTCTCCGGAAACAGGGTGACAGCCCGGGATTATCGCATTTGAGCCGGGCGGCGCCGGTGGGCACGTCGGGCAAAGCGGCAAACTTGGTGAGCCAGATCGTCAGCAACCCGGAGGTCTGTTTCGCCAAGCGGCCACACAAGCGCGTTTACCCTCAATTTAGTCATACTATTTGGAATTTCTGACTACCCTACTTATGCTGTGCTTAGGTCGGCTAGTTGCTCAGTTGCTCAGTTGCTCAGAACCGAGGCTCATCTTTTCATCGCATATGGACTATCGACACATCCAGCAAGGCAAAAGCATGCACGGGCGCATCGTGCAGGATCTCGGCATGGATATCGTCGGCGGCAAGGTTGCGCCCGGCGAACGGCTGCCTGCCGAGGTGCTGCTGTGCGAAACCTATGGCGTCAGCCGGCCGGTCTTGAGGGAGGCGACGCGTGTGCTGGTGGCGAAGGGGCTGGTGGTGTCGAAGCCGCGGGTGGGCAGTGTAGTCAGGCCGCGCGCTGACTGGCATATGCTCGACCCTGACGTGCTCCACTGGACGCTCAACAGCGTGCCAGAGGGTGAGTTCTTCCGTTCGCTGCTTACTGTGCGGCGCATTATCGAACCGGCCGCTGCGGCGCTCGCGGCCACGAGCGGCAGCAGCGAGGATCTCGCCCGGATCGAGGCCGCTTACACACGCATGGAAGGGGCAGCCACCGCGCCCGATTTGCTCGAGCCCGACTTGGAGTTCCATCGCGCGATCATGGCAGCCACGCACAACGACATGCTGGCGTACATCGGCAATATGTTGTCGCTCGCATTGTCCGAATCCATTCGCCTGACCAGCCGTCATCCCGATACGCACGCGCTCTCCTTGCCGCGGCACAAGGCGATTCTTACGGCCATTCAAAGCCGCGATCCGCTGGGCGCGCGGCAGGCGAGTCTGGTGCAGCTCGAAAGCGCACGAGTGGATGCGGACAGCGTGCTTGAAGAAGGCAGTGCACGCCGCGCTTAGCCGCCGTCTCATGCCCAATTATTGGGAATATAGCCAGACTATTGAACGGTCGAGCCGGGTTTACTCCGCTGCCTTACAGAGTCGTTGCGAAATATAGTGTGACTATTTGTTGCCCCGCAAAGAGTGTCCGTTGGAGGGCGCCCAGCGGCATGAACGAGGAGACAGATGTGGCCGACAAGCTCGTAGCCCCCGCCGGAGTTGCAACCGGTGCCGGCATGAATTTTCGCTGGACCGTGCTGATATGGCTGGTGGCGGGCGGCATCATCAACTACATCGATCGCGCCAGTCTCTCCATTGCGGCGCCGGAAATGATTCGCGAACTCGGGTTGTCGCGAACGCAGATCGGCCTGCTCGGCACGGTGTTCGCGTGGACCTATGCGGTGATGCAGTTGCCCGCGGGCTGGGTGATCGACCGCTTCGGCGCGAAGAAGGCCTACGCGGTGGCGATGATCTGGTGGAGCGTTGCGACCTACATGACCGGGGTGGTCGGATCGGTCAGCGCGCTGCTCGTGATGCGCGCGTTACTCGCAGTCGGTGAGGCACCGTGCTGGCCTACCTCGGCGAAGATCACAGCCGCGTGGTTCCCGATGAAGGAACGAGGATTTGCCACGGGCATCTGGGATTCGTCATCGAAATGGGGCCCCGCGCTTGCACCCGCTGTGCTCGTTGCGTTGATGGTCGCGTTTGGATGGCGCTCGCTGTTTCATGTGGCGGGTTTTGTTGGCATCGCGTTCGCCATTGTGTTTCTTTTTCTCTATCGAAACCCTGAGCAGAGCAAGCGGCTTTCGAAGCAGGAGTTTGCTTATATCGAAGCGGGCGGCGGCGGCCGTGAGCGGTCGATCAGCAACTCGACCCACGAGTGGCGCGGACTGTTCACGCACCGCAGCGTGTGGGGCATGATCCTCGGATACTTCTGCGCGATCTGGCTGTGGAACCTGTTCCTCGTGTTCCTGCCGCTGTATTTGCTCGATCGCTTTCACATATCGTTCGTACAGCTGGGTATTTACGCGAGCATCCCATGGATCGGCGGAGCGGTTGGCGAGATTATCGTGGGGTATCTGACCAAGAAGATGGTTGATCGCGGCATGGCGACGCCTATCGATGCCAAGCGCATGTGGATCGTGATCTGTGCGATCGGTGCAGCGGTCTCGGCGGTGGCCATTCCTTTTGCCGATTCGTTGGGCGTCACCATTACGTTGATGACGCTGGGCCTTGCATTCCTTGCGGCGATTATTGGCGCCGCGTGGGCACTGGCATCCGACGTTGCGCCGAAGTCGATGGTCGCCTCCGTCAGCGCGATCCAGAATTTCGGCGGGTATTTCGGCGGTGCGTTCTCGCCGGTGGTGGCGGGGTTTATCGTCGATAAAACCGGCTCGTATTCGATCGCGTTGATTTCGGGTGGATTGATAGCGGGATGTTCCGCGCTGTTTTACTGGTTCATGGTGCGGCGAGTGGTGCCGGAGCGGGAAGCGGTGTGAGATCGAAACGACTGCGTTAACCCCAAATCAACTTCAGACCGAGCGAACCGCATGGCCCGATTTTCCCAGGCCATGCGGTCCAATACTTCTACATACGCGACTAATTCAAACCCCGGTCGCTTGCCCCGATCCAAGATCGGCGCCGGTCATCGGATCCGAACTCTTGTCCGATGCCGTGCGTGCGGCCATGGCCTGCAACACATCCACTTCTTCCGCCGATACCCCCACGGTCGCGAGTCCGTCACCGCCATCCACGGCCGGTTGCGGATCTTCCACGAACTTCCAGTCGCCGCCCTCATTCCACGGGCCGCGCACCGCCGGCTCGCTGCCTTGCGACATGTTGTAGTAGACGCTTGTAAATTCCGGCACGCCTGGCAACTTGCCTTGCGGGAAATTTGGCTGGATCGAATGCAGCGCTTTCTCGAACGACTTCTGGTGCGCAATTTCGCGCGTCATGAGGAAGCCAAGCGCTTCCTGGATGCCGGCGTCATCGGTGACATTGATCAGGCGCTCATACACGATCTTGGCACGCGCCTCGGCTGCAATATTCGAGCGCAGATCTGCAGTCGGCTCACCAATGGTGTCGATGTACGCCGCCGACCAAGGCACGCCCGCCGAATTCGTGAGGGCAGGACCGCCGCCGTATAAAAGGGCAGTGGTGTGCGAGTCGTTGCCGCCGGAAGTCATCGATCGGTACAACTCAGCTTCCTGCTCAACGGCTTCGGCGAGTTGGCCCTTCGCGCCCTTGTTCAGCATCGCGACAATTGAACCGATGATCTCCAGATGGCTCAGCTCCTCCGTGGCGATATCGAACAGCATGTCCTTGCGGCCCGGATCGTCCTCTCCTACGGCCTGGGTGAAGTAACGGCAGGCCGCGGCAAGTTCGCCCTGCGGGCCGCCGAACTGCTCGAGCAGAAGGTTGGCGAGACCCGGGTTGGGAGCCGCAACGCGGACAGTGTATTGCAAGCGTTTGTTATGAATAAACATACGTAGTACTCCTAGGATCATTAACCGCTCGGCTTTCCCAAAAGCACTCGAGAGGCGTGCAGAAGCACGCGACGTCGTCGCGATGAAAAAACAGAACGAAGGTAGCGGATTGCTCCGGACGGCAACGCGATGGCAAACCGTGTCGCACCCAACCCTGGGCGTCCGGGTCTCAGAGCGGCGAAATGCTCTGGCGTACAGGCGGCAACTTCGCCGCAAAGAAAAAAAGAACCACGACAACCACTTCAGCATGGGCCGTTCCCGAGGCCCCGCACTCCCGTTTTCATCGCTGGCTGACTATCGTAAATTGGCAAAAATCCTTGACGCACTGCGAAAACCAGCCTATAACCATCCAATGGGATGGTAACGGGATGGTTTGAATGATTCAAAAAGTTGAAGTGCTCAGGCCGAAGGGTGGTGAGACAGAGAAGATCACGATAAACCTCGGTCCAGTGGACTTGGGACAGATCGACCTGCTGGTGGAAGAGGGTTTTTACTCGAACCGCACGGACCTGATTCGCACGGCCATCAGGAATCAACTGGCCACGCACTCGCAGGTCGTGAACGAAACGGTGACGCGGCGCGCGCTGGTGTTGGGCATGCAGCACTTTTCGAAGCGCGATCTTGAAGCGGCGCGCGAGGCGGGTGAAAAGTTCGACATTCAGGTGCTGGGACTCGCAAGTATTGCTGCCGACGTGTCGGTCGAACTGGCGCTCGAAACGATCGCATCGATCGTCGTGCTCGGCGCTTTTCATGCATCGCCCGCAGTAAAAGCGGCGCTGGCTGGCCGGATTAGATAGTGATACCGCTCGTGATGCTGGCGGATAAGCAATAGCAGCAACCAATGGGAAAGATAATGAAACTCAATGAAGGATTCCTGCATTCGATGCAGGATGCAATGAAGCTGCTGCGCGCACGCGGCCCAAAGGAAGCGACGGCGGCGCTGCAGCGTGCGCTTGGCGCACACGCTCAGCCAATGCATCAAGCGAATACAGACGCGCCGGCCGTCGCGGATCCAGGCACGCTCACGACGCATACGTTCACGAGTGCCGCCGGTCATCGGAACTACAAGGTCTATGTGCCGAAGCACCACGGCAGCCAGCCGTTGCCGCTGGTGGTCATGCTGCATGGCTGCACGCAGGATGCCGATGACTTCGCCGCGGGCACGCAGATGAACGCGCTGGCGGAGCGGGATGGATGCATCGTGGTGTATCCGGTGCAGCCGCAAGGTGCGAACGCATCGAAGTGCTGGAACTGGTTCAAGCCTGGCGATCAGCAGCGCGACAGCGGCGAGCCGGCGCTGATTGCGGGCATCACGCGAGAAGTAATGTCGAAGCACGCAGTTGATCCGGCGCGCGTATTCGTCGCCGGTTTATCGGCGGGCGGGGCAATGGCCGCCATCATGGTCCAGGCGTATCCGGATCTTTATGCCGCTGCATGCGTGCATTCAGGGCTGGCCGTGGGGGCCGCGCACGATTTGCAATCGGCGCTGGCGGCCATGCGAGGGGGGAAGTCGCCGGGTATTCGTCGTGCAGCGGCTCCGAAGCGGCCGCTGATCGTGTTTCACGGCGATGCTGACACAACCGTACATCCATCGAACACGGCTGAGTTGTTGCGCGGTTTCGGCGCTCAGGCCGTTATATTCGACGAGACTTCTCGTGGAGAAGCGGGCAAGCGTAAAAGCACGGTGGAAAGGCTGAAATCGGCGGACGGCGTTGATGCGGAGTTGTGGTTGATTCATGGTGCTCCGCACGCCTGGGCGGGCGGTAGCGCGAATGGTTCGTACACCGACGCAACGGGTCCCGACGCCAGCACGATCATGATGCGATTTTTCCTTGAGCATCCGCTGCAGGGCTGACCGGAAAATATCGGCGACAACATAATGGCTGCGTGTTTAAAAACAAAAGGGCCATTTGCATGGCCTTTTTGTTCAGCGTGCGTCTATGTCATCCTCTCAAGCCGGCAGCGAAAAGCTCCCAATCGCTTCACGCAGCACGTCGACCTGATCCTTCAGCGAATGCGCCGCCGCTGCCGCTTCTTCTACCAGCGCCGCGTTCTGCTGCGTCACCTGATCCATTTCACCCACTGCGCGATTGACCTGCTCGATACCCGCGCTCTGCTCATTCGACGCATGACTGATTTCATCGAGAATCTCGTTCACGCGGCGCACCGAACTCACGATTTCACCCATCGTCGCGCCGGCGTTCGACACCAGCGACGCGCCTTCTTTCACCGTCTCCGTCGATGTCCCGATCAGCGCCTTGATTTCCTTCGCCGCCGTCGCCGAGCGTTGTGCAAGACTGCGCACTTCCGCCGCCACTACCGCAAACCCACGCCCTTGCTCGCCGGCTCGCGCTGCTTCCACAGCCGCGTTCAGCGCCAGGATGTTGGTCTGGAACGCAATGCCATCGATCACGCCAATGATGTCGCCAATCTGCTTCGAGCTTTCCGTAATGCGCGTCATGGTATGAATAACCTCCTCGACTACGCCGCTGCCGCGCTGGGCCACGTCGGCTGCTTCGCCGGCCAGCTTGGCGGCTTGCGTCGCGCTGTCGGCGTTCTGCTTCACGTTAGCCGTCATCTCGTCCATGCTCGACGCGGTCTGTACCAGTGCAGCGGCTTGTTGTTCAGTGCGCTGCGACAGGTCGGTATTTCCCGCTGCAATCTCCGACGCCCCCACGTTAATGTTCTCGGTCCCGGTGCGAACACGCGTAACGGTTTCCACCAGGCCGCTTTGCATCTCGCTCAGCGCGAACATCAGGCTATGCGAATCGCCGTCTGCAAGCGGCACATGCGTGGTCAGGTCACCGCGTGCAATGCGCTGTGCGGCGATCACGGCAATCGACGGATCGCCGCCGAGTTCACGCTTGATGCTGCGTAACACCAGCAGCATGACCAGCGACGCGAGCACGCCGAGCACCGCGGTGATCCCGAACCAGCGCCATGCGCTCGCGTAGAACGCAGCGTTGATGTCGTCCGTATACATGCCGGTCACGATGAACCAGTCCCACGGCACGAAGTGCTTCGAGAAACTCATTTTCGGCACGGGGACGTCGCTGCCGGGCTTCGACCACAGATAAGTGATGAAACCGCCTTCGGGCGACGAGCTGCCGGCGTTGACAATATTGACGAAGAGCTTGTTCCCCGCCGGGTCGGTGAAGCCGCCCAGGCTTTGCCCGTTCATCGCCGGCTTGATCGGATGCATGATCATCTTCGGCTGCGAGTCGTTGACTGAAATGTAGCCGTCGGTGCCGTAGCGCATCGAAGCAAGCACTTCAAGCGCGCGCTTTTTCGCTTCGTCTTCGGAGATGGTCTTGTTCGCGGCGAGACTCTGGAAATGCGCCGTGGCGGTCATGCCTTCGGCAACCAGCGCTTTCAGTTGCTCGCGGCGATCGTCCATTGTCGATGAACGGCTTTGCCACGCCCCTATGAATCCGATCGCGACCAGTCCGAGCCATAGCACGGCGATCATCGATCCGAGCTTCTGATTCAATGTCATTTTCTTCATGTTTCTGCCGTCGCCTAGTGTTGAACCGTATAAGTGAATGTGCGGCGTCGGGCGTTGCCGAACGCTATGCGTAGCTTCTTTACGGCAAAGCAGTGGCGGAATGTAGGGGTGGGATAACCCCTAGCAAAGAAATGAGCGCATCGTTCTATTCATCTGAAGATAAAGATGTGTCCGGTTGGACGGCTCCTGGCGCAACCGGACTTGTCGCTTTAGATACAGGCAGTGATCAGATCATCGAATTAAAAAGTGCTGCGGATACCAACCCGTCCAACCGCCTGCTTCTGGTTGCTTGAAGGATTGAAGCCTGCAATCTGGGCGGCTTCTGCGTCGCCGGCGGCTTTCTGGAATACGCCCAGCACATACACCGATGTCCGCTTCGACAACGCATATTCAGCCGTCAGGTTGAACTGGTTGAATTTGGGCTGCGCGCTGGTCGCATGGTCGCGGCCGGTGGTGTAGGTGTAACCCGCGCCGATTGTCACTGCCGGCGTCGGATTAAACAGCGTCGACAACTCGTAGTTCTGGAACGTCGCGTCATGTCCCGCGCTGCCTTGCTGGAATATCGTATTCGTGAAGTCCGCCAACACGCGCAGCGACGCGAGCACTTGATACGAAGCCCCTACACCCAGTACTTTTTGCGCGCGAGCGGCAGTCAGGAAGTCGCCATAGACCGCATTCGTGAAGCCCGGATAGTTCTGGTAACCCTGCGTCGACACACCTGGATTGTTAATGCGCAGATACGCCACGCCTGCGCTGATCGGCCCTGCAGCGTAAGTCGCACCCGCGCTGAACGTGGCGTTGTTCGAGAACTGCCCGGCGATGCCGCCTAGCGAATACAGGCCGCCGAAGGTAAATCCGGCAAAGGCGGGGCTGCGATATTTGATCGCATTCGCGATGGGGAAGCCGTTGTCGGTGTTGTCCATGTCGTTCGGATGGGCGAAATAATAGCCGCCGACATTGCCGTTAAGCGTATAAGGCTCGACGAAATCCACAACGGAGTCCCATTGACGACCGAGCGTCAACGTACCCGCCTGAACGCTCTGAAGGCCCACATAAGCGTTGCGGGAGAACGCGAGTCCGCTGCCGAGGTTTCCCGAGTTGATATTGAAACCGCTCTCGAGGCGAAAGAGGGTTGAGAGACCGCCGCCCAGGTCTTCGGTGCCACGCACGCCCCAGCGGCTGCCTGCGGTCACGCCGGATGCAAGCTGGAACAAGTGGTTCCCCTGCACGTTGCTGACCACATCGACACCGTCTTCCACAATTCCATATAACGTGACCGAACTCTGTGCATGCGCGAGGGAAGTGGTGGCCATAATCGGGATAATCGCTGCAAGTTTTTTTAACATATGTACGCTCGGTTTTAGACGCCTGGGGGATGGATTGATTTCGAGGACATACACTTAGTACAACAAAGGTCGGATAGCGAGCGATTAAGGTGTCAAATTTCGTCGATTGGGTAATCGACGTGGCATCTGTTACGGATCAGTCACGATCGCGGGAAGTTAGTTTGGATAACTATGTATTTAGATTCAAGAAAATCCCAATTGCCTGATCGAGGTCTTCTGGGGAGTGTTCCTTTGTGAGCCCACCGCCCGCGTCGATCGACGCGGGCGCCTCGTCAACGTGACGAACGCAAGGAGCTCATGCTTGAGGTTTCATCGGCCCGGCGAGCCATTCGCGGCCCTTCAGCATGCCATTCCAGTACAGCCACGGAAGGACCATTGTCTTGAGATGCCACGCGAGGGCGCGCGGCACGGTAGGGTCGAGCGGGATGGTCGGCAGCAGCTTGCCGCCGTAGCCGAACTCCGCCAGCACGACCTTGCCTTTCTCAACCGTCAGCGGGCAGGCGCCGTAGCCGTCGTAGCGTGCGCTTAATGGTTTTTGCTCACGCGCAGCAAGCAGGTTTTCCGCCACTACGACTATCTGCTTGCGAGCCGCCGCGGCCGTTTTTGCGTTGGGTGCTGAGCACGCATCGCCGAGTGCAAAGATGTCCGGATAACGCGGGTGCACGAGCGTGGCGTGATCGACTTCGCACCAGCCGGCCTTGTCGGCAAGCGCGCTCTTGCTGATCACGTCCGGTGGTAGTTGCGGCGGCACGACATGCAGCATGTCGAACGGTTTGTCGACACGCATGACGCTGCCGGTACCGTCTTTCACGCTGAACGAAGCGATCCGGCGAGCACCGTCCACGCCGACCAGGTTCGATCCGAACGCAAGCGACGCATGATAGCGCTCGACATATTTCATCAACGACGGCGCGAACGCAGCGACTCCGAAAAGCACGTCGCCGGCCAGGTTGAATTCGACGTCGAGTTGATCAAGCACACCTTGCCTGAGCCAGTGATCGCAAGACAGGTACAGCGCTTTTTGCGGGGCGCCGGCGCATTTGATCGGCATGGCTGGCTGCGTAAAGAGGGCCTTGCCGCGCTTGAGTTCGTTGACGAGTTTCCACGTGTACGGCGCGAGATCGAATCGATAATTCGACGTTACGCCGTTCGCGCCCAATGTGTCTTCCAGACCTTCGATTTTTTCCCATGCGAGCCGCAGTCCGGGGCAGACGATCAGGTGCCGATAACCAACGGCGCGCCCATCGTCGAGCCGGACAAGATGCTGCCCGGGCTCGATCGCGCTCGCACTGGCACGCAGCCAATGCGCTCGTTCCGGCATGACCGACGACATGGGCCGCACGGTGTCGTCTATGTTGAAGGCACCTCCGCCGACCAACGTCCATGCGGGCTGATAGAAATGCCGCTCGCTCGGCTCGATGACCGCGATGCGAAGATCGAGCCGCCGGCGCAGCAAGCTTGCCGCCACGCCAATACCCGCAGCGCCGCCGCCAATGACTACTACGTCGAAATTTCCTGTACTGCCTGAAGCCGCTGCATTCGTGCTCATTGCTATACCCCTGCTTCAAAGTTCAATTTCTTACCCTGCCAGACTGCTTTTGCAAACGTGCTTTAAAAGGTGTTCAACGGCAGCGTCGGATAACTCACGCCGTTGGATTCGGCCGGTGGAAAAACACCCGCGCGGATGATCGCACAGCAACTGACCGTTGCCGGCTCAACGATCGCACCCCTCCGAAAAACATCGGCGGCATTGATCGCAGATGCTCAAGTCCGAATCTCCGCGTGCCGATAAACAAACATGGCCGGCAGCAACTGATTTAAGTAACCGTTGCAAATCAGTGGGGATCAATTCGGCGCTTTCCTCTTTATGACAAAGTGTTGCGATTTTGCCGACAAGCCGCCCAAGCGGGCGATCCAGGCATACAGTTAAAGTGTTTTATCAAGTTCAGGTTGCGGTGCGGGAGGTGTGATGAAGCGCAGGACGGCTAGGCAACTTGTTGCTCAACTCGCAGATTTAAATCATCTCGCGCGGTGTAGCGCACTGAGGGCGGCGTCGGTCAGCAGGACCATCACTCAAAGCTCGGATAAAGAAACGGGGCGTACCGCGGACGGCATCAAGTCCGCGCGAGACGAAGCCGGGCAGGCTTCATTTGCCGGAGCAGCACATGAAATCCACGCATGAATATTCGCTACGGACACAAGTCGACAAATGGTTGGCTCCCGGTCTTTCCACCCCGGTTCGAGTCACCGAGTTCAGCCGCACGCGTTTAGGCGGAAGGCGATATGTGTGTGTAGAAACTGCGTTGCCTTTTGGATCGCGCGCGCTGCTTTTCTTCCGGCATGACGACGGTTGCTGGTGCGTATTCCCCCCGGCTCTGGATCGGCCTAATATGACAATGGGACGGTTTGTTGGACATTGACCGGCGCTTTATTCGGTTCAGTGAATGCGCCAATAGTTCGGGATGCTTATTTCGTTAAGCTGTTTGTATTAAATCGATGACCACCGGACGTCGGCGGTTCGTGAGGCGGCGAGCTAATAAGCTAAAAAAGGAGGGTTATGCCAGAAACAACAATATCTTTGTACGCCAACCCCCTTTTAGCGGAAGCGGATAAGCCCATGTCGCCGCGCGAGTGCGCGCACGAACTCCAAGCTGCCGACTTTCCGCGAACTTAAAAGTCCAACGTCGGGAGAGTCACCATGTACATCGGGCTGCTTGTCTCACAGGTTCGGCAGGTTCGGGAGGTCCATTACCATCCGGACGAAGAGGTGCCGGCGGAAGTTGCGCACCCACACCGTCTCGCGTTCTGGCAAAGAATCAGGCGCTTGTTCGCGTGAAGGTTGTCTGCGGGAGAATCGTCTACTGAGTATTGAAACGTATTAAACGTCGCAGCGATGCTTGCAAAAGCCGTTTCCAACCATCGGGAAGAAACGTATTCGCTGCGATTTTCAGTTTACTGGCCCGGGTTCGACGCCTTGCATTCGCTGTGGGTGGCCGGCAATTGCCGCGGGTGGTCCCGTTCATATTTCTCGTTCTGTTGAACCACGCGGTCCAGCGCCCTTGGGCCGTCGGCTTGCGCAGCCAACGAAACGGCGGGCAGCATCAAGACCGAAACGGCGATGACCGCGGACATAAGCTGTTTCAAGATGAACTCCCGGACCCCATGTTTGATGCAACGATCCCATCGTCATGATGGTGTCTGTGTACGGCCGCTGCGTACGGCCGCTAAGACAAGAGTAGGCGGAAATTCATAACAAAACACGAGTAAATATCCGCCGATCCGGACGAATTGACTGCTCGGGAACGACCAGTCAGCCGGGCCGGTTACCCAATATCCTCGGCATCTTCGGCGAGCTCAGGCCGCAGCATGACGCGGCCCAGTAACTTACGAGCCTGGTCCGTCTGAGCATGCTCAAAGGCATCGTCGAAATCATCCAACTCGTGAGCGCCGAGACCGACGTCCGGCGTCACGGCCACTCGCCGCCATTCCATTACCGCGTCCAGGACTTCCCCAAGGATCATCCTGGCCTGTGCATCGGATAGTGAAAAATAGGCGCACGTATCCAGAAGCATCTCGACCGATTCAATAGGACCCGCATCTTCAGTAAGCCAGGTCGTGGACTCTCGCACCTTGCCGGGCATCGGATTCACGTCGAATGCCGGCGAAATGCGCCACAGGCCGTTGCCGTCATACAGAAAACCGAGGTTCTGCAGATGGTCGTCGGTGTTGGTGATGAGCAGGTTGAAAACCAGGCGGCGCCATAACTCTCGAGCGTCGTCGTCCGGATGCGAGCACTTTTGCTGCATCACATCGACGATCTCGGTGTAGGCGTGGGCATGTTGCCGCGACGCCTGCAGCATGGACGCAGCCGAAAGATAAGGGATGCGCAAGTCGCCTTCCTCCCGGTCGAATCGTTCGATGATCGCGACCGGCGTGTCATTGAGCGTGACGCACCGCGCATTGGCGGTCGTAATGCCCGCCTGGCGCGCGAGCTTGAGCGCCAGGACTTCGGCCCGGGTGACATTGATCGTGTCATTGACACTCGGAAATTTGCCGATGGCGAGCTTGCCGTTTTCATCGAGTACGGTGCATTTGGGACGCATGCCGCCGAGTGAGGTGCCCTTACCTTGCAAGTAACGCAGGTCCTCCGCAGTTTCCCGGGTTGTCTCGACCGCGCGCGTGGCCCTGTACATGCGTTCAAGTTCGATCATGGGCGGCGTCATGCGCCGGCCTTCATCAACTGTCCTCAGATAGATCCCTTCGTCGCAAAGGCGAAGCGCGCCAATGCGGCTGAAATCGTCCACTGCACACAGATAGTCGAGCTCGTTCAGCGGGAGCAGGCGGGGATTATCCTTGCGCGCCTTGGCGTGGATACGGTTGATGACACGACGCCCCCATGCGTCGGGAGCCGTATCGGCCAATGCAAAGTGAAACACCGAATCCACGGGGTTCGTCGCCCGACGCGGCTGATAACCAGGTTCGAGGGGCAGGTCAGGAGAGACTTCAAACCGATCCGGACTGTCGAGCCAGGTCTCGTCGTATGCGAACTGCGACACTTCGCGCCGCCCCTGGCTGACGTAGTTCAAGTGGCCGACAAGCGTGCCGGCGGCCCCGAGGTGAACCTCCAGGGCCGTACTGATACCGGGCTTGCCGGACCTGGAAGGTTTGCTTTTCATTCACTTGACCCGTTAGAACGCTTTGGTGGTTTTCTTCGCGGCTCTCACCCGCTGCGGCAGCTTTTCATCCATCAACGCGAGGCCGATATCGTCTTGGCCGCTGTCGAGAAGATCATTGAGCCGCTGCAGTTCACCGAAAAAATGGAGCGCGCGCACGAGGAAATGTAATTGCACGTGCGGATCGCCGTTCTCCATGCGCTTGACTGTATTAAGTCCAGCGCCGATGCGCGAGGCGAGCGCCTGCTGCGTCAACCCTCTGCGGCGGCGCGCGCGGTTCAGGTCTTCACCGAGCTTCATGAGCGTCCGTTGCACCGGAATGGGAAGCGGTTTTCCGGTTTTACGGCCTTCAAGTGGGCTTTTAAACGGTTTAGTAGACTCCATGCGGGCTATTATAGCAATTTAGAGGCAATATGACAGGATAATTTGAATAAAAGCCCTTGTATGGACTGTTATATGAATTTGTATTCCTTTTGAGGGCTGTTATATAGAAAGTGACGTTCGGCTTCGGAGCCTTTGTCTGCGCGATTGCGTTGCGGGTTTCATCGCACACCGCCAAGTCGTGCGCTTTCCCCGGCCCAGGTTTCGCCAGTCTGCAACCAAAAGAAAACGTCATTGAAAAAAACGTGAGCGCGTGTTTAAGTGCCCGCTGAACGTCGTTTTTCTCGCTCGCCACGAGCGTCACGCGACGGACCTTTGGCCGCCAACGTGAATTTCAATGAACGCCGTATTCAAGACTTTTCTCGCGCTGATCCGTCTTCCCGGTTATCCCGGCATTTCTCTAGCGATGTTCCTGTCAGGCATTGCGTCCTCATTCGCGGTGCCTTACACGTCGCTGTTCGGTGCGACCGAGGCGCACATGACGCCGGTTCGGCTAGGCATCTTCATGACGCTGACCGCGGTGAGCAGCGTGGTCGTGAGTACGTATCTCGGCCGTATTGCCGATCGCCGGACCGATAAAAAACGCATCGTGTTGCTGTCCATCGCGGGGTCGGCGCTGGGTTATGCATTGCTGTGCGTCACGCGCAACTACGTGCTGCTGACAATTTTCGGCTGCGTCTTCCTGAGTATCGGTGCGGCGGTGTTTCCGCAACTTTTCACGTTCGGCAAAGCGAGGCTGCACGCGGAAGGCATCGAACATACCGAACTGCCGATGGCAACCTTGCGCACCACGCTTTCCTGCGCGTGGGTGTTTGGCCCGGCGGTGGGCGCAATCGTGCTGGGCGTATCGGGATTTAACGGGCTGTTTTTGTCGGCGGCGGGCGCGTTTGCGGTGGCTGGGTTCATCGTGTTGTGCATGCGCGAACCCAAGGCCTACGACGCCTTCGAATCCGCTGATCAAACCACCAGCGAAATTCCGCCCCAAGGCAAAAACGCGCACGTGTACGCGGCGCTGGTGAGCTTTACGCTGATTGGCATGGGCTCGGCGATCGCGACCATCATGCTGCCGGTGCTGATTGTCGATCAGTTGCACGGCGCGACCGCGCACGTCGCGCAGATGGTCGGCCTCGGCGCGTTCGCCGAGATTCCGATGATGCTCCTGCTCGGCGGCGCGTCCCGTCGCATCAACAAGGCGAACATGATTGCGTTCGCGTCGCTGTCGCATATCGTGTATTTCGCGGGCATCGCGCTTGCGCCGAACCTGTGGGTGCTCGTGCCGCTGCAGATCCTTAACGCCGTCGTGGTCGCGGTGACGTCGTGTCTTGGCATGTCGTACTTTCAGGAACTGATGCCCGGCGCACTGGCTCGCGCGACCACGTTGTTTTTCAACACGATGCGCACCGGCTCCGTGCTCGCAGGCGTGGCGTCGGGATTCGTGGCGGCGACGTGGGGTTATCGCGCAGTGTTCGTGTTTTGCGTGTTGCTGGCGTCTACTGCGTCGGTTGTCTTGTTCATCTTCAACTATCAGCGCGGTGCGAAGATTTTCTTCGATCCCACCCTGGAACCCGTCGATGACAGCAACGCGGTCACCACGATCGTCGCCGTTGGCGAGCGATCGGAAACCGCGTCATAACGGGTTGCTGGGGAGTCTTTCTAAACCGGATGTCCGTCGGGTGGCGCATCGGGATGCTGCGGCTCCTCCGGACGATGCCCGGGCGAAGGCGGCGAGAGCGGATCCGCCTCGGGATCGCGGTTTGGATCGGCGAGCGGGTCAGGAATCGGATTGGTCTGCATATCGTATTTCCTGGGCTGCGGGATGTTCATCTGGTTCATGAGTGGCCTCGGTTTGTTTTGTCGCCGACAGTCAATGTCGTCTTCTCCAGCATAGGCGCATGCGGACTGAAAGGCAGGCTCGCAAACTCCGGCCGTGCACTTTTAACCCTGCGGGGCCTTGCGGACGTTGGTTCACGCCCTCAAGCCGCCATTTTCCGCAGACGTACAGGAATCGCCTTGGCCGCCGGCACCTTGCTGCGTTTCGCGTGATGCGACACGGGAATCAGACGATTGCACTCCGGGTAATAGCCCATCACGCAGCCGGCGGGGATATCGAATGCATGTACCCGCAGCCCGCCGAGTTCGCGCAGGACGTCGTCCTTCGCGACTGTGATTGCCGTGACCGTATCGTTTTCGGCCAGGCCCAGCCGGGTCATATCGTCCTGGTTCATCAAGAGCACGTCACGCGTGTCGTACACGCCGCGGAAGCGGTCATCGAGTGCGTACACGGTCGTATTGAACTGGCTGTCGCCGCGTGTGGTCATCAGGCGCAGCGTGCGTTCGCCTTCGAAGTCCATATCGGGATCTTCACCGAAACCATCGGGCACGATGAAGTTTGCCTTGCCGGTTTTTGTTTTCCACTCACGTTTCGCGGCCGGCAATGGCCGATGAAAACCGCCGGGCTGAGTCATGCGCTGGTTGAAATCCTTGAACTGCTCGGGGTAAGTACGCTCGATGGCATCACGAACCAGCCCGTAATCGCCGACCCACGCATCCCAGTCGATAGTCGGATTCGGCGGCAAGATTGCCTTCGCCAGCCCGGCAACAATAGCCGGCTCCGACAACAAGTGTTCGCTCGCCGGCTCAGTCATCCCCTTCGATGCGTGAACGCACGCCGTGCTGTCCTCCACGGTCACCGTCTGCTCGCCGCTCGCCTGCCGGTCCACCTCGATCCTGCCGATACACGGCAGCAAATATGCCGTGCGCCCGTGGACGATATGGCTGCGGTTGAGTTTGGTCGCGATCTGCACGGTGAGCGGCATCTGTTTCCACGCCGGGTCCAGCACGCCTTGATCGGGAATCGCCCGCGCGAAATTGCCGCCGAGTCCGATAAATGCATCGAGATCGCCGTCCCTGACGGCTTCGCACGTATCCACGGTGGTCAGGCCGGTTTCCTGTGGCGGCTCGAATTGATACAGTTCCCTGAGCTTGTCCATGGGAACCAGCGCGGGTTTTTCGGTGATGCCAACCGTCCGTTGCCCCTGCACGTTCGAGTGGCCGCGGATCGGACAAATCCCGGCTCCCTTCTTGCCGATGTTCCCGCCAAGCAGCATCAGATTTGTCAGCATCTGTACGGCAAGCACGCCTTCCCGATGCTGCGTGATACCCATGCCGTACAAGATGATCACCGCTTTCGCACGCGCATATTCGGCGGCGGCTGCCTCGAGCGCGGAGCGTGTCAGCGCCGACATCGACTCGATGTCTTTCCAGTCGGCGGCGCGCATGGCGTCGGCGAAGGCATCGAAACCATGCGTATGTTCCGCGATGAAATCCGCATCCAGCACGCGAGGTGCATTGGCTGCGCGGGCTTGGTCGTCGGCTTCTATCAGCGACTTGCAAATGCCTGTGATCGCCGCAATGTCTCCGCCGATCTTGACCTGATGGTATTGCGTGCTGATACAGGTTTGCTCGGTGGAGAGCATTTCCTTGGGCGACTGCGGATTCGCAAAACTCACCAGCCCGCGCTCGCGCAACGGATTGAACGTGATGATCTGCGCGTTGCGTTTTCTCGCTTCTTGCAGAGGATGCAGCATGCGAGGCGCGTTCGTGCCGGTGTTGTGGCCGAAGAAAAACAGGCAGTCGGTGTGTTCGAAGTCTGCGAGCGTCACCGTTCCAACCGGTACGCCGATGGTGTCGGGCAACGCCACCGACGTGCTCTCATGGCACATGTTCGAGCTATCGGGCAGGTTGTTGCAGCCGTATGAACGGGCAAGCAGCGCGTACATGTACGAGGTTTCCAGCGACGCGCGGCCCGATGCATAGAACACCACGCGTTTCGGATCGAAGCTGCGAAGCTTTTCGCCGATTTCATCGAAGGCTTGTTGCCATGGGATAGGCAGATAGCGATCGGTGGCGGCGTCGTAACGCATGGGGTGGGTGAGCCGGCCCTGTGACTCAAGCTCGAAATCACTCCAGGCTTCTAGCGCGGCCAGAGTGTGATGGTCGAAGAACTCGGGTGTCGCGCGTTTGGTGGTGATTTCCCAAGCGGTGGCCTTTGCACCGTTTTCACAGAACTCGAACAGATGCGGATCGGCTGGTTTGGCCCACGAGCAACTCACGCACGCGAACCCATCCGGTTTGTTCTGCTTGAACAACACCCGCGTGCCGTTCACGGCGACGTGTTCTTTCATGAGTATCGATGAAACGGCTTTGACCGAGCCCCAACCGCCAGCCGGGTGGTCATATTGCTCGATGCGAGGTTGTTTGCTCATGGATGTGTCGCTCCGCAGGTGAACTGGGCGAACGACGAGAATGCGTTCGCGGCGGAATTCATCCAGCAAAAAACAGGCTCGACCCATGAGCGGAAAAATGAAAGCCGCCGGCCCGTCAATGCGGGGCGGCGGCTTTCAGGTTTATTCAGACCCGGATTTTTACCGGGGAACGACGATTTTTCTACCACGTCTTGTACGTCGCCCTTCCGCCGTGGTTCATACGGCAAAAGGCACGGCGATCAGCTTTCTGCCGGTTCTAGCCCTTCGGTTTGCGGTTTGAATGCATCGGCACGACGGCGAATTTCTTCAGCTTCCACGGTCACGAACGTCCGGTTGTCGGCGGCGAGAGCGTTTTGATACGACATGCCTTCCGGCACGCGATGCAATAGCGCGCGCAGCTCGCCCTGCGTGGTTTGTTCCACGGGTTCGTAGTTGTACAGGCGCAGCGTGAGCTCGGTGCGTTCATGCAGCAGGAACAGGCACGCCGCGAACACAGCCACGCCGACCACTTCCTGAGCGCCGAAACTGAAGTCGTCTGGAACTGATGAGAACGGCAGCATTGCGACGGCGATCACGCCAGCAATACCCAGCGCGATGGTCGCGTAGAGGAAAAACTGTGCGCGGCCGACGATGCGGTCGTGCTCAGCCTTGAGTTGGCCGGCCGATCTCGGAACGAGTGCCGCGTGGCCTTGTTTTTGTCGACGTTGCTGAAGTGCTGAAAGCGGAAGGGCGGCCATGGAGTCGGTTGCCTTGGGAAGTCGTCGCCAGGATTGGCGTTGTCCACGGGTTAACGCCAAGCTTTCAGGAAAGTTGACTCGCGTTACGTGTTGTTTCAGTTAGATCTCAAAATGTTTCGGGTGGTTTTTACTCGTTAGCCGTTTGGACAGCTATCGGAGGTCAAGTGCGTGTGTAATATTTACCACATCGAAGCACCTGCCCACCGATAGTTGTAAGCAACGTTTGGTTTAACGAGGGAGAATAAAATCGATGAAAGTGGGTCAATATAAGGGAAGGCGAATCGCTGTGTTCACGAGAGACGAGCATTGTCCGCCGCATGTGCATCTGGATGGCGGCGACTGGTCCGCGCGGTTTGAATTTTCGTTTTGGCACAACGGCGTGAGTCTGCTGGATGTCATTCCGGATACAGCTTGGGTGCCTTCTCAAGTGAGAAATGACGTCATTGCCATTGTCAAAGAACGCTTGTTCGTGGCCAGGGAAGGTTGGATGGAAGCTACCAAGAATACGTGTCTGGAAAATCAGGCGTGGGACGAAACGAAACAATATGTTGTGAAGCCGAATCTGGCGGGAAGGACGCTGGTCAACATCCAGCGGGGAACCTATGATCCTGTCGAGCGGTTGACCGTGTTGCATTTGGCAGATTGCACGCAAGTAGGGATCAAGTTATGAAAATTATCAACGCGCCTGACGAAAAACCTGTCGATCTCGACGAGGGACGTAACACGCTTTTCGTTCTGGAGCGTCGTCCGACCGGCGCAATGTTCAAGCTCAAAGCCGCTTTCGAGACCATCCAGAGCGTCTTGCATGGATCACACTCCAGTGCCCTTCCGGGCGTTGCGGACAGCGTGGAATATCTTCCGGACCACGCGGTGATCATGATTCATTTTCCGCTTGGGAAGAGTGTCGTGATCCCGGTGGACGAGATATCGGAATTGGATAACGTTCCGGCTGAAGCACTTTCCTCTATTACGCTGTCCTTTGCGGGTACGGCGCTCACGCTGGTCGACCACAATATTGACATCTCTGTGCTCGGGCTACTGAAGTCCCATCAAGGTAAGGATGGCTCAGGATCGGCGGATGACCGCTCTAATGGGAACGCTGCGAAGCACTTCGGTTGAGCCCGCCGATTGCGAATCCCGGCGGCAGTAGCCACGTCCAAACTCTAATCTTCCAAGCTGGTCAGGAACCTGCTAACGGTTGCCAACATATTCCTGGTCTGATGGCTAATTAAGCCATCCAACGCCGTTTTCTGCGGCGCAGTCTCTCGCTGAACTCGCGAACCGGCTAACGCGTTGCCTCTCTCTTCGCGTGCGTGTTAGTGCCAGGCTCCTAACGCCGTCGAAATATTGTCCGCGCTCCTGCCATCCTCCTAAATGTTCGCTCGCCCACGTTTCACCCGGGCGCACGTAGACCTTCCAACTCGCTTGGGAATAGCCATTGCTGTGTCTTTCCGCAACCGTGCCCGGGTCATCCGGACGCCGAAAATGCGAATGGAGAGAACGACATGCTTGGCATCATCATTCCCGCTCATGACGAAGCGGCACATATCGGGGCTTGCGTCAGCGCGGCAAAACGCGCGGCGAATCATCACGAATTGCTGGGGGAGGAGGTGCGCGTGATCGTGGTCGTCGATCATTGCAGTGACAATACTGCGGCCATCGCTGCCGCGTTAGGCGCCGAGGTGCTCAGCGTGAGTGCGCGAAATGTGGGCGTGGCGCGGGCTGAGGGGTCGCGCCACGCGTTGTCGCTGGGCGCGCGATGGCTGGCGTTCACCGACGCAGACAGTGTCGTCGCCGATGACTGGCTGGTCCGGCAACTCGATTGCCGCGCCGACGCGGTGTGCGGCGTGATCTCCGTTCATGACTGGTCTCCGCATCTGGCGGCCGTGCGGGAGCATTTCGCGCGCACTTATACCGATGCCGACGGTCATCGGCACATTCACGGCGCGAACATGGGGGTATCGGCGGAGGCTTACGTGCGCGTCGGTGGCTTCGCGCCGCTCGAAACCAGCGAGGATGTGGCGCTGGTGGAGGCGCTGATTGCGGACGGGGCATCAATTGCGTGGAGTGCCATGCCGCGGGTGGTCACGAGTGCGCGTACGGATTTCCGCGCGCTCAAGGGGTTTGGTGCGACGCTGGTGGATGTGAGCCGACGGTGCTTTTCGGCGAAGACAGACGAGGACGGGGCGTTGGCGGCTTGAGACTGACCCCATTTTCGGTCTGGAACCGGGCTTAAAGCGGAAAATTCGTCACGGTTTCGTCATTGCCGTCGGCCAGCGTGAAGGCGGTGACGTGTAAGACGCCGCGGACGAGCGCGCGTAAAACAAAACTCAATCAGGACGCAAATCCTCCGGCAAGTCCACGTCGCGCAAAATATTCGCGTCCTCCACGTCGATGCGCTCCACCGCCTCCGACATAAACAGCGCCCGCGCGCCGGCATCGCCGTCAAGGGCGCTGAGCGCGTCCAGATGCATGGCTCCAAATCCCGCCGGATGTCCCCTCTGTCCGCGATAAAACGGCGCAACAATCGATGCTCCCCCGTCCAGCGACCGGGCCACCGCTTCGACCGTCCCCGGTTCGATCCACGGCATGTCGCCCAGCGTGACCAGCCAGCCTTCCGCGTCCTGCGTCGCGCGCACCGCTGCGGCGAGCGTCGCGCCCATGCCGCGTTCGGCATCGATAGAAAACATCACGTCGCAGCCCGCTTCGTTCAACACCTCCGCCAGCTTCTCTGACCCCGGCCGCACGACGGCCATGACCCGCGACACCGCCGATAACAACCGGCGTGCGGATTGAAACGCGACCGGCGTGCCGTCGGGGAGCGTAGCCAGGAGTTTGTTGTGAAGACCGCTCGGATCGAAGCGGGAGCCGTAACCGGCTGCAAGCAGAATGCCGGTCGCACTCGATGAATAACTCATGGCCGGCTTCCCGATAGTCGATGGTAAGAAGCGTCGATTCTGACAAGCGCCAAGGCATGTCGCAAGCAAGAAAAAAAACCGCACGGCATGCACCGGAAGTGCACCCGCACGGTTTTCCTGGACAAAAACGTCAGACCGATGTCTTCGGCATCACCTTATCTAGCGTGATCGGCAAATCGCGCACCCGGACGCCCGTCGCGTGATACACGGCGTTAGCGATCGATCCCGCCACCCCCGTAATGCCGATTTCGCCTATCCCCCGCGCGCCGAGCGGGTTGATGTGCGGATCGGGTTTGCCCAGCAAGGTGATATCGAGCAAACCGATATCGGCATTCACCGGCACGTGATATTCCGCAAGGTTGGCGTTCGTGTAGCGGCCATAACGTCCATCGAGTTCGCTCTTCTCGGTCAGCGCCGAGCCAATGCCCCACACAAGACCGCCCATCAACTGACTATGCGCGGTCTTTTCGTTGAGCAAACTGCCGACGTCATACACGCCCACAATGCGCGGCACGCGGATCGTGCCCAGGTCCGCATCGACGTGAACTTCAGTGAACACCGCGCCGAACGAGTGAAACGCGAACTGTTGTTTTTCATCGCCGGGCTTGGTGGTCGCCATGGCTTCGATCGGTTTGCCGCCGTTGCGCGCGATTATCGCGGCGGCCGGGTCACGCTTCGATGGGTCCGCTCGGCTAATGACCCAGCCGTTGTCGACGGTGACATCGTCGATGGAAGCTCCGCTTAGCGGTGACACTGAATCCGCTATGGCCATGGCGATCAGCTTGGCGCGTGCCTGCGACGCCGCCTCGCGCACCGCCGGCGACACGCTCGCCACCGATTGCGAACCGCCGGAGACCGGCGCGTGCGGCAACGACGAATCGCCGAGCGCGAAGTCGACCTTCTCTACCGGGAAACCTAATGCATCGGCGGCCACTTGCGTCATCACCGTATAGGTTCCGGTGCCGAGATCCTGCGTGCCCGATGCGGCCATCGCCGTGCCATCCGGCAAGATGCGCGCGATCGCCGATGCCTCGCTGCGGTTCGCCGGATAGGTTGCCGTGGCCATGCCGAGACCGATCAGCGTGTTGCCGTCGCGCATGGAACGCGGCTTCGGATTACGCCGCGACCAGCCGAATTTATCGGCGCCAATCTGATAACACTCACGCAGCGACTTCTCCGACCACGGTCTCTTTTCCTGAGGCTCCATCTCGGCATAGTTCTTCAACCGGAACGCGAGCGGGTCCATGTTCAACCCGTACGCCATTTCGTCCATCGCGGATTCGAGCGCGAACGAGCCGCTCGTTTCACCGGGGGCGCGCATGAACGTGGGTGTGCCGACATCGAGTTTCACCAGCTTGTGCGTGGTCGCCTGGTTCGGCACGGCGTACAGCATGCGCGTGAGGATGGCCGAGCTCTCGTTCCAGTCCTCGAACGTCGACGTGGTCGAGATCACGTCATGACGCATGCCGGTAAGCGTGCCGTCGTCGCGGGCCGAGATCTGGATGTGCTGATCCGTGAACGGCCGATTGCCGACCATGCCGAACATTTGCGGACGTTCCAGCACGAGACGAACCGGCCGGCCGGTTTGTTTCGCGGCCATGGCGGCAAGCACGACATGCGACCACGCCGAACCCTTGCATCCAAATCCGCCGCCGACGAACGGGCAGAGTACACGCACGTTTTCTTCCTTGATGCCGAGCGTTTTCGCGACCGCGCCGCGTGCGCCGGAGACGCCTTGCGTGGCATCGTAGAGCGTGAGATTCGGGCCGTCCCAGCGCGCCAATGTTGCGTGCGGCTCCATCGGATTGTGGTGTTCGTTCGGCGTGGTGTAGACCACGTCGAGGCGCGTCGGACCCTGACGCAGACCGGCAGCCACATCGCCGCGTTGGGTGTTGATCGGCCTGCCCATCATTTTTTCCGGCTGATACGCCGTGGCTTTCGCGCGCTGATAGTCCGCGTTTGGCGTTGCGGCTTCGTATCGAATCGATGCCTGGAGTGTGCGGGCGCCATCGGTTGCGCGTTCCAGCGTATCGGCAACGACGACGGCTACGGGCTCGTTGCTGTAGCGCACTTCATCGGTTTGCAGCAGCGACAATCTGCGCACAGCTGGCGGCTCGGCATTCGGTTTGCCCCCATTGGGGAGGCGCATCGCGGTTTCATGCGTCATCACGAGCAAGACTCCGGGCATGCCTTGTATGCGCGCGGTGTCCATTGACGCGACCCTGCCGTGCGCGATCGTGCTCGTCACCAGCACCGCATGCGCGAGCTTGGCTTCGGGATTATCGGCGGAATATTTCGCCTGGCCCGTGACTTTCAGAAGACCGTCGGTGCGGTCGAGCGGTTGTCCAAGAACACTCATGCCACACCTCCTGCAGTCGACACCGCGCGGATAATCGCGCGCTGCGCCAGTTCGATCTTGAAGCCATTGTCGCGATAACTGCGTGCATCGCGAACGGCAAGCGCTGCTGCGCTACGCAACGTGTCGGGTGACAACGGCTGGCCAGTGAGTGCTTGCTCAGTCGCCGTGGCGCGCCACGGTTTATGCGCGACGCCACCCAGCGCGATGCGCGCGGTCCTCACCGTATTGCCGTCCATCTGCAATGCGGCGGCCACCGATACCAGCGCGAACGCATAGCTCGCGCGGTCACGTACCTTCAAATAGTGCGAGTGCTGCGCGAAGAGCGGGGGCGGCAGATCGACGGCCGTGATCAGTTCGCCGGGTTGCAGGGTGGTATCGACTTCAGGATGATCGCCGGCCAATCGATGAAACTCCGCGAATGCAATCGACCGTTCACCTTGGGGACCATTCACGTGCACCACGGCGTCGAGTGCGGCGAGCGCCACGTTCATATCGGATGGATTCGTCGCAATGCACTGCGCGCTCGCCCCCAGGATGGCGTGGATGCGGCTATTGCCTTCTATCGCCGCGCAGCCGCTTCCCGGAGTGCGTTTGTTGCATTGGGGAAAGCCGGTGTCGTAGAAGTAATAACAGCGCGTGCGTTGCATCAGGTTGCCGCCAACGGTCGCCATGTTGCGCAACTGCGCCGATGCCCCCGCGAGAAACGCCTGCGACAGCAGCGGATAACGTTCGCGGACCCACGTGTGATTCGCGGCGTCGCTGTTGCGAACCAGCGCACCAATTCGCAGGCCGCCGTCGGGCAGTTCGCTCACCGTGTTCAAGCCGGTTATGTGCGTGATGTCGACGAGCTTTACCGGCCTCGCGACACCGCCCTTCATGAGGTCGAGCAGATTTGTTCCGCCGCCTATAAACGCAACACCCGGCTGCTGCGCTGCCTTGATCGCCGCGCTTATATCGGTGGCGCGTTCGTAAGAAATGGCATCCATGTGCGCTCCTAAGCTTTATTGATCGCAACGGTTTTCACCGCCGCAACAATGTTCGGATACGCACCACAGCGACAGATATTGCCGCTCATGCGCTCGCGGATTTCATCGTCGGAGAGTTGGGCGGGACGGTAGCGGACATCGGCAGTCGCGGCGCTGGCGTCGCCGGCGCGGAATTCATCCATCAGCGCAGTTGCCGAACACAGTTGGCCGGGCGTACAGAAACCGCACTGGAACGCGTCGTGATCGATGAAAGCCCTTTGTATCGGACTGAGCGTAAGCGTCTGCGCGTTGGCAAGGCCCTCTACCGTGACGATCGAATCGCCGTCGTGCATGACAGCGAGTGTCAGACACGAGTTGATGCGGCGGCCGTTCGCAATCACCGTACACGCGCCGCACTGGCCGCGGTCGCAGCCTTTTTTCGTGCCGGTGAGGCTGGCGTATTCGCGCAATGCATCGAGCAGGGTCGTGCGTGCTTCAAGCTGCATGTCGTAAGCACGGCCGTTGATGGTCAGCTTCACGGGCATCAATGGCGCGGCGGTCGTGGACGTGGGCGGTGGTGCCGACGTCGCCGCCGGTTGCTGCGCACGAGCGAGCGGCGCGGCGGTGACGGCCGCCGCTGCCGCTGCTGATTGCAGGAACCTGCGGCGCGACGGTTTGACTGCCTCGGATGATTCTTGGTCTAGGTTGCTGTCATGGGGAACGTTGACGTGGCGCATGGCGATATGAAGCTCCTCGCTCGATCGAGTGAGCGCTATGTTTGGCTGGACGCGTCGGGGTGTCGGCGTGTCTGGCTGACAGAGGCGCTGCCGCCACTCGCTTGTGTCTTGCGGGGTGCAAGCCGATGAGGCGAGTGGGGACGATGAGAGTCAGCAAATCCAATGCCATCAATGAATGCCGCGCTCTCACGATGATTCCCGCTCGGGATTGCAGGTAAGGGCTACATTCATCGGTAAATCGAGATCTTTGGGAGGGTCTGGACGGCCTTAGGCAAGCCGTTCGATACGGTTACCGTGGGCTTACTTCTTCATTGCCGTGTTCTGCCGCAGGGTCAAAAAACTTTGCATGTCAAACGCCTGCAACTTGCCTGTATCGACGCGTTGACACTCCATGTCTTAATATATAAGATTGATTATAGCAACGCGTTGATACGCAGGAGATATGTATGCCGATTCAAATTGTAAAGCGATGGGGTAACAGCCTTGCCGTTCGCATCCCGTCCAGCCTTGCCATCGAAGCCTCGCTCGTTGAAGGTCAGGAAGTCGATGTTGAAGTCCACGATGGTCAACTGCTCGTGCGTGCACACAGCGCCATTCCACGGTTCTCTCGCGAGCGCCTGATTCAGCAATTTAAGGACGGCAAGCTCCAACGCCACGACGAAGTTGATTTCGGCGATCCGGTCGGTGACGAATGGGGTGGCCCGCAGGACCCGACACGCGAAGGTATGGAATGAAGAATGGAATACCGGACGCCGGCGATGTGGTCAGGTTGCACGTTGGCCCGTCCAAAGGGAATGAACAGGATAGCTATCGCGCGGTCCTGATCATCTCCGATTCAGTCGTGAATGAGATTACCGGCCGCTTTACTGGCTTGCCGATCACCTCCACCGTGAGAGAGTGGGCGACCGAGATTCCGCTCAAGAGCCTCAAGCGCCCAGGTGTGGCGCTCGTCGATCAGATCCGGAGCTGGAGCTACGTCGCCAGGGAAGTTAACTTCAGAGGCGAAACCGTAACGGCAGAGGAGCTCGACGCGGCCAAATATGCGACTAGATCCTTCCTCCAACTATGAGCTTCCGGGCTTGGAAATGAGCCCCGTGTGACCCCGCTAACCGCAAATGCAAACTGCCACCTGACGGTGGCAGTTTTGTATCGGTAACGATGCGACCTTGCTTACAAATCGCTCGGATACGGCGCCTTGAGCCACTTCGTAGAAAGCTTGTTCAGCGTGCCGTCGTTCTTAGCTTTCACCACGGCCGCATCCACTTCCTTCAGCAAACGCGTCTCGCCTTTATTCACGGCAACATGATCGGGTGAGCTGAAGAGCGCGAATTTCTGCTCCGGCGCGATCGGCGGATTACGCGCGATGATCGTTGCGCCTACGTCATTGCCCACGACCATCAACTGAACCTGCCCCGACAGAAACGCCGAAATGGCGCCATTCGGGTCATCGAAACGCTTGATCGTCGCGTCCGGCGGCGCGACCTTCGTCACGCTCAGGTCTTCCAGCGTGCCGCGCGCCACCGAAATGGTCTTGCCTGCCAGATCCTTTTCGCTTTTCACCGGCAGCGACTTCGGTCCGAACACCGCCAGATAGTACGGCGCATACGGCCGCGAGAAATCGAGCACTTTCTCGCGCTCCGGCGTCTGGCCCACGCTCAGCAGCACGTCGGCCTTGCCCGTGGCGAGATAAGCCATGCGGTTTTCGCCCGTGATCGGGACAAGATCGACTTTGACCTTCATCGTCTTGGCGAGATAGTCGGCCATTTCAATGTCGTAACCCTGCGGTTTCATATCCGGGCCGATAGAGCCGAACGGCGGATAGTCCATGAATACGCCAACCCGAAGCACGCCATTTTTTTGCACGGTATCGAGGGCATCCGCGTGAGCGAAAGTGGCCGTGGCTGCCAAGGGCACGGCGAACGCCGTAGCCACGAAGAGGCGCCGGGCAAGGCGGGAGAGGCGAGTCGTCATGATGGTGGCCTTGAGCAGAAAAGTCGGAGAGCGCGGTTTGGATCAACCTTGCGGGATTCGCCTCGCGGGATTCACTCGGATACCCTGGAGCGCTACGTGACCGTGCACGTGAAAGCACTGTAGGCAGGCCAAAAACCCGCAACAATCGAAATCTGCTCATGCCAGCCATGACCGGCGCGCATGGCTGCAGTGACGGGCATTGATGCTATTTGATCAACGCGAGTGCGTCTCGGAAACGCGGATGTTCGCAGCTTCCCAACCAGCTGAAGATCGCGGTTTCCGTCGTGGTGGGAAGCGCGCCTTCGCGCTGCGCCCTGGCCAGCGCGATTGCCTTATTCTCCGGAGCGCGTGAACCGACGGCATCGGCGATCAGCTCCACCGTGTAGCCCAGTTTCAGCAAGCCGGTAACCGTCAGCAACACGCACACATGCGCCTCGCAGCCGGCTACGAACAACACGGATTCCTTCGTCGGCAACGCCGCCACGAAGTCCAGGCACAGGGTGGCATCGAATGTGTGCTTCTCGAATAGGCGATGCCGCTCGCCACGTTCTCCAAGCAGGCTGTCGACGCTTGCGCCCAGCCCACGTGGGTTCTGCTCGGTGACAAGTACCGGGATATCGAGCAGATCGGCGGCTTGAACCAACGCCCGGCAACGCTTCAGCACAGCCGCGCCGTTATCGATATGCGGCATCAATTTCGCCTGCATATCGATCATCACAAGTACCGGATCAGGCTTCACTTTCCATGATCCGGTCGATCAACCGCGCGTTCTCGCCCGCAGATCCAATGCCTTCATGCTTGGCCATCGGGATGAAAAAATGCGTCTTCACGTTCGGCAAATTTGCACGATCCAGCCATTCCGCCAGATGCCGGGTGAGCCTTTGCGCGGGTATATCGACTTCAGCGCGCAACGCGGGCGGCAACTGGCTGAGATAGCGCACTTCAGTCTGATACGGCTCGGGCGCCACGCACAACGCATCGGGACGGCCATCGGGGTCCGCAGGCAAGCGCTCCAACGCCTCGCGCAGCAATGCAACGCCCAGGCCTTCGCCGCGCCACGGTTTTCTCACTTCCCACGTGCTGATATACACCACCCGATGCGTATTGAACACGCTGCACAGGCGCTCCGGTCCAAGCGCTTCGGTGGCGGCGAGCGCGAGAGACAGCATCTCGCCGGAGTAGGTATCGAGGACATACACCAGATCCGCGCTGCTCTGGATGGGCGGCACTTTCACGAGTTTCAACTCGACCGCCGCCGCGACGATATCCGTGCCCGCCTCGTGAAACACCGCGAACGCGGTGCCGAGCCGTTCGTCGTCGACCTGTGGATATTCATGCCGATATGTCATGGTCAGCAGGAACGGGCCGATTTTTTCCCGATATGCCAATGGCTTGTCGACGTCGTAATCGCTCGTGCCCTGGAGGCCATACGGGTCATAGTCCTTCGCGGCCAATGCCGAGTCCCGATCCGAATCCGCAGCCGCTTTCAACACCGCGGCCGGTCGACGCGACTTGGGCACCAGGTCTTCCGGCAAACCTTCCCAGCTCAGGCGAAGAAACTCGCGAGCGCCGCGATAGTTCGTTTCGAATAACGACGCGATCGGCGCCATTTCGAACGGCGCAAGGATGCGTTCGGCGGATTCAAGCGCACGGTCCATCAACTGATCGGCTTCCGCGGGATCGGGTACGTGGCGCGTGCCGTCGTCGTCTGCGCCACCATCGGCGGCGTGCTGTTGGCGTGCGAGTTCAAGCCACTCGTCGGCGGCCCGTTCAGCGAGAAATCCCGCCGCAATCTGATAACCGGACAGCACGATCGACTTGCCTGTATCTCCAAGCGGGAACACGTACTCGTCGGTCATGACATCGGCGACGCGCACGTTTTTGTAATCGTTGCGCGTGGACGGCGCGTTCTCCACTGCGTCATAACGTTCGTGCGAGAGAACATAGGCGGCCAGATCGGGAGCGGCCGGCGTCGCGTACGGCCCGGTCGCGACGGCAGGCGTCGTGCCGGAGGGGAGCAGAGCCAGCAGGGATACGTGCTTCATGAGTGCCATCTCCGTCTCGTGGGGGTGTCATCGTAGCAAAATCGCGCCTTTTTGCACGTCGCCAAACCGATGCGGCGCGCCGGTTGCTACCACGCGGATTGCCACTAACATTGCTACTAAGATTGTTGCCATGCCCGCTGCTGCCAGGGTGACGAGATCCTGCATGCCAGTAGTAGATAACAGATACCAGATTATAGGGAGACTGAGATGAACGACATGATTCAGGACACCGGTCAGGAAGTTCGGCATGAAGGAGGCTGCGCGTGCGGAGCATGGCGCTTCACGGCGACGGCGGCGCCGAATCGCGTGGGTCTTTGCCATTGCATGACATGCCGCCGCGTGCATGGGTCAGCGTTTGGCGCGTACGCGGTGTACGCCGAGGAGCAGGTCACCATGTCGGGCGTGACCAAAGCCTGGCAAAGCTCAGTCGATGCCCGCCGCCATTTCTGCCCGGTCTGCGGGTCGGTTGCGTATATGGCGTACGTCAACAATGATGAAATCGACTTGCCGATTGGCGCCTTCGACGAAACCGGTTTCCTCGATCCATCGTATGAACTCTGGTGCATCCGCCGCGAGCCTTGGCTGTCCGGCGACGGACGGCGGGAATATCCTGAAGACCGGCCCTGAAGACCGGGCCTATAGACCACCCGATGAACCTGCCATTCTTCACTATTGGTCATTCGACGCGTCCGCTGCCGGAATTTATCGGCTTGCTGAGAGAAAACGCGATAAACACGCTAGTCGATGTCCGCAGCATTCCCCGATCGCGGACCAATCCGCAATTCAACCAGGACACCTTGCCGGCTTCGCTGAGTGCCGACGCTATTGCCTACGTGCATAGTCCGGCGTTGGGCGGCCGGCGCGGCAAGCGCAACACTGACTCACCATCGCCGAACGCCTACTGGACTCATCCGGCGTTCCGCAATTACGCCGATTACGCATTGAGCGAACCTTTCCGCGACGCGCTGCGGGACCTTCTGGACCTCGGCCACGCACAGCGTTGCGCGATCATGTGCTCGGAAGCCGTGTGGTGGCGATGTCATCGGCGGATCGTGGCGGATTATCTGCTCGCGCGAGGCGAGACCGTGCTGCACATCATGGGAGCGCATCAAGTCACGCACGCGACGCTCACGCTACACGCCTTGCCGCAATCCGACGGCACCGTGATCTATCCCGAATCAAGCCCAAAAGCGGGGGCGATGCCGAATTGACAGTCCTTCGCCGCCCGAGGCATAAGCAGAAGGCAATCGTTTGCCTATGCTGGAACTGCACCCGTCGCGCGGTGTCGGATAGGAGGCTTGAGCAAGATGCTTGAGCCGAGACCCGAGCATGAGCCTTGAGCCAAGCAGAGATCATCTCGAACCTGAATCCGCGCGACACGAATTTTTCCGTACCAGCCAGGAGCCACAAGCCATGAGCAAGCATCCGATAGCCGGCAGCGACAAGTCGCAACCCGAGGGCGCGCGTTGCCTCGGCGCATGCAATCCGGACGAACAGATCGAAGTAGTAGTGATGCTTCGGCGGCAAAACGAAGGCGAATTCACCCAGTTGATGCAAAAGATCAATACCGGCGCGGCCGATGCCGAGCCGGTTTCCCGCGATGAGTTTGCCAAACGCTTCGGAGCATCGGCTGCGGATGTCGCCAAGACCGAAGCGTTCGCGAAGGCGCACAGTCTGAGCGTAGTCCGCGCCGATGCAGGCTCGCGCAGCGTGGTGCTGTCGGGCACCATCGCCCAGTTCAGCGCGGCCTTCGGCGTCAAGTTGGAGCGCTTCGAACATCATGCGATAGGCGAGTATCGCGGGCGCACGGGACCTGTGAACGTGCCGGACGATATGAAGGACACGGTGACCGCCGTGCTGGGGCTGGACAGCCGCCCGCAGGCGCGCCCGCATTTCCGCTTCCGGCCGCCGTTCCAGACGGCGCGCAGCGAATCCAGCACCTCGTACACGCCGCTTGATCTCGCGCAGCTCTACGACTTCCCGAGCGGCGACGGCAGCGGCCAGTGCGTGGGCATCATCGAACTGGGCGGCGGGTATAGCGAAAGCGACCTGAGCGCCTATTTTTCGCAATTGGGCGTGGGCAAGCCGAACGTGGTTTCAGTGGGCGTCGACCAGGCCAAGAACTCGCCGACAGGCAATCCGAACGGGCCGGACGGCGAGGTGACGCTGGACATCGAAATCATTGGCGCGATCGTGCCGGGCGCGACGATCGCGGTGTATTTCACGGCCAACAGCGACGCGGGGTTTATCGACGCCGTGAACCGCGCGATCCACGACGATACGAACAAGCCATCGGTCATCTCGATCAGTTGGGGCGGCCCGGAAACCAACTGGACGCCGCAATCGCAAAACGCCTTCGATGAAGTCCTGCAATCGGCCGCGGCACTGGGCGTGACCGTGTGCGTGGCCTCCGGCGACAGCGGCTCCAGCGACGGCGCCGCAGGCGGCCAGGACACCGTCGATTTCCCGGCCTCCAGCCCGTATGTGCTCGCGTGTGGCGGCACGCAATTGCGGGCGACGAAGAGCGGCATCAGCAGCGAAGTCGTGTGGAACGACGGCGACCAGGGTGGCGCAACCGGCGGCGGCGTGAGCGCCGTGTTTGCGCTGCCGGTCTGGCAGAAAGGCTTGAGCGTTACGCGGGCCAGCGGCGGGAAATCGGCGCTGACCAAACGCGGTGTACCCGATGTTGCAGGCGACGCGTCGCCGATCACCGGCTACGATGTGATCATTGGCGGGACGCAGACTGTCGTGGGCGGCACGAGCGCGGTCGCGCCGCTATGGGCGGGGCTGATCGCCCGGATCAACGCGGCGGCGGGCAAGCCGGCGGGTTTCCTCAACCCCAAGCTGTACGGCGCTAAGACCGCGGGACATGACATCACGAAGGGAAATAACGGCAGCTTCGAGGCGGCAGCGGGATGGGACGCGTGTACGGGGCTCGGCAGCCCGGACGGCGCAACAGTCGCGGCTGCGCTGAAGTAGCGGTTCAGGTTGATTGGTTCAGTTTTGACAGTGCGATGACGATGGGCCAGGCAAGAACTCCAACAACACCGGCAAAGGAGCAATCATGACGAACTCCAGTTCAGCGGCGAAAAAGTCTTCAACCCCCTCTTCAACTCCGCCTTCATCCGGGGCGGATCAGCCTTACTTCGATCCCACCGCTTACGGCAACGGTCCCGATGATTCCATCGATGCGACCCAGACCGATGAAAGCGCCGCCATTACGCATCACTCGGCCGTCATAGGCGGCAAGACGATCGATTACACGGCAACGGCCGGGCATCTTGTGATCGTCGATCCAAGCAGTTCCAAGCCGGACGCCAAGTTGTTCTACGTTGCATTTACGCAGGATAACCAGACCGAAGAATCGCGCCCGGTCACGTTTTTCTATAACGGCGGACCGGGGTCGTCGTCGGTATTCGTGCTGCTAGGGTCCTTCGCGCCGCAACGCATCAAGACCTCCACGCCTGCGTTCACGCCGCCCGCGCCCTACCAGATGGAGGACAACCCGGACAGCTTGCTCGACAAGAGCGACCTGGTTTTCATCAACCCGGTTGGCACCGGATATTCGGCGGCCATTGCACCGAACAAGAATCGCGATTTCTGGGGCGTCGATCAGGACGCGAATTCTCTCAAGCAATTCATCAAGCGCTTCCTGACAAAAAACAATCGCTGGAATTCGCCGAAATTTCTATATGGCGAGTCGTACGGCACGGCGCGCAGTTGTGTGCTCGCGTACCTCTTGCATGAAGACGGCGTGGACCTGAACGGCATCACGCTGCAGTCATCGATTCTCGACTACACGCAATCCGGCAATCCGGTGGGCGCGTTGCCGACCGCCGCCGCCGATGCCTGGTTTCATAAAAAGCTGGGTGTGCATCCGCGGCCCACGGATCTGCTGACGTTCGCCGAGGAAGTCGCGCAATTCTCGCGGACGGATTACATTGCGGCACTGCGAAAATTCCCGCAGACGGACAACGACACCGTGGAGAAGCTGTCCGAATACACGGGCATCGACAAAGCTACGCTGATTGCATGGAGTCTCGACGTGGCGTCCTACGACAGCCGCGGCAACTCGCTCTTTCTCACCACGCTGCTGAAGTCAAAAGGCGAGGCGCTAGGTTCCTACGATGGTCGCGTGACGGCTATTTCAACGGGGATTGCGGGCAAGATCGATCCGAACTCCGGCGGCAACGATCCCACCATGACCGCGGTGACAGGCGTGTACACGGCGATGTGGAACGAGTACCTGAACGAGAAATTGAAGTTCACGTCCACGTCTTCGTTCACGGACCTCAACGACCAGGCTTTTGCCAACTGGGATTTTCATCACAAGGATCCGACCGGCGCCGAGAAAGGGATGGACGCGCAGGGCAACATCATTCTCTACACGGCCGGCGATCTGGCTGCGGTGATGGCACTGAATATTGATTTGAAGGTGTTGTCAGCGAATGGTTTCTACGACTTCGTGACGCCGTTCTACCAGACGATCATCGACCTGCAGGAAATGCCGCTCATCGATAAAACCGTCCGGGAAAATCTGACGGCGAACTTCTATCCGTCGGGCCACATGATTTATCTCGACGGCGGTTCGCGCACGCAATTGAAGGCGGATCTCGCGAAGATGTATCAGGCAGCGACTACCGACCACGAAGCCATGGGCCGGATTCGCGCATTGCAGCAACGCAAGATCGCAGCAAGGTAGCGAGCAACGATTTAGCGAGGGTCTGAAGGACGTCTTCAGGTACGTTTTCAGGCACGGCATTGGCGGGAACACAAGTTGCGAACGGACGAACGAGCGTATGTGAAATGCGCCACTTCAACTGCACTCTGGAGTTTCCCCAATGCCGACCTCGAAGAAGAATGCGGGCGCCGCCGCGCCGTCGAACAACACCAGCGCAGTTGCGCGCACACCGTCACAAAACAATACCAACCCCAAGCTCGACAGTCTTGAGCAGTTCCGCTCGGACGCGACGAATCAAGCGCTGACGACCAACCAGGGCGTCAAGGTTTCCGATAATCAAAACACGCTCAAAGCCGGTCCTCGCGGCCCCTCGCTGCTCGAAGATTTCATCATGCGTGAAAAAATCACGCACTTCGACCACGAGCGGATTCCGGAGCGTATCGTGCATGCACGCGGTTCGGCCGCGCATGGCGTGTTCAAGCCGTACAAGGCGCATACGGACCTGACGAAAGCGGCTTTCTTGCTGGACCCGAATAAAGAAACGCCGGTGTACGTACGATTCTCGACGGTGCAAGGTTCACGTGGATCGGCAGACACCGTGCGCGACGTGCGTGGTTTCGCCGTCAAGTTCTACACCGACGAAGGCAACTTCGACCTGGTCGGCAACAACATGCCTGTCTTCTTCATTCAGGACGCGATCAAGTTCCCCGATTTCGTTCATGCAGTCAAACCTGAACCGCATAACGAAATGCCGCAGGGCGGCTCGGCGCACGACACATTCTGGGACTTCGTCTCGCTTGTGCCGGAGTCCGCGCACATGGTGCTGTGGACCATGTCCGACCGCGCGATCCCGCGCAGCCTGCGCACGATGGAAGGGTTCGGTATCCATACGTTTCGTCTGGTGAATGCAGAGGGCAAGGGGAGGTTCGTGAAATTCCACTGGCGCCCGACCATTGGTTCGGCTTCGCTCTTGTGGGACGAAGCGCAGAAGCTGGCCGGCAAGGATGCGGATTTTCATCGGCGCGATTTGTGGGAAGCGATCGACATGGGCGACTACCCGGAATGGGAGCTGGGCGTGCAGATTGTGGAAGAGGACGACGAACACTCGTTCGACTTCGATCTGCTCGATCCGACCAAGATCATTCCCGAGGAAACCGTGCCGATCACCATGCTCGGCAAGCTCACGCTGAACCGCAATCCGGATAATTTTTTCGCGGAAACGGAACAGGTGGCATTTTGTCCGGGGCATATTGTGCCGGGTATCGACTTCTCGAACGATCCGCTGCTTCAAGGCCGTTTGTTCTCGTACACGGACACGCAGATCAGCCGCCTCGGTGGTCCGAATTTCCACGAGATCCCCATTAACCGCACCATTGCGCCGATGCACAACAACCAGCGCGACGCGAAACACCGGATGACGGTGAATCGCGGACAGGCTTCGTATGAACCTAATTCCATCGATAGCGGCTGGCCAAAGGAAACCGAACCAGCGGCAATTGGCGGTGGTTTCGAGACCTATCCGGAACGCGTGGATGCCGTGAAGATCCGTCAGCGCAGCGAGTCCTTCGCCGATCATTATTCGCAAGCCACGCTGTTCTGGAACAGCATGACGAAGCCGGAAAAGGATCACATCGTGGGCGCGTATTCGTTCGAGCTCAGCAAGGTCGAGCGCAAGTTTATCCGCGAGCGGCAATTGGGGATCCTGGCGAATATCGACAGCGAACTCTGTGCGCGTGTTGCCGATAACCTCGGCTTGCCGGCGCCGAAAGCGAGCGCCGGCGCGGCGGAATTGGGCAAGTCGTCGCTGGCTGCGTCGCCGGCGTTGAGCCTTGTCGCGAAGGCCAAACCGTCGGTGAAGACGCGCAAGGTCGCCATCCTTGCCGCGAAGGGTGCGGATATCGCCAGCATCAAGGCGATCAAGGACGCGCTGGCGGCCGAAGGTGCACATGCGAAGGTGATCGCGCCGCAGCTAGGCACCTTGGGCGACGGCGTGGAAGTCGATGCCACCATTCTCGCGTTGCCATCGATCATGTTCGACGGCGTGGTGGTAGCAGGCGGCGCGGCGAGTGCGAAGCTCCTGTCTGAATCCGGCGATGCCCGGCACTACGTATTGGAATCGTTCAAGCATCTGAAGGCGATTGGCGCGGTGGGCGACGGCGAGGACGTGCTGGCGGCCGCGCATCTGCCAACTGGTGACGAAGGCATCAGCGTAGGCAGCGACACTAAGAAGGTGATGAAGGCGTTTATCGCGGCGATGTCGAAACATCGCGTATGGGCGCGGGCTGAGAAGGCGGAGAGCGTGCCGGCGTAATGGGTGGCACGGGGGTGACACGGGCGTTGCCCGTCATGGTGTGCAACAGGAATCCGCGGAGGATGACATGGTCAAGACAGCATTGTGGGTCCGGTTAGAAGCAAAACCCGGCAAGGAGAAAGAGGTCGAGGCGTTCCTGCTTGGCGGCCTTGCGCTAGTCGAGCAAGAGCCTGCGACGACCGCGTGGTTCGCGCTGCAGCTGAGTGCAAGCACGTTTGGCATCTTCGATGCCTTCCCCGATGAAGCCGGCCGCGATGCACATCTGTCCGGCAAGGTGGCCGAGGCGCTGATGGCGAAGGCGGGCGATTTGTTCGCCTCGCCGCCGCAGATCATGAAAGTCGATGTACTGGCCTCCAAGCTGCCGGGCTGAACTCGCCCGGTTCACACGGCACGTGAACGGTTTGCTGCGGCGTCGAGTGCCGCAGCAAACTTTCATCTCATCAATGATGATCGTTGAAATCCGCGCGCGGCTTCGGCGTTGCGGGCATCTTCGCGTATTCAAACTCCGGCAGCGCCTTGATTGCTGCCTTCGTCGCTCCAGCCAATACGATCTTGCCGCCGACTATATCGAGTTGCTCGATAGGAATGGCGACGTCGTGATGCGAGACGCCGGCGAACTGGCTGGCCGCGACAATCGCAAACGACACCGCCTTGTCCGGCGCCACGATGATGTCGTGGATCACGCCGACCCGGTCGCCGTTCTCATTGACAACCGGCTTGTTAAGGATGGATTTCTTGACACTCCAGCCGCCGAGGATGGCTGTGGATTCCTCCACGCTGATGCCGAGCGTCTGCGAGCCGGCAACTTGCGCCTGCGAAGGAAGGGCGACTTGAGCGAGCGCTGCTGCAAGTAGCGCTGCGATGAGTTTCGTCTTCATGTGTGTCCTCTTGCGCGAGTGAATGAGCAGGCAGGCGGTGCGTGCATGCATGGCTTTAGTCAGGAAGACCGAAAGACATACCTGCGCTGCCCGCCGGAAATACCATCGACTGAAAGTTGATAGCGGATGGTCACGGGTGGAGCGTTTTACTAATAGCGAAGACTTAAGCCACAACTAAATGAAAAGACGGCTTGATACGGGCGATACAAAATACATGGGGAAGCGAACGAGCATGCTTACGTCGATCAGGTCGAATATTGCGTAGCCCGGATAGCCCCTCAAGCGATGTGACACTGATGTGTCTGGTTTCGCAATAAGCGAGCTGATTGGACACGGCAACAGAACCTTGCCGAATGTTAGCGGCGAAATAAGTTTCTGTCAGGGAACAGCTAGCGGATGCTTCGAGGGATGGGCTGAGACGGGCGCGGCGGTATGCCGATTTATTCATGAAGTGCTGCTGGTGAGACCGAAACAAAAAGAGCCGCTATGTAGCGGCTCCTTTCATCAATGCAATTTAACTAACGCGTTAATTTTTCTCTGAGGCACTCGGATCATTGGTGCCGGCGTTCAATGCCCGAAATACACCGAACGTGTCGATGCAGGTTGCGCCATTGGAGTACTGCGCGCGCCGGCGGCATACGAACTATCGGTCGGTGAACCGTACGACGTTGCCACGACTCCGCTGTTCGCTTGCACGCGTTGCTCCGCTGCCTGGGACTGCGCCGGGTAGGTGGCGTGATCGCCTTCTACGTTATAGCCGGACTGCTCCATCCGAACAAGATCGGCCTTGACTGAAGCGCGGCTTACCGAGTCCGCGTCTTGCGCATAAGCGAATGCCGGTGCGCCTAGCGCGGAAGCAAGCACGATTGCGGGAACCAGTGACTTGAACATGATGGAATCTCCTCTCTTGTGTGTGTCGAGTTCGTTCCAGGACCAATGAGGTCATGCTGAACAATCTCAACAATGAAGTGTAGGTAAGTAAGTGTTGATGCATTAGCTGTGTATCTGTCGAAATAGTTTTGTGTGTCTTGCAATAATGAATCGATAAATGCACTGGAGCGGTGCGAATGCTGACAAATTAACCGCACGGTTAATGACCAGGCTTACGGTTCTGTCAGCGACTCAACGCTAGCAATCACCAGCGTGAACGTTAGCCTGATCGCTAGCTTGTCAACGTGACTGTTTCATTTAGGCAGACTGATCGTTTCAAATCGCCAATTGGCGTGGTTGCTGGTATTTGCGACACTGGCGCTCCTTTCAAGAACACGTCTAGCGTCGTGCGCAGGCAATCACGTTATGAGTTGGCTAAGGACACACGCAAGAACACACGCAAGGACTCACATCGCGACACGTAGCATCACGGCGTTGCATCAGGTAATCGTCTTCGCGTGCCCGCTGGCACTGTCCATTGCAGTCAATGCCGCAACGCCCAGGCCGTTTATCGTGGGCGCGGTTCCGGGCGCGTTGCCGCCAATGGAAATGAACGATCCAGATGATTCCGCTTTGCGCGTTCGCGGTGTCTCTGCCGATTTCGCGCAACGCGTGGCCATTGCGTTGCAAAGGCCGCTTGAATGGCGGACCTTTCCTGACCGTCCCGCCATGATGGACGCGCTGCGCCATCATCGGATCGATGCCGCGACCAGTGCGACCGGCAATGACGCAGGACCGGCGCTGCGTTATAGCCGGCCTTATGTTGTGACCAAGCAAGTCTTCGTTGAACGGCGCATCGAGGGCCGTCGTACAGGACGTGTTGCTTATGTCGAGCAGCAAACGTCGGCGCAACGGCTACGCGATGCTTATCCCGCGCTGCGCGCCGTGGGCTATCGCGACACGCTGAGTGCGCTGCTGGCTGTGTCACTCGGCGACGCGGACGCGTTTGTAGGAGACCTCGCCACGACGGGTTACACGATCGATCATCTGGACCTGGTGAGCCTCACCATCCCGGGCTTTGCCGCATTCGACGAAGCCGGCTACAGCTTCGCCTTCGCCGCCGACTCGGCCGGTGACTTGCAGCGTCAACGTGTGGATGCGGCGCTCGCCGCGCTGCCGCCGCGCTTTCTGCTGGAGGTGCGGGCGCGGTGGTCTGCCGCCGCCGCGGTGACGTTCAACCGGCCACTTATGTTGAGCGATGCGCAACGAGCGTGGATCACCGCGCATCCGGTGATCGACTACTCCATGTATGCAGACGCTGCGCCCATGACATTCCGCGATGCAAGCGGTAAGCCCGCGGGTCTGGCGGTCGATATGCTTGGCGCCATTGGCGCGCTCACGGGCCTTAACTTCGAAGGCCGCCTGCGCAGTTCGACAGAGCGTGTGACCGATGACCTGAGCGATGGCCGCGCGAGCCTGATCGCCTACGGGCTGAGCGCCGGCGACATTCCGCCGCAGTTCGCGCCCAGCAAACCGTATGGCGAAGGCGTGCTTGTGATCCTGACGCGCACGGGAGCGGAGCCGCTGCGCGACGCGCATGCGCTGGCGGGCAAACGCGTTGCGCTGTGGCGTAATCATGCGCTCATGAGCATGTTGCGCGAGCGCATGCCTTCGGTGCGTATTGTCGAGACATCGCCGATCAATGGCCAGTTCGACGCCGTGGTGAACGGCCAGGCCGATGCCACCATCATCGACCTGACCTTCGCCAACTATGCAGTCGGCAATCCGTATCGCAACAAGCTCGTCATCACGGGCGCGTTTTCGGATCAGCCTGTGCAGCACGGTTTTCTCATCGCGCGTGATCAGCCGATGCTGCTGGAAATCATGAACCGCGCGATCGAACACATGCAGCCGACAGAGCTCGACGCGATCCGCCGCCGCTGGATGCTGGTCGAGCACCCGGATAGCCAGTGGGAGCGGCGTCGTCCGCAAGTCATTTTTGGGGCGCTGCTGGGGGCGGCCCTGCTGGCATTGCTGATCGGCTGGGGCGTGTCGTTGAAAGCGCAGATCGCACGCCGGCGTGCGGCCGAACAGGCGATGCGCGCGGCCAAGGAAGAAGCCGAAACTGCGAACCGCGCGAAGTCGATCTTCCTCGCTGCCATGAGCCACGAAATCCGCACGCCGATGAATGCCGTGCTCGGACTTCTCGAACTCGAATTGCGCAGCCCGGGGGACCGCGCATCGACGCAGCGGGCGCTCGGGACGGCACATCAGGCGGCGCATGACCTGCTTGGAATGATCGACGATATTCTCGACATGGCGAAGATCGAAGCAGAGCGTCTGGTGTTGACGTCGGCGCCGCTGGAATTTGCTGAGTGGGTGAAAGGCGTGGCGGCGATCTATGAGCCGGCGGCGCGCAGCAAAGGCGTCGCGCTCGTGGTGCGCGCGCGTGGCCGTCAGGAGCACGAGCACGTTTGGGTGATGGCCGACGCGCTGCGCCTGCGGCAGGTGCTGGGCAACCTGTTGTCGAATGCGATCAAGTTTACGGATGCGGGACACGTGACGCTCGAGTATGCGATCGGGGCCGTGAAGCAAGGCAATGCTGGCGCGCATCGCGAACTCTTAATGGCGGTCTCCGACACCGGCATCGGTATCGCGGCGGATCAGCAAGCGTTGCTGTTCGCGCCCTTCGCGCAGGCGCGACAAGAGCGGCCCGGCCGTTTTGGCGGCACCGGTTTGGGCCTCACCATCTGCCGCCGCTTGATGACCATGATGGGTGGCACGATCCGATTGTCCAGCAAGCCTGGACAGGGAAGCCGCTTTACCGCGCGGGTACGGTTTCCTGTAGCCCGCCCGCCGTTGAACACGGCAGCGCCAGCACTCACGCTTGCTCTCGATACACATGACTTGCTCGGTCTGCATGTACTCGTTGTCGACGATCATCCCGCCAATCGCATCCTGCTGGCGAGCCAGTTGAAAACGCTTGGCTGCGTGATTGAAACCGCGAATGACGGTGTAGATGCTTTTGCGCGCTGGGAGCGGCGGCGGCAGGAGAGCACTTCGTTCGACTTGATCCTGACCGATTGTTCGATGCCCACGATGAGCGGCGAGGATCTCGCGCGCGCAATTCGTGAGCGTGAACTCGAGCGTGAACCGATGCCAACGTTGACGCGTAGGAACGCCAGGCCAAAGCCGACACCCATCATCGGCGTGACCGCGAATGCTCAACCCGAGGCGGTTACTCAAGCGCTCGACGCCGGCATGACGTTGTGCCTCGTCAAGCCTCTTGGGCTCGACGCGCTGGGCCGCGCGCTGGTGCTTGCCATACGCGATGAGCGAGAGTCGAAGGCCGCGGCGCCGAGCAGAGCCTTCTTCGATCGCGTTGTGGGTGCATCACCCATGCATGTGTCGACCGCATCGATTGGTTCTGCGAGATCCCTCGCGCCAGGCCATGTTCATTCCGATACCTATGGCCCCACTCAAAACTTCCCGGCGAACAGAGCGGTCTGCAGGGCCGTTTCAGCCGCATACAGCATGTCCCTTTCCTCTCCGGGGCAACTAGACACCACATCCGATAGCGCCTCGGACACAGCGTCTGAACCGGCTCAACCCGCAGTTGCTGAACCAGACTCGGCTCCTCCGTCCACGGCCCCGCGTTTCGACGCAGACCAGGTCAACGGCTTCGGTGATCAAGCCGCTGCCCTGATCGATGCAATGCTGTCGGCGAACCGCCAGGATCTGGAGGAAGCGGGCAGGGCGTTCGCATCGGGCGATTTCCATCGTCTGCTCGAACTGGCGCATCGGATGAAGGGAGCGGCGTTCGTGATCGGCGCCACGTCTTTCTCCGACGCCTGCCTGAGCCTGCAGCGTGCATGCGCGCTCAAGCCAGGACAAGGCTACGACACCGCGGCAATCCGCGCGGCCTATGCGTATTTCGTCGATGAAGCAATCGCGCTCAAGACGGCGCTCGAGCAGCACACTGCCTAAGCACGCAGATAGCCGCCAAGCCATCGACTGGCGTCGACCGCACGGGTCATTGCACCGCCGTGATTAATGACGATTCCGTTCCGGGAACGCGCATGTGTTTTAATTAGCCCCTCCTCTCGCTCCGACATATGGCCGTCGCGTCTCCGGCGCGGCCCGATCGCCGAATGAATAGAAGGTTTTCTCCGCATCATCGTTACCGCCGCCATGGTCGCCGGCGCGTTGCCACTGTCTGGTTCCTGCTCGCGCTGTCCGCCGGTGGTATGCCGGCGCACGCGCAAAAAGCCGAGCTGCTTGATCCGCGCGTGACCCAGACGACCATTGTGGACACGATCTGCCGCCCCGGTTATGCCGACGATGTCTTGCCGCCCTTCGACACCCTGCAGCACCAGAAGGAACAACTGCTGACTCAGCGCCATGTGGACCCGAAGACTGCATCGGACTATGCGCTCGATCACCGCATGCCGATCCTGCTTGGCGGTTCGCCGACCGCCGCCGCGAACCTCGACATCCGCCGCTGGGACGGGCGTGCCGGGCAACGCCGCAAGGAGCGGCTGGCGGTGTTTCTGAAGCGCTGCGTGTGTACGGGCGATATGCCGCTGGCAGCGGCACAGGCGGCCATGTCGGGCGACTGGCCGAACCGTTTCCGCAACTTGTCGAGCCCTACTTGTAATGGGTCGTGAGAACGCCGGGACCCAAGTCACTCCATGGTGAAGGTGTCTAGCGGTTCGTTGGCTTGCGTATCGATTGCGAAACGTCTCGCAAGCTGGTCGTGGAGACGGCGGGCTTCGTCGAGTGTCAGGTCGATCCAGTAGGGGTCTCCCGCCCCGTCATTCAACCGCTCGGGCGGAAACTGAATCTCCAGGACAATGCCTTTCTTGTAGCTCATCGTTGAACACCCAGCGCAGTCGCATAAAAGAACAGGCGTCGATGTTACCGGGCGCGAGCGCCCTCATTGCCATGCAGCGAGGAAACAGACTCTTGCCGCTGGTTAGATGACGTGGCTTAGGGGTAGGGAAGCCCCCAAGGGAAGCCCCTTGATGCCGGGGCCTCGCACCGCCCGGACACGTCTCTGCGACAAGTTGTCACGCCGTGGGCAGCGCTGCCCCGTCGATCAAATGACTGACGACGCGCTCACCCAGCGCCGGTCCGACGCTCATGCCCACGCCGCTATGCATGAACACACCGGTCACATTGGGCGCGGCGCGCAGAACAGAAAACGGTGCGTCCGACGTCCCGGTGCGCGCGCCATATACGCCTTGCCACCGCTCGACGACCCGCAGCGTGCCGCCGAGCGTGTCCTCGGCCAGACCGAGCAGGATGTCATCGATAGCCTGCGCATTGAAGGGCGACGGATCATCGCCATAATCGTGTGAATCGCCGACGATCAGGTCGCCTCGAGGCGTCGGACTCGCCAGCAGATGGATACCGTGCTCAAGCAACTCGGGTGCGCGCGTTGCCACTTCAGCCTGCAGCGCGGCGGCTTCGGGAAGGTCCGAGAACGCACCGTAATGCAGGCAGCTCAGTCCGGTCAGCACCGCGTGATCGAGGGTGAAAGGTGTGGTTGGCCGTACGCGCAGCATCTGCAAACGGCACACGCGCGGCTCAAGCCCGGCGATTTGCGGCGCGAGCAACGACAAATAGTCGTGCCCCGCGCAAACCACCACGTGCTCCGCGCGCCACTGACCCGCTGTCGTCTCGATCCGCCCGCCATCTACATCCTGCACGAGCGTCCCGAAGCGAAAATCCACGTTGAACACAAGCCGCAAGTAACTGATTAACGCAGGCACCGCTTCGCGCGAAAACACCTGCAAATCAGCGTGCCCATGGAGTGCCGCGCGATGTTTCTGGAAGCGGCCATCGTAGAGATCATCGAGCGCGGCGCGGGAAAGCAACGCGGCGTCGTAACCCGCTTCTTTGGCACGGGTTGCGGCGAACGCTTCCATAAGCTGCACTTCGGCCGCGCTGCGCGCAAACATGAGCGAGCCCGAACGCCGGACATGCAACGCCGCACCGGCCGCCCAGTCGAGCCATATTTTCCGCGATGCCTGCGCAAGCGCATGCATTGCGCCCGGCGGCTGGCCGGTCACCAGCACCATGCCAAAATTTCTGATCGACGCACCAACCGGCGTGCCGCTGCGCTCGAATACGGTGACGCGCAAGCCGCGTTTGGCGAACGCATACGCATGCGCCAGCCCGAGAATGCCCGCGCCGACAATCGCGACATCGGTATGAAGGGGAGTGAGTGTTGTTGTCATGGTCATCCGTATGACGGCCCTTCGCGTACTACAATACGCGCGGTCCCGTGGTTATTCCTTTGCTTGTTCATTCATTGCCGGCATGCCCGGCCGCACTCGATGCTCGCCGAACAACGCCATCAATACATCCTGTCGGAGCTGTCGAAAAACGGCGCGTTGTCGGTCGCCGAACTCGTGCGTGCGCTCGACGTGTCGCGCGAGACCATCCGCCGCGACCTCAACGCACTCGCCGAACGCGGCCTGATCGCGACCACCCACGGCGGCGCGCTGTCCAATGACCGTCGCGAGCCCGACCTCGATGTGCGCGAAGCGGCGAACGCCGCCGCGAAGCGTGCGATCGGCGAGCGTGCTGCCCAACTCGTCCCCGACGGTGCGTCGGTGATCATCGACTCGGGCAGCACGACGCAAGCTGTCGCGCGTGCACTGGGTGACCGGCACCGCTTGGTGGTCTATACCAACGACTGGCGCATCGCGCTGCTGCTCGGCCGCCGCAACGACAACAAGGTCACGCTGTTCGGCGGTGAGCTCTCCGACCATGAGGACGCGGTATTCGGGCTCGACACCGTGCAGCAACTCTCGCAGTACCACGTGGATTTTGCGTTTGTCGGCGCGGGCGCGATCACGCCGGAAGGCTTCCTGACCGACTACTCGCGCCTGGCCGCCGAAGTACGCAGCCGCATGATTTTGGCGGCGAGCGCAGCGGCTATCGTTGCGGACAACTCGAAGTTCGGCAACGTCACGCCCGTGCGTATCCGCGACTTCGAGAAGGCGCGTTATGTGATCACGGAAGTCGCGCCCGATAAAGCCATGCGCCGCGCCATCGCCGCGCGCGGGCCGGAATTGATGATCGCCTGAAAGCCGGCACTGTGCGTGTTCGCGCGGTGAAGTCACGCTGGCGTCAGGTCCGTCATGCCCACTTTCAGCGCGTCGAGCGCCCGCCCGATTGCCGCGACCGCGTTGTACATTTCGTTCGCATCAATAGCCCCGATGCACCCCACGCGGAACGTCTCCACCTCCGTCAGCTTGCCGGGATAAAGCACATAACCCGCATCGCGGACGGCTTCATAAAAGCGCTTGAAATCGTAGGACGGATCGCGCGGCGCATGGAATGTGACGATCACGGGCGCTTGCACCGCGGCGTCCAGGAACGGCTTGAAACCGAGCGACGCCATGCCGTCGATCAACGCGGCGCAATTGCGTTTATACCGCGCGCCGCGAGCCGGCTGACCGCCTTCATCGATGAACTGATCGAGCGCCGCGCGCAACGCGGCGACTACATGCGTTGGCGGCGTAAAGCGCCATTGCGTGGTCTTCAGCATGTACGCGTATTGATCGTGGAGATCGAGCGCAAGAGACCGCGAAATGCCCGCCGACGCTTCCAGCAACGCGCGCCGTACGATCACGAAACCCATCCCCGGAACGCCTTCGAGACACTTGCCGCTGGCGGAAATCACGGCATCGATTCCCCCCTTCGATACATCGATAGGCAATGCGCCGAACGAACTCATTGCGTCGACGATCAGGCTCTTGCCATGTTGCTTGCACAACGCCGCGATCTCATCGAGCGGGTTCAGCAAGCCCGCGCTCGTTTCCAGATGCACCTGCGCCACATGCGTGATGCGCGGCTCGCGGCGAAATGCTTCCTCGATCCGCGCGACGCTGGCCGGTTCGTCATCGCGAAACTTCAACTCGATCGACGCCAACCCCAGCCGCTCCAGTATTTTCAGTAAGCGCGTGCAGTACGCGCCGTTGTTTGGCACGAGCACCACGGCGTCGCGCGGCACGAGCGAACCGAGCGCGGCTTCCACCGAAAATGTGCCGCTGCCTTGCATGGGGACGCACACGAAATCTTTTTGACCGGACACGATGGCAAGCAGGTCGCGGCAGATATCGCTTGTCATCCGGTTGAAAGCTGCGTCCCAGGAACCCCAGTCGCGCAGCATCGCCTGGCGGGTGGCAGGCGATGTAGTCAGTGGGCCGGGGGTCAGTAAAATCGGGTCGCTTCCGTTGATCACGGTTTCCTCCATTCATAGCTTCAGGCACCGCTTCGACGGCTTGGTCGACTTCGGTCGACGCTTAAGTCTCCTGCGGCAGGTCTGAAATAGTCTACGTCGGAATTTTGGCGAAATGTGGTCTTTGTTGGAAAAATGTGGCATCGTCACGTCGCTGTCATGAAGTTCTGTGATCCTTCGTTCGGGTTGCCGGCGGACTGAAATCCTGGAACGCTGCACCAATGAATCATCGGACGCATCGGACGAAAGAAGAGTCGAACCGATGTTTAGAAAAACGTGCAAGAAAACGTGCATCTAACCTCACGCCATCTGGTCGTATCCGCCTTCCCGGAGAAACAAGCACCATGACAAAAAATCGCTTCCCCGCATCCCGTTTTGCAAAGCGCGTGTTGCCGGCACTCGCCGTTGCCGCTTTCGCGAGCGTTGTGACCGTGCCGGCTTTCGCCGCCGATGCAGTCGTGCTGTACAGCGCCGACGGCCTGGAAAACTTGTACAAGGACGTATTGCCGGCCTTTGAAAAGAAGGAAGGCGTGAAGGTCAACATCGTGATCGCGGGTAGCGGGGAAGTCGTGAATCGCGCGACGGTGGAAAAGGATTCGCCGAAAGCGGACGTGCTCGTCACGTTGCCGCCGTTCATCCAGCAGGCGTCGCAAGCCGGCTTGCTGCAGCCCTACCAGAGCGTCAACTACGCGAACGTGCCGGCGATCGCGAAAGCGCCGGACGGCGCCTGGGCGACCTTCGTGAACAACTATTTCTCGTTCGCGATCAACCCGGAAATCACGAAGACCGCGCCGAAGACCTTTGCTGATCTGCTGCATCCCGACTTCAGCGGCAAGATTGCGTATTCGAATCCGGCCACCGCGGGTGACGGCATGGCCGTGATCATCCTGACGAGCGCACTGATGGGCGAAGACAAGGCGTTCGACTACCTGAAGAATCTGGAAAAGAGCGCAAAATTCCACACCAAGGGCACGGGTTATCTCGACGTCCTGCTCTCGCGCAATGAGATCGCATTCGCCAACGGCGACTTGCAGATGGACCTGGACGACTCGACCAACGGCGGCCTCTCGCTCAAGCCGGTCTTCCTCTCGGCCAAGCCGGGCGACGCACCGACGACGTTCCAGTTGCCCTACGCAATCGGCCTGATCAAGGGCGGCCCGAACCAGGCTGAAGGCAAGAAGCTGGTGGACTACCTGATGTCGAAGGAAGTGCAGGCGAAGGTACCGGATATCTACGGTATTCCGGGCCGTACCGACGTGCCGCTGGCAGGCAAGAATGGCGAAACGGTCAAGCAGGCGATCGCGGGCGTGAAGCTGATTCCGGTGGACTGGAACCAGGTGATGGAGAAGAAGGCCGCATGGACGACGCGCTGGAAAAACGACGTGATCGGCAACTCGGACAAACAGCTCGAAGTCGTCAAGCCGAAGTCTTAAGCCGTTGCTAATTTAGACCTTCGGGCTCGTCCTGTTTCCACCAGCCTTTCAAGGATGCGAACCGTGAACACTTTGACGCTGGCTCCGGCCGCTCGCGAAGTTGCCGCCGTGGATTCAAATCAGCACGCGCACGGCGGCGTGCGTATCGACCGCTTGAGCGTGCGCTTCGGCACGCGCACGGTGCTCGACGATCTGTCGCTGACTATCGAGCGCGGGGAATTGCTCACCGTGCTCGGCCGTAGCGGCTGCGGCAAGACCACGTTGCTGCGGTTTATAGCAGGCTTTATTGAAGCGGACGGGCTCGCGGGAACGCTGACGGTGGCGGGGCGGGACCTCACGCACGTGCCGCCGTTCAAGCGCAATCTCGGCTTGCTGTTCCAGAGTTACGCGCTGTTTCCGCATTTGTCGGTGTACGACAATGTCGCGTTCGGTTTGCGGGCGCGGCGCTTGAAAGCCGGTGAGATCGCACGGCGGGTAGCCGATGCACTCAAACTCGTGCAACTCGGCGACGCGGGGCATGTGATGCCCGCGCAGCTGTCGGGCGGCATGCAGCAGCGCGTTGCGTTGGCGCGCGCGCTGGTGATCGAGCCGGATGTGCTGCTGCTGGACGAGCCACTATCCGCACTCGATGCCAACCTGCGCGCCTCCGTACGTACCGAACTCAAGGCGTTGCATGAGCGTTTGCCGAACCTGACTATTGTCTGCGTGACGCACGATCAGGACGACGCGCTAGTGCTTTCCGACCGCACATTGCTGATGCGCGATGGCCGCATTGCGCAACTCGGCACGCCGCGCGAACTCTACGACAACCCGAAGGACGCGTTCGTCGCGCGCTATCTTGGCGCGGCGAATTTGTTGCCGCCATCGATCATGTTTCCCATCGGCGATGCCCGTCACGACGATCGCGAGCATGTAGCGTGCGTGCGCCCCGAGTGCCTCAAGATCGTGCCGCTCGGCGATGCTCAACTGCATGGCACCATCGCTTCAGTGGAGTGGTACGGCGCGGCGTTGTCGGTATCGGTGATGCTAGACGCGCTGCCCGATCAACCCGTGCTGGTCACCATGCAGCGTGCCCACGGCCCGATGCCCGTGAAGGGCGCGCGCGTTTCCCTACGCCACGAGGTTGACGATGTCGTCCTTATCAGTGAGTGAACACGTAGTCGACGACGTTGCGCATACCGCGGCCAAGCGGCGTCGCGAACGCCTGGCACAGTGGCATTTGTGGTTCATTCTCGTGGTCGTACTCGGCCCGCTGGTCATCTATCCGCTGCTGCAACTCCTGATCCTCAGCGTGAGCGGTGCGCATGGCATGAGCTTTCATGCCTACACCGCGTTCTTCAGCAATCCTGAGACTAGCGGGGTGATTGGCACAACGCTGGGCATTCTCTTTGCCAGCGCGACACTCGCTTCATTGCTCGGCGTGCTGCTCGCGGCCATGCTGTTTTTCAAGCCATTCCCGGGCGCGAAACTGGTCACGCGGTTCCTCGAATTATTCGTCGCGTTCCCGTCGTTCCTGGTGGCGTTCACGCTGATCTTTTTGTATGGCTCGCAGGGGTCGGTGAGCATCGGCTTGCAGCGGCTTTTCAACACGCAGGACCCGCCGCTCAACTTCTTGTTCGGTATTGGCGGCGTGATTCTCGCGGAGGTCGTGTTCTACGCGCCGTTCGTCGTGCGGCCCACGCTGGCGTCGTTCGCGACGCTCGACATGCGCTTGATCGAAGCCGCCAAGAGCCTTGGCGCGAACGGCTGGATGGTTGCGTTCAAGGTAATCTTGCCGCTCGCGTGGCCCGGTATTGCCGCAGGCACAATCCTCTGTTTTCTGCTGACGCTCAACGAATTCGGCATTCTGCTGGTGCTCGGCAGCGCACATCTGATTACCTTGCCAATGGCCATTTATAGCTCGGCTACGGTCGATCTCGACTTGCCGACGGCCGCCGCCGGCGCGGTCGTGATGCTTGCGATGTCACTCTCGTTGTACGCGCTGTATAGACGGGTCAATCGACGCACGGGAGGCCGCAATGGCAACTGAATTTACGCTGCCCGCAAGCACGTCGAAGCCGTATTCGCTGAAGCGGATCGGCGGGTGGATATTTACGGTTTTTGCCGCACTGCTCTGCTTCTGGTTGTTCGTGCTGCCGGTGATCGTGGTGGCGCTGTCCAGCGTGGCGTCGCACTGGTCGGGAACCATCTTCCCCGATGGTTTCAGCATGCGCTGGTTCGAACGTTTGGGCGGAAGTGATCTCGATGCGTTGACCACGAGCCTCGAAGTCGGCTTCGGCGTCGCAGTGTTGGGTACGGTGCTCGGCCTGTGGCTGGCGCTTGCGCTGGAAGGCCGTGACCGCCGCGGCGTGGGCGCGTGGGTCGACACCATCGCGATGATGCCCAATGGCGTGCCGAGCGTCGTGCTCGGCCTTGCCGTGTTGATTGCGTATCACAAGAAACCGCTGGATATATCGGGGTCGGCGGCAATCGTCGTGCTTGTGCAGCTCGCGCTTGTGCTGCCGTTTTGTTATCGATGCGCGGCCGCCGCGCTGCGCCCCGAACTGACCATCTTGCGAGAAGCCGCTGCAAGCCTCGGCGCGCCGCCTTCAATGGTCCTCTCGCGCGTTGTCCTGCCGCAGCTTGTCCCCGCGATCCGCGCGAGCCTTGCGTTGGGATTCGCGTTGTCGCTCGGCGAACTGGGCGCGACGCTGACCGTTTATCCGCCGGGTTTCGCCACCGTGCCGATCGTGGTGGTCGGGCAGGTGAATCGCGGTTATTACTTGCCGGCATCGGCACTTTCGCTGATCTTGCTGGCCGTTTCACTCGCGGCATTGCTGCTGATCGCGGCAAAAGTGCCACGGCGGCGGATGGCCTGATCCAGGCCGGTCCCGCTGAAAGTCCCATTTTTCGGGACTTTTTTATGTCGAAAAATGTGGCAAATATTGGCGTTGTGCATCAAAATATGGAATCGCGTTTTTAACCGCAACGGTTAGAAGAATCGCTGGTTCATCACGGGAAGGAACCTCATGTCCACGTCCACCGAAATGCTTATGGAAGTTAATGGCCGCGCTTATGGGCCGGCGCGCGCGCTGACCGTGGTCGTCTGCGTCGACGGCTGCGAATACGATTACCTGGAAGCGGCGGTTGCAGCGGGTGTCGCGCCGTTTATCGGCACCATGCTGCGGGGCGGGTCGGCCTTTCGCGCCGACTGCGTGATTCCATCGTTCACCAACCCGAATAACTTGTCGATCGTGACGGGTGTTCCGCCTTCCGTGCATGGCATTTGCGGCAACTATTTCTTCGATCCGCAAGCGAACGGCGGCAAGGGCGGCGAAGTGATGATGAACGACCCGGCGTATCTTCGCGCCGGTACGATCCTCGCGGCCGCGGCGCAACGCGGCGATAAGGTCGCGGTGATCACGGCGAAGGACAAACTGCGCCGGTTGCTTGGCTGGCAACTCGACGGCATCTGTTTCTCGGCGGAGAAAGCGGACGCGGTGACGCTCGCGGAGAACGGCATCGAAAACGTGCTTGAGCTGGTCGGCAAGCCGGTGCCGGACGTCTATAGCGCCGATCTTTCGGAGTTCGTTTTTGCGGCCGGCGTACGGCTTGCCGAAACCCGCAAGATTGACCTCATGTACCTGTCGACCACGGACTACGTGCAGCATAAATGCGCGCCCGGCACGGACGGCGCGAACGCGTTCTACGCAATGATGGACGGCTACCTCGCGCGCCTCAACGAACTCGGCGCGGTGATCGGGCTGACCGCAGACCACGGCATGAACGCTAAACACGACGTCACGACCGGCGAGCCGAACGTGGTGTATCTGCAAGACTGGCTCGACGAAACGCTGGACGCACCGAACGCGCGCGTGATCCTGCCGATTACCGATCCCTACGTAGTCCACCACGGAGCGCTTGGTTCGTTCGCAACTATCTACCTGCCAGGTTCCGTCGATGCAAAAGCGTTAGCAGCGCGCATTGCCGAACTGCCGGGCGTGGATATCGTGCTCGACAACAAGGCCGCGTGCGAGCGCTTCGAATTGCCGAATGATCGCGTGGGAGATCTGGTCGTCGTGAGCGGCCGCAACACGGTCCTCGGCACCCGGCGCGCGGAGCACGACCTGTCAGGATTGACCGTACCGTTGCGCTCGCATGGCGGCGTGTCCGAGCAGGAAGTACCCTTGTTGTTCAATCGTCCAACCGATGGTTTCGAGGCGAAGCGTGACGGGAAGCGCCTGCGCAACTTCGATGTCTTCAGCATCGCGTTGAATCATCTGGAGCTTGCATCATGAGCGCCGTTCTTGCGGTTGAGCAACATGCGCTACGGGTCGAAACGCTGCGCCTGAAGGGCGAGCGTGCGGCGCGTGCTCGCACTATCGATGTTCTCGATCCGTACACGAATACACGCATAGGCACCGTGCCAATGGCGAGCGTCGACGACGTGCGCGACGCATTCGAGTACGCCGCGAATTACCGCTCCACGCTGACGCGCTATGAACGCTCGCAGATTCTCGAACGCGCTGCTGCGTTGCTGCGTGAGCGCACGGAAGAGGCGTCGGATCTTATTTCACTTGAATCGGGTTTGTCGAAACAGGACTCGCGTTATGAAATTGGCCGCGTGGCCGACGTGTTCAAATTCGCCGCGATGGAAGCGTTGCGCGACGATGGCCAAAGTTTTTCCTGCGACCTGACCCCGCACGGCAAGGCCCGCCGCGTGTTTTCGCAGCGTGAACCGCTGGCCGGTGTGATCGTCGCGATCACACCCTTTAATCATCCGATGAATCAAGTCGCGCATAAGCTTGCGCCGGCTATTGCGACGAATAATAGGGTGATCCTGAAGCCATCGGAGAAGGTGCCGTTATCGGCTTATTACCTCGCCGATATTTTGGCCGAAGCCGGTTTGCCCGCACCCATGCTGCAGGTTTTAACGGGCGACCCGCGCGAGATCGCTGAAGAGCTCGTCACCAACCGCTATGCCGACCTCGTCACTTTTACCGGCGGCGTAGCGATTGGCAAGGCGATTGCGGCGAAGGCGGGGTACAGGCGCGTGGTCCTGGAACTCGGCGGCAATGATCCGCTGATCGTGCTGGACGACGCCGACCTGGAACGTGCAGCAACGCTTGCCGTGCAGGGCTCGTACAAGAACTCCGGACAACGCTGCACGGCGGTCAAGCGCATGCTGGTGCAGAAGAGCGTGGCCGCCCGGTTCACTGAACTCGTGGTGGAAAAAACGCTTGAGTGGACTTACGGCGATCCCTTCGATCCCGCCAACCAGATGGGCACGGTGATCGACGAAACCGCGGCCAGGTCATTCGAAGCACGTGTGAACGAAGCGGTATCGAATGGAGCGCGATTGCTCTGCGGCAATCACCGCCACGGCGCGCTGTATTCGCCCACGGTGCTTGATCGCGTCGATCCATCGATGACGCTGGTGCGTGAGGAAACCTTCGGGCCGGTGTCGCCGATCATCGAATTCGATACCATCGATGACGCCATCCGCATCAGCAACGGCACCGCGTTCGGGTTGTCGTCCGGCGTGTGTACGGACCGCGCGGACCTGATCACGCGCTTTGTGAACGAACTGCGCGTGGGCACTGTCAACGTGTGGGAAGTGCCGGGTTACCGGATCGAGTTGACGCCGTTCGGCGGTATCAAGGACTCGGGTCTCGGTTACAAGGAAGGCGTTCAGGAAGCGATGAAAAGCTTCACAAACCTCAAGACTTTTTCTTTGCCCTGGGCTTGAATCATGGCGCTTACGCTCACTGATATCCGGCATCTCTTCGACACTTACGGCGCCATTGCTTATAGCGGTGAACCGGTCACGCAACTCCAGCACGCACTGCAGACGGCGGCGCTGGCCGAGGAAGCGGGCGCAGACGAAACGCTCGTTGGCGCGGCATTTTTGCACGACCTGGGACACTTGCTGAACCTCCAGGGGGAGACGCCAAGCGAGCGGGGCATTGACGACTTGCACCAGTATTTCGCGCTGCCCTTCCTGCGGCCGTTGTTCGGTAATGCCGTGCTCGAACCGATCCGCCTGCATGTGGACGCAAAACGCTGTTTATGTGCAATTGATGACGAATATTTTTCGACGTTATCCGCCGATTCAGTCCGTAGCCTGAAATTGCAGGGAGGCATTTTCAGCCGGGAAGAATCGGATGATTTCATGCGCAAACCCTTCGCGCAGGAAGCACTTTCATTGCGCCGCTGGGATGATCTTGCAAAGAGTCCCGAGCGCGTTACGCCCTCGCTCGATCACTATATTCAGCTAATCGAAAGGCTGGCTGACAGCCACAACGCCGCGTCATAAAGGCGCGTTCAAATGGGGAAATGATCAGGAAACCAAAATAATTTAACAATTCTGTTTCAAGATCAGCTCAACTGCTTCCGATGACGGAAATGCGACAAAGGACGGACTGCCGGCGGATGTCGTGCCAGTTCCACGGCCCCCGCGGCCAATACCCAAAAAAATAAAAATAGCGTAACCTGCCTGTTCACCCGGCCCCGTCCCGCTTGACAGAACGCGGCTCGTACCTAGCGCGTTGTCCAGCAATGCATTTCTGGAGAGTTCGATGACATCCGTCGACCTGGAATTCGAACAGCTGAACAGCACCGTCGATGCGCTCAGGCGCTCCATTTCCAACCGCCTCATGTACGGCGTCGGCAAAGATGCCGTCACCGCGCAGCCACGCGACTGGCTTCATGCCGCCGAACTGGCGGTCCGCGACCGGCTAGTGGCGCGCTGGATGAAAACCACGCGCCAGCAATACGAGCAAGACGTCAAACGCGTCTACTACCTGTCAATGGAGTTCCTGATCGGCAGGACGTTTACTAATGCGTTGCTTGCCCTTGGCATTCACGACGAAGTCCGTGAAGCCCTTGCCGGCCTTGGCATAGACCTGAATACGCTAGAGAACCTGGAACCCGATGCCGCGCTCGGCAACGGTGGCCTGGGCCGCCTGGCCGCGTGTTTTCTCGACTCCATGGCGACCGTCGGCATTCCCGGTTTTGGCTATGGCATCCGTTACGAATACGGCATGTTCCGGCAGACCATCGTTGACGGCAATCAGGTCGAAACGCCCGATTACTGGCTGCGCGCCGGCAATCCTTGGGAGTTCCCGCGCCCCGAAGTGAACTATGTGATTCATTTTGGCGGACGTACGGTCCGTCATGATGACCGGACCGAATGGATCGATACGGAACACGTGAACGCCATGGCGTACGACACGGTGATCCCCGGTTTCGCCACGACCGCGACCAATACGCTGCGGCTCTGGTCGGCGCGGGCGACCGATGAATTCGACCTGTCCGCGTTCAACCAGGGCGATTATCGCCGGTCGGTGGAAGCGAAGAACACCTCGGAACACGTATCGCGCCTGCTGTATCCGGACGACTCTACGCAGGCCGGCCGCGAGCTGCGTTTGCGCCAGGAATACTTCTTCGTATCCGCGACGATGCAGGACCTGATCCGCCGCTATCAACGCACGCATACGCATTTTGGGCGGCTGGCGGAGAAGGTGGCGGTGCACCTGAACGACACCCATCCGGTGCTGGCCATCCCCGAGCTGATGCGCTTGCTGGTCGATACGCATCACGTGCCGTGGGACAAGGCATGGAAGCTGATTCAGCAAATGTTCTCGTACACGAACCACACCTTGATGCCCGAGGCGCTGGAAACGTGGGACGTGGAAATGCTGTCGCGGCTGTTGCCGCGCCACCTCGAGATCATCTTTGATATCAACGCCGATTTTCTCAAGCAGGTGGGCGAAAAGTTTGGACGCGACGTCGACCTGATCCGCCGCATTTCGCTGGTGGACGAATACGGTCAGCGGCGTGTACGCATGGCGCATCTTGCGATTGTTGCGAGCCACACGGTGAACGGCGTGTCGAAGCTGCATTCGCAGTTGATGACGCAGAATATTTTTGCCGATTTCGCGCGCATGTACCCCGAGCGTTTCACGAACGTGACGAACGGTATTACACCGCGCCGGTGGTTGTCGCAGGCGAGCCCGAAGCTGTCGTCGTTGATCGATGAACGGCTTGGACCGCGGTGGCGGACTGACTTGTTCGAGTTGGCCCGGCTGCGCGAATGGCGCGACGACCCTGAATTTACCAAAGCCTTTCATGACGCGAAGTTCGCGAGCAAGGTCCGGCTTGCCGCACGAGCGAAGCTTGAGACAGGGGCGATCATCGACCCGAATGCGCTGTTCGATTTGCAGGTCAAGCGCATTCACGAATACAAGCGTCAGTTGCTGAACATTTTGCATGTGATCGTGCGCTACAACCGGATTCGCGAGGAGCCGGAGAAGGCGTGGACACCGCGCGTGGTGATGTTTGCCGGCAAGGCGGCATCGGCCTACAAGATGGCCAAGACGATCATCAAGCTGATTAACGACGTGGCGGAGAAGGTCAACAACGATCCGTTGATTGGTGACCGGTTGAAGGTCGGTTTCATTCCGAACTATGGCGTGAGCGTGGCCGAACTGATTATTCCGGCAGCGGATTTATCGCAGCAGATTTCGATGGCGGGGACCGAAGCGTCGGGCACGGGCAACATGAAACTCGCGTTGAACGGCGCATTGACCATTGGCACGCTGGATGGCGCGAACATCGAGATTTGCGATGCCGTCGGGCGCGAGAACATGTTTATCTTTGGGCACTCAACCGAAGAGATTGATGCGTTGCGGGCGACCGGATACAGGCCGCGTCATATCTACGAAGAGAATCCTGAACTCAAGCTGGCGCTTGACCAAATCCGGCTTGGGCACTTTTCGCCGGACCAGCCGCATCGCTTCTATGACATCTTTCATACGCTGGTGGATTGGGGCGACCATTACATGGTGCTGGCGGACTTCGAGAGTTTCGACAAAGCCCAGGCAGACGTCGATGCGAAATTTCTCGATAAGGAAGCGTGGACGCGCAGTGCAATTGAAAACGTCGCGGGGATGGGGATTTTTTCGTCAGACCGGACGATTGCGGAATACGCCAAGCATATTTGGCACGTTGAGCCTTTGATCGTTTAACGTTTAACGTTTGATGTTTTAGCTCGCGCCGGTGGACGGGTTTTGAGGTCCATCGGTGCGAGTAGATCAAACCAAAAACTAAAACTAAAACCGACATTAGCGACGCAGTGTGAACGTCGTCGCGTGGCCCAAGGTTGCCTGCTCAAACCGGGACGTCACCACGCCAATCACATCGCTTAACGTCCGCGACGGCACTTCAACGTGCAACGTGACGCATTCATGCCGGCGATCTGTTGCTACCACCTGCATACGCGCTTCGCCGCCCAACGCCTTCTGCAAAACGCGCCGCGGCCCGCTGGAGTCAAGCCCCGGCAGGATGAGATCAAACGCAATAACCGTCTGGAGCTTACGCGTGGCCCGTACGAACGGCTTGGGCACAGGAACGGCAGATGAACGGACCGGGGAAGCAACGCTTGCCTGAAGCATCGGATGGTGCACCGTCTCGCGACGGGCGGTGGCTAGAACACGACCACTTTAGCGAGCCGCGCATTAACAATAGGCATGGATCGCGGCGGTCCGTGTAAAGAAAGTATTAATTCGGCTCGGGCGCAGATGAGGGCCCCGGCGTGGCTGTGGAAGCAGGCGCTGCCGGAATTCCTTCGCGCACGAGCTGCGCCACGCGCTGCGCGAACTCTTCGTCCTTCGTCGTGAAGACCTCACGCTCGCCTGCCGGCGTAGTGACGTACATCCTGTAGATCACGTCCTGCGTGATCCACGACAAATATCCCACTACCGCGATCATCACGCCCAGCAGCAACGCCGGTCCTGAACCGAGAATTCCTCCCGTTGCCGCCACGATCAAACCAATGACACCCAGTGCAATCGGCAAGGGCTTCTGCTTTGGCACCATGACCACCGTCGCGCCGCGCAAATCACGCAACGGAAAGAGCTGGCCCGCCGCGCTCAGGCCGGCGCGGGCAAACGTAATACCTCGTTCGTTGAAAGGGAGATCCTGTTGCATGGTTCGAAGTCTTGTCGGCGGAAAGAAAGGCGCAGATTAACAGACGCGCCCAACTCCGGCATCCCGCCGATCGTCGCACGAGATCTCACACGGTCGCAAAGGCGGCAAGCACCGCCGTCCCGTCCGTTACATTTCGAAACTTTTTCACCGCGTTTTCTGTCGATTTCGGCTTTGCTCGCGCGTCTAGCAGGTGAAGCCAACCCAAACCGGAGAGACCGATGAAATTCCTGTGCTTCATTTTCTTCGACGAACACGTGCTCGACGATCTGTCGAAACGGCAGTACGACGCACTAGTCGACGAATCCCTGGCATACGACGAACGCCTGCGAGAGAGCGGCCATTTCATCGCGGCGCAGGCGCTGCAATCCGCGAAGGAAGCGGTCACGTTGCGGGTTCGCGGTGAGCATGTTTCGATCACGGACGGTCCATTCGCCGAAACGAAGGAGCAGGTGGGCGGCTTTCTTCTTATCGAGGCACGCGACATGAATGACGCCATGCGCGTGGCTTCCGGCTTTCCCGGCGCACGGCTGGGCGGCGTGGAAGTGCGTCCGGTGAAGGAGTTGCGCGCGTCGTGGTCGGACGCATGAGTTGCACAATCTTAAAGGAGCAAACAATGGCAACGCTATTGAAAGACAGTCACGCTTTTAGCGGCTTTGCGGTGAAGGATCTTGCCGAAGCAAAGGCGTTTTACAGCGATATGCTGGCCCTCAAGGTGACGAGCGAGCCCATGGGCATTCTCAAGCTGCATCTCGCGGGCGGTAACCATGTACTTGTCTATCCCAAGGCCGATTACGTGCCGGCAACCTACACCGTGTTGAACTTCCCGGTCGATAGCGTGGAGCAGGCAGTCGATACGCTGAGCGCACGCGGCGTGAATTTCGAACACTACGACATGCCAGGTCTCAAGACCGATGCCAAGGGGATTTGCCGAGGCTCGGAAGGCCCGGTAATTGCCTGGTTCAAGGACCCGGCCGGCAATATTTTTTCGGTGCTTGAAGATCGATAGAAGTACCAGCTACGTTCACGCTTCCATCGTCGACTCGCTGGACACCAGCCGCAATTCGTCGGCAATGATGGCTATCAGCGCTTCCGCCGCCGCACTTAGCGGACGTCGCGGATGACTGATCCGCACGATATGACGCACGATCCGCGGCGCAAGAATGGGATACACGCGCAGCGTTCCCAGCCGCACCGCGCGCTCGACCACGATGCGCGGCAGGATTGTCGCGAAGCGCGTGCTTTCCACCAGCTTGACGATCGTGCTCAGCACGTCGATCTCGAAGCGCGGCGCGAGCAGCACGTCTTCGTGCTGCGCGGCGGTATCCAGTACGCCGCGCAAGCCATGACGTTTCGTGGGTAACACCAGTTCAAGATCAGGAAGCTGCGCAAGCTCGATGACATGCGGCAAGTCAGGCCCATGCACGGCGCTGGTGACGAGCACCATCTCTTCATCGAGCAAGGGCTGCGAGTCGAGCGACAGCCGCGAGCGAGGTTTGTTGATGAGCGCAGCGTCGAGTTGCCCGCCCGACACCCAGTCGATAAACGTCGCGCTGTAACCGTCTGCCACGGTGACTTCCACATGCGGATAACGAGCGTGAAATCGCGACAATGAATCCGCCAGCACGCTTTCCGTCACCGACGCAATCAAGCCTATCGATACATGCCCCGTCACCACTTCGTCGCGCTGCACCAGTTGCTGTCGCGCGTGTGCGAGATCCCGCATGATCGGCAGAAAGAGGCGGTACATCAGCCGTCCCGCTGCGGTTGGCGCCATGCCATGCGCGCCGCGTTCAAAGAGCTGCTGATGCAGTTCGTCCTCCAGCTTGGCGATCTGCATGCTCAACGCGGGCTGCACGATGTTCAGCCGCTTGGCGGCCCGCGTGACGGAGCCGTCCTCGAACAAGGCGATGAAATACTGAATCTGCTTCAGGTCCATGTAGGTCGCCTCAAAAAGAACAGGTCCGAAGTGCGGGCTATCAATAAGTCTAATACAGCAACCGCTATTTATCAGACGCCGCCCCGCAGGGTACCGCGCCCAAGCCCCATGCTATTGATATTCCACTAACAAAAGACTTTCATTGGGGCAAACACGGATATCACGGAGACTGATCGAAAACATCAAAAAACAGTATTAGAAGTTATGTCGCGTTGTCGTTACGCTTGATTTAAGAAATGAAGGAGACGCGATGGAGACGCAGATGAATCGACGTGACGCCGCGACGAACGGCCCCGCAACGACCCCCTTCGACACATTGTCGCTGCGTGGCTGGCTCGCGCACCTTTCCGCCACCGGACGCGTTGCGACCATCGCTAAACCGGTCGCGCTGAAACATGAGCTCGCGGCCGTGGCGAAGCGGCTCGACGGCAAGCAGGCAGCAATATTCCTCGCGCCGGGTGGACATGACATGCCGGTGGTCAGCGGCTTCATGTCCAGGCGCGCATGGATTGCCGAGGCCATGGGCGTAGCGGAGAAAGACCTGTTGCAGCGTTTCCGCGATGCGGCAGATCATCCTCTGCCATGGAAAGAAGTGCCCGCCGGCGAAGCCGCATGCCAGCAGGTCGTGCATACCAGCGGAATCGACCTTCACGCGTTGCTGCCGATCCCCACTCATAGCGAGCACGACAACGGTCCGTATATCACCGCAGGTCTTGTGATTGCGCGCAATCCGCGTACAGGCGTGCAGAACGTTTCGATCAACCGTATCCAGGTGCACGCTCGCGATCGCATGGCGATCTTGCTGCTGCCGCGCCATCTTCATGCGTTCCAGAAGACCGCGGAAGCTGCGGGTGATGCGCTCGATATTGCGATCGCAATCGGTGTCGATCCCCTGACCATGCTCGCGTCCCAGGCCATTTCGCCCATTGATTTCGATGAGCTGGAGATCGCCGGCGCACTGCACGGCGCGCCGCTGCCTGTCGTTAAATGCGTGACAAACGAGGTGCGCGTGCCGGCGTTCGCGGAGATCGTGATCGAGGGCCGCATCCTGCCCGACGTGCGCGAAGCGGAAGGCCCGTTCGGCGAGTTTCCGAAGTACTACAGCGCACAGGAAGCACGCGAAGTGATCGAGGTGACGGCGGTCACGCATCGGCGGAAACCGGTTTATCACACCATCGTGCCGGCAGAAATGGAGCACTTGCTGCTCGGCGGCATTCCGCGCGAGGCGACGCTTTTATCGCACCTTCAACGCAGTCATCCCGGCGTGACCGACGTGCATCTTTCAGTCGGCGGCGTATGCCGATACCACCTGTGGGTGCAGTTCGCGAAGAAGCGCGAGGGCGAGGCGAAGAACGTGATCCTGTGCTCATTCGGCGCGCATTACGACATCAAGCAAGTCGTGGTGGTGGACACCGACGTCGACATCCATGATCCCGCCGAAATCGAATGGGCGATCGCCACGCGTTTTCAGGCGGACCGCGATCTTGTGTTAATCGAAGGCGCGCAAGGCTCGCCGCTGGATCCATCGACAACCGTTGGTCATCCTGACGATGCCCCTCCGCATCTGCAGGGCATCAGCGCGAAGATGGGTCTGGATGCCACGCGGCCGGTGGCCTATTCGGGCCACGTGTTCACCCGCGTGCGGATTCCCGGCTACGACGCGGTCGATCTCGACACATTGGTCGCGCCCGATAACGCCGGCTTCGATACCTACCTGAGCGAGAGTTGATGAGCGCCGACCAAAAGCCGCGTCTGGTTGTCGGCATCTCGGGAGCGAGCGGCGCGGTCATTGGCGTGCGTCTGCTTGCTGCGCTGCGCCGGATTGGTACGCACGAGACGCATCTGATCGTGTCGGCATCGGGTGCGGTGACAGCCGCGCAGGAACTCGGCATCACGCGCCAGGATCTCGATGCGATGGCTGACGTCGTGCATAACGTCCGCGATATTGGCGCGTCGATTGCGAGCGGTTCCTTCGTCACCGCAGGCATGGTCGTGGCTCCCTGCTCGATGAAAACACTGGCTGCGGTGGCGAATGGATTTGCCGACAACCTGCTCACGCGCGCGGCCGACGTGATGCTGAAAGAGCGCCGCCGCCTGGTGCTGGTGGCGCGCGAAACGCCGCTCAATCTGGCGCACTTGCGCAACATGACCATGGCGACTGAAATGGGCGCGATCGTGATGCCGCCGGTGCCGGCGTTCTACGCGCATCCGAAAACCATCGAAGACGTTGTTGACCATACCGTCGGACGCATTCTCGATCTGTTCGGCATTGAGCATCGGGAAATAGCCCGGCGATGGAGCGGTCTTGCCGATGAGTTCGGTGCACGGCACACCGAAGGAGCGGACGAATGAACCAGCGCGAACAGACCGGCTTTGCCGGTGTCGACGCGCGAGCGTCAGAGGCGCTCGACACAGCGCACGAGGCGCAAAACGCGCCGAAGCCGAAGAACACTTACGTCGGGAAGTCGCTCGAACGTTTTGAAGACCCCGCCATCCTGACTGGCCGCGGGCGATATGGCGACGACCTTGCGATCAAGCCGGGCACGCTGCACGCGGCCGTGCTGCGCTCGCCGCACGCCCATGCCGAACTGGTTTCCATCGATACCACCGCGGCGCTTGCATGTGAAGGCGTTCGAGCAGTGCTGACGCGTGACGATCTCGCCGCGTGGTCACGTCCGTTCGTGGTCGGGGTGAAGTCGAAGATGGAACAGTGGGCGCTCGCGACCGAGCGTGTGCGCTACGTAGGCGAACCCGTTGCAGTGGTGATGGCCGAATCGCGTGCGCTGGCCGAGGACGCGCTCGACCTGATCAAGGTGGAATACAAGACGCTCGACCCGGTGACATCGATAGAAGGCGCGCTTAAAAGTGACGCCGCGGTGCTGCATCCGAACGTCGACACCAACGTGATCAGCGACCGAAGTTTCCGGTATGGCGAGCCCGAAACGGCATTCAGGAACGCGCCACATCGCGTGAAACTTGAAGCGCACTATCCGCGCAATACCTGCGCGCCGATCGAATGTGCCGTGGTAATCGCCGAGTATCTTTCCGGCGACGAAGGGTATGACGTCACCTCCAATTTCATGGGGCCGTTCTCGCTGCACGCAGTGATGGCGCTCGCGCTGAACGTTCCGGCCAACCGCTTGCGTCACAAGGCGCCGCGCGATTCGGGCGGCAGCTTCGGTGTGAAGCAGGCCGTATTTCCCTACGTCGTGCTGATGTGCCTGGCATCGCGCAAGGCGAACGCGCCGGTCAAATACGTGGAAGACCGGCTCGAGCACCTGAGCGCGGCGACCTCCGCTACGGCGCGGCTGACCACGCTCGAAGCAGCCGTGGAAAACGATGGCCGGATCACCGCGCTCAACTATGACCAGATCGAGGATTGCGGCGGGTATCTGCGCGCGCCGGAGCCTGCCACGTTTTATCGCATGCACGGCTGTTTAACGGGCGCGTACGCCATTCCCGCGCTGCTGGTGCGGAACAGGGTTGTCCTGACCAACAAGACGCCTACGGGCCTCGTACGCGGTTTCGGCGGGCCGCAGGTTTATTTCGCGCTCGAGCGCCTGATGCAACGTATTGCGATCGAGTTGAAGCTTGACGTGCTGGACGTGTACCGGCGCAATTTTGTTCCCGCCAATGCCTTCCCTTATCGCGCGGCGGCGGGCGCATTGCTGGACTCGGGCAACTATCAGGAAGCATTGAAACGCTCGCTCGCCGAGGGTGGATACGACGAGCTCAAGGCGCGCCGCGACGCTGCGCGCAAGGAAGGCCGTTTGTATGGCATCGGCTTTGCGGCGATTGTCGAGCCGTCGATATCGAACATGGGGTACATCACGACGGTGATGCCTGCTGAAGCCCGCAAGAAGGCAGGACCGAAGAGCGGTGCTATTGCGAGCGCGACGGTCAGCGTCGACCTGCTTGGCGGCGTGGTGGTGACGGTGGCGTCGACACCGGCGGGGCAAGGACACATGACCGTTTGCGCGCAAGTCGTGGCGGATGTGCTCGGACTCGCGCCGCACGAGATCGTGGTGAACGTGGAGTTCGATACGCACAAGGATGCGTGGTCGGTGGCGTCGGGAAACTATTCGAGCCGCTTTGCAGGGGCCGTCGCGGGCACGGTGCATCTCGCGGCCATGCGCGTGCGCGACAAGCTGGCGCGCATTGTTTCATCGCAGCTTGCGTGCAAGCCCGATGACATCCGTTTTGAAGGCGGACGCATCTATAAAGCAGGCGATGAAACGCATGCAATGCCCTTTGGCCGCGTCGCGAGCAATGCACCGCATTGGGCGCCTGCATTGCTACCCGAAGGCGAAGAGCCGGGTCTGCGCGAGACGGTGTTCTGGACGCCGGAAAACATGGATGCGCCTGATGAGCAGGACCGCATCAATACATCGGCGGCGTATGGTTTTGCCTTCGATATGTGCGGTGTTGAAGTGGACCGTGCAACGGGGCGCGTGCGGATCGACCGCTATGTCACCGCGCACGATGCCGGCACGTTGCTGAACCCCGCACTCGCCGATGGCCAGATCCGCGGCGCGTTCGCTCAGGGGCTCGGTGCGGCGCTGATGGAAGAGTTTCGTTATGGTGCCGACGGTAGCTTCCAGTCGGGCACATTGGCCGATTACCTGATGCCGACGACCTGCGAAGTGCCTGATCCTATGATCATTCACCTGGAGACGCCATCGCCGTTTACGCCGCTGGGCGCTAAGGGCTTGGGCGAAGGCAACAACATGAGCACGCCGCCTTGCATTGCAAATGCAGTGGCGGACGCGCTCGGTGTCGATGACATCCGTTTGCCCCTGACGCCTTCAAAGGTGATGGCGCTGGTGGGTATAGAGGATCCCGAACCTTCGCGGCCCGAGTTCCGGGAGACGCAGCAAAAGAAGCCGGTGTTGCCCGGCGGCAAGGCGTTGACCGCGCAAGGCAGCGTGGATCTCGCGGCATCGCCGGAAGCGATCTTCGCGGTGCTGCTCGATCCCAACGCGCTCGCCAAGGTGATCCCGGGTTGTCACGCGCTTGAAGCGAATGGCGAGAATTCTTATCGCGCCGATGTGACCGTGGGCGTGGGCATGATCAAGGCGCGTTTCGAAGCGCAGATCACGCTGTCCGACCTCGATCCGCCGCATCGATTGCGGCTCGCCGGGGCGGGCATGTCGTCGCTTGGCAGCGCGCGTGGCAATGGCCTCGTGGAACTCACGCCCGTTGGTACTGGCACGCGGCTCACCTATGACTACGAAGCGCAGGTCTCGGGCAAGGTTGCAGCCGTGGGCGGACGGATGCTTGAAGGCGCGGCGAAGGTCGTGTTGCGTCAACTGTTTGAATCACTGGGACGTCAGGCAGCAGGGAAGCCCGTAAAAAGCGGCGGTTCGTGGCTAGGCCGGCTCGTTGCACGTTTCAGGAGAACGTCATGAAGCCGGCGCCATTCGATTACCTGCGCGCCTTTTCCACGCACGACGCGCTCGAAGCGCTCGCGCAAACCGGTGAAGAGGCCCGCATTCTTGCAGGCGGCCAGTCCCTGATGGCCGTGCTGAACATGCGGCTTGCGCAACCGCGGGTGCTGATCGATATCTCTCGCACGGAGGAACTCGATCGCGTGAGCATCGACCGTGATTCTCTTGTCGTGAACGCAGCGGCTACTCAGGGCAGCGTGGAGTGGCGTCCGACGCTTCAGGACGAAGTGCCCTTGCTTGCGCTCGTGTTCCCGCACATTTCGCATTTTCAGATTCGCAATCGCGGCACCGTATGCGGGTCCATCGCGCATGCCGACCCGAGCGCTGAGCTGCCGCTGGTGCTTTCGGTGCTCGGTGGCGACGTGATGCTGCGATCGAGGAGACGCAAGCGCGCGCTCAAGGCAGAGGACTTTTTCCAGGGCATGTTGATGACCGCGCGCGAGCCCGATGAACTGGTTGAAGGCGTGCGGTTTCCGCTGAAGCGGGCCGGCGAGCGATACGCGTTTACCGAATTTTCTTCCCGTCACGGCGACTTCGCAATGGTCGCGTGCGCCACCGTGGTCACCGACACATCGATCAGGATCGCCGTAGGCGGCGTGGCGGACCGGCCAGTGGTCGAGCAATGGCCAAGGCTGCATGGCGACGACTTGCGTGGCGCGCTGAACGATTTGAGCTGGAAGCTGAACGCGCAGGACGACACCCATGTCAGCGCAACGTATAGACGCCATCTGGTGAGGCAACTCGGATGGCGCGTAATAGAGGAGGCGAAGTGAGCAAGACATCATCCACCACGCTTGCGCGCGGCGAGCGCCGGCGTATCACCGTGACACTCAACGGACGAGAACGTACGGGCTATTGCGAATCACGCGACCTGTTGTCCGATTTCGTGCGTCATGAACTGGGCGCGACCGGAACCCACGTCGGCTGCGAACACGGCGTGTGCGGTGCGTGCACCGTGCAGGTGGACGGCGTGGCGGCCCGTTCGTGCCTGATGCTCGCGGTGCAGGCGGAGGGACGCCGCGTTGACACGGTCGAAGGTCTCGCGCCTGATCAGACGCTAGGCGATCTGCAACGTGCCTTCCAGCGTCATCACGCATTGCAGTGCGGCTTCTGCACGGCCGGCATCCTGATGTCGTGCGCGGACTATCTCAAGCGCGTGCCGGACCCGACGGAAATGCAGGTGCGCGAGATGCTGTCAGGCCATCTGTGCCGATGTACAGGCTATACGCCGATCGTGGCGGCAGTGCTTGATGTAGCGGCATTACGTAAAAAGAACAGCGAGAAGGAGCCGGAACATGCTTGATCTCGGCCGGACCTTTTTGCAAAGCGTCGAACGCAGCCCGAACACGCTCGCCCTCGTGGATGGCGACGTGCAGCTGACTTACGTCAAGTGGCACGGCATCATTGCCAAGGCTGCTGGTGGTCTGCGCGAGCTGGGTCTCGTACGCGGCGACCGCTTGCTCGTCGTGCTGCAAAACCGCTGGGAAATGGCGACGTTGCATTGGGCTTGCCAGTTCGCCGGCATTGTCATGACGCCGTTGAACTGGCGCGCGAAGCCTGACGAACTCGACTACTGCGTGACCGATGCGGGCGCGAAAGCGATCGTATTCGAACCGGTTTCCGCAGATGCAGTCGATGCAAGCGAGGCGGCGCAGAAGATACCGCGTATCGCGCTGGACGATGCACGCGGCACGACATCATTCGACGCGTTGCTGAACGCACGTGCAGTGAACATCACGACAGAAGCCACGGCCGACGACCTGTCGCTGATCCTCTATACCTCCGGGACGACGGGCAAGGCGAAGGGCGTGCCGCGCCGTCACCGGCATGAGCGCGCCGCGGCGCTTGCACACGTCGCACAGAACCTGTACCGCTACGGTGAACGCACGCTGGGCGTCATGCCGCTTTATCACACCATGGGCGTGCGCTCGCTGCTCGCCATGGCGCTGGTCGATGGCCTGTTCGTGTGCGCGCGGCGCTGGAACGCACCCCATGCGCTGGAGTCGATCGGCACGTTCGAGCTCACCTGCCTGTATCTCGTGCCCACGCTTTACCACGATCTGCTGGCCGCACCGGGCTTTGCGAAAGCAAGCACGGGTTCGGTGACAAAGCTCGGCTTCGCGGGTGCGCCCATGAGTGATGGCTTGCTCAAGCGTTTGTCGGCCGCATTCAAGCCCGAACTGTTCGTGAATCACTATGGCTCTTCCGAGGTCTACACGTTCAGCATCGACCAGGACGCCACGCGCAAACCCGGCAGCGCCGGCCGCGCCGGCATCAACACGCGGCTGCGCGTGGTGAAGCTGGACGCAGCATCGCCGAACGATTTTGCGGCCGTGCACGAGGAAGGCCAGATCATTGCGGACCTGCTCGGCGACGAGGCATTCGAAGGTTACTGGAATCGTCCGGACGCGAATGCGAAGTCCTTGCGCGACGGCTGGTACTTCACCGGCGACACCGGTTTCTTCGACCAGGACGGTGACCTCTTCGTGAGCGGCCGCGTAGACGACATGATCATCAGCGGCGGAGAAAACATCTCGCCTGTCGATATTGAATCGGTGTTGTCGCTGCATCCGGCCGTGGACGAAGTGGCGGTCGCGGGCGTGAAAGACGAGCGCTGGGGACAGCGTGTAGTGGCATTCATCAAGCGCCGTGATTATGTTGAAGCCCACGCGCTCGACGCCTGGTGCCGCGAGTCGGACCTCGTGAATTTCAAGCGTCCGCGCGACTATGTTTTCGTCGACGAGATTCCGAAGTCGCCTGTCGGCAAGATCCTCCGCCGCAAATTATCTGCCGGTGAATATGACATCGACACCACGAATAACCCCATAGAAACAACGAAGGAGTAACCGATGACTGACTTGACCCATCGCGGCCAGACGCTGTTGCAGGACCTGGACGGCTTTTCGATTGAAGTCGATGAGAAACGCGAGCGCGCCGACATTATTTTGCATCGTCCGCCGCTCAACGTCATTTCGATGCACGCACGCGACCAGTTGCGCGCCGCGTTCGAAGCGCTCGACGAAGACGACCGCGTGCGCGTGATCGTCGTGCGCGCCATCGGCGAGCATTTTTCGAGCGGCGGCGACATCAAGGGCTTCCTTGAAGCATCGCCGGAACATGTGTCGAAACTGGCGTGGAATATTGCGGCGCCCGCTCGCTGCTCGAAGCCGGTGATCGCCGCGAATCGCGGCTTTTGCTTTGGGGTGGGCTTCGAGTTGTCGCTCGCTTGCGACTTCCGCATTGCAACCGATACAACCTTCTACGCTCTGCCGGAGCAGAAGCTCGGACAGATCCCGGGCTCGGGCGGCTCGGCGCGCCTGCAGCAGATGGTGGGCATTGGCAGGACCAAGGACATTGTGATGCGCTCGCGCCGGATCCCCGGCAAGCAGGCGTACGAATGGGGCATCGCGGTGGAGAGCGTAGCGGATTCGCAGCTTGAAGCCACGACCGATGCACTCGTCGATGAACTGCGTGCGTTCTCGCCGCTCGCGCAACGCACGGCGAAGAAGCTGCTCAACGACACGGAAGATGCTCCTCTCTCGATTGCTATCGAACTGGAAGGGCACAGCTATAGCCGGCTGCGTACATCCGACGATTTCCGTGAAGGCGTGGAAGCGTTCCACGGCAAACGCAAGCCGGTGTTTCGCGGTAGCTGAGATGAACACGCGAATGGTGCGCCGGCACTTAAATACCAACGAGAGCACGACATCTCGACGTGCCAAAAAACACGGCGTCATTCAACAGAATGCGCCGCGACCTTCAAGGAGATGACAATGTCCGTAGCAGCACAGGAAAGCGCCGCCGCGCCCGAAGTAAACACGCGACAGGTGATGGGCGCAGTCGTCGCCTCATGCCTGGGCTGGGCACTCGATCTATTTGATCTGTTTGTGCTTTTATACGTGGCTCCCGTGGTCGGCCGGCTGTTCTTTCCGTCCGAACATGCCATGCTTTCGCTGGCCGCGGTGTACGCGTCATTCGCGGTGACTCTGCTCATGCGTCCGCTTGGCTCCGCGTGGTTTGGGTCCTACGCGGACCGTCATGGCCGCAAGGGCGCGATGATTCTCGCCGTCGTTGGCGTGGGGATATCGACTGCGCTTTTCGGTGTCCTGCCTACCGTTGCACAGGTCGGACTGGTAGCGCCAATCCTGTTCCTCGCACTGCGTCTTGTGCAGGGCGTGTTCGTGGGCGGGGTGGTGGCGTCGACGCATACCATCGGCACTGAATCCGTCGCGCCGAAGTATCGCGGCGCGGTCTCCGGGTTGGTTGGCGGTGGCGGCGCGGGACTGGGCGCGTTGCTCGCTTCCATCGTGTACCTGACCATGTCGTCGATCTTTCCGGGCGAACTCTTCGACGTGTGGGGCTGGCGGTGCATGTTCTTCACCGGCATCATCAGTTCGGTGCTTGGACTGTTCGTGTTCAATAGTCTCGAAGAGTCGCCGCTGTGGCAAAAGCTCGCGGCTGAGAAAGCCGCAAAGGCCGCCGCGCGCGACATGTCGGCGCCGGTGGAAATCATCCGGTCACCAATTAAAACGCTGTTTTCGAGGGACTATCGCGGCATCTTGTTCGTCAACCTGCTGCTCACGATTGGTGGCGGCAGCGGTTATTACCTGACCTCGGGTTACCTGCCGACCTTCCTCAAGGTAGTGAGCCACGTGCCCAACGGCACGGCCGCCGGCATCCTGATGATCGCGAGCATCGGGGTGCTCGCGGCGTCGGTGGCGGCGGGGCACCTGAGCACGTTCATCGGACGCAAGAGCGCGTTTATCTGGCTCGGGCTGGTTCGCCTGGTCGCGCTGCCCGGTTTGTTCCTGCTGCTGCCCACCGCGCAAAGCATCACCATGATCGCCGTCTATGCGGTCGTGTTGAGCGCACTCGGCAGCGCGGGGTATGCGCCTATCCTGATCTTCCTGAACGAGCGTTTCCCCACCGCGATTCGTGCGACCGGAACGGGGCTGTCGTGGAATATAGGCTTCGCGATCGGCGGCATGATGCCGACCGCCGTGTCGCTGGTGGCGAAGGACCCGGGCGAGTTGCCGATGACGCTGGCGATCTTCGTCGGCGTGATCAGCGTGATCTTTCTCGTGGGCGCGTTCATCGTGCCGGAGACGCTGGGCAGGCTCGATAATCGGTCGGTGCAGCCAGGCTGATTTGCGCGATTTGTTCTTGAGAGCTATGGCGGCGCAACGGTCGTGGTCACGCGGCGAATGTTGTCCGTGATGATTTCGATGAGCGCATTCGTCGCGGCGCCAATCGGCCGCTTCGGGTGGCTCACGCATACGATATGCCGCACGATCCCCGGCGATGCAATGCGATAAGCGTGCAGCAGGCCGTCGTCCACTTTCCGCTGGACGACAACGCGCGGCAAGATGGTCGCCACATTGCTCTGTTCAACGAACTGCACGATCGTATTCAGCAGATCGATTTCAAACTTCGGCTGGATCACTATGTCCGCGTTGAGAAGCGCAGCATCCAGCACGCCGCGCAAACCGTTGCGGCGGGTGGGCAGTACGAGCTCGAGATCGCCGAGTTCAGCCAGGTCGATGGCCTCGGGCATCTGCCGTCCGTGAATGACGCTGGTCACCAGCACCATCTCTTCATCGAGCAAGGAACGCGTGTCGAGCGAGAGACGTCCGCGCGGCTTGTTGATGACCGCGGCATCCAGGCGCCCGGCCTCGACCGCATCAATCAATTGCGCGCTGAAACCGTCGGCTACTGACACCTCCACTTGCGGAAACAGCGCGTCGAAGGTGGCGAGCGATTCGGGCAGCACGCTCTCTGCTTCCGACGACACCATGCCGAGCGCGACGCGCCCCGTAACAATTACGTCGCTGCGACTGAGTTGCTCGCGGGCGTGTTCAATATCGCGAATAATGGGTACGTATAGCCGATACATCAGCCGCGCGGCTTCGGTCGGCGTCATGCCGTGCGGTCCACGCTCGAACAGCGGCTGGTGAAGCTCTGCCTCAAGCTTCGATATCTGCATGCTGAGCGCCGGCTGCACGATGTTGAGCCGCTTAGCCGCGCGCGTGACCGAGCCGTCCTCGAACAGCGCGATGAAATAGTGAATCTGCTTCAGGTCCATGAGCGGCAGCGCGTTTATCCGCGTGATCCAAAGGACGAATAAGACCACAAGCCTCAGGACGGCGCCAGCATGTTCTGGGCTTCAGGACGGCCGCGTCCCGCTCTTTCAGCTTGCGGCGCGGAACACTACTTGCTGCATTCTCCGCTTTCCCCCCAACACTCAAACCAACGCCCATGAAGCCCACTATTGTTTGCCACATGATGTCTTCCGTCGATGGCCGCAGTCTGACCGATGGCTGGCATCTCGACTTCGCGTCCGATCTCTACGAGAAAACAGCAGCGACTTTTGAAGCCGACGGCTGGATTTGCGGCCGCGTCACGATGCAGGAAATCGCGCACGGCGAGGGGTATCCGAAAGGCCTCGCGAAGCAGCCGATTCCTCGCACGAATCACTTCGCCCAACGCGGCGCGGATCAATACGCCATTTCCATTGACCCGAAGGGACTGGTTGAATGGAAATCGAATACCGCATTGAAGTCGCATGTGATCGAAGTGCTGACGGAGCAGGTCTCCGACGACTATCTCGCCTATCTTCAGTCAATTGACGTGTCGTACGTTTTCGGCGGCAAGACGGAGATCGATCTGGCTGAAGTGATCGATACGCTTGAACGCGAGCTGGGCGTGAAGAAGCTGATCGTAGAAGGCGGTTCGCACGTGAGCGGCGCGTTCGTGAATGCCGGTCTGGTCGATGAGGTGAGCGTGCTGATCATGCCACTGGTGGACGGCCGCAGTGAACATCCGTCGTCATTCGAAGTGCCGATGAACGCATGGAAAAACCCCGCATATCTGACCCTGGCGTCAGTTGAGCACGTCGAGCATGACGCGGTATGGCTTCGTTACGCACGCAAAACGAGTTGAAGACGACGGCAAGCGGCGAGATCCGGGATTACCCCTATCGTCGATAGTGGATTGCTTGTATATCGGTTTTATACGAAATATAATTCGTCTCATCGCGATTCTACCTAAAGCCGTTTTTCCATGGATATCGACGCTATTCACAAGGCCTTGGCCAATCCTGTCCGCCGCGAGATTCTCGCGTGGCTCAAGGACCCGGAGGTCTACTTTCCCGAGCAGGAATTTCCGCTCGTGAATGGCGTGTGCGCCGGTCAGATCGACGCGCGTTGCGATATGTCCCAATCCACGGTGTCGGCTCACCTGGCCACGCTTCATAAAGCGGGCCTCGTGACCTCAAAGCGGGTTGGGCAGTGGATATTCTTCAAGCGCGACGATGCGGTTATCCAGGCTTTTCTCGACCAGCTTCATAAGGGCCTTTGAAAAACGGCTCCCGAAGCGTCAGCTTGTTCACCGTGTTCTGGCTGCTGGTTCCCTTTACAGTCTATTTAGGAATGCTTTCAAAATGCCAAATCTTTTCGATCCGCTCAAAGCTGGTGCATTTAATCTTCGCAACCGCATCATCATGGCACCGCTCACGCGTCAGCGCGCAGGTGTTGAACGCGTGCCCAATGCGTTGATGGCGCAGTACTACGCTGAGCGCGCTGGCGCCGGCATGATCCTGAGCGAAGCGACCTCGGTTACGCCTCAAGGCGTGGGTTATGCTGAAACGCCGGGCATCTGGTCGGACGAGCAGGTCGAAGGCTGGAAGTTGGTGACGAAGGCCGTCCACGACGCAGGCGGCACGATCCTGCTGCAACTGTGGCACGTCGGCCGAATCTCCGACCCGATCTTCCTCAACGGCGACCTGCCGGTCGCGCCGAGCGCAATTGCAGCGCAAGGTCATGTGAGTCTCGTGCGGCCGCAACGCGAATTCGTGACGCCGCGCGCGCTTGAACTCGACGAGATTCAAGGCGTGGTTGCAGCTTTCCGCAAAGGTGCTGAGAACGCGAAGCTCGCCGGTTTCGACGGCGTTGAAGTGCACGGCGCAAACGGTTATCTGCTCGACCAATTCCTGCAGGACAGCACGAACAAACGCACGGACATCTACGGCGGTCCGGCTGAAAATCGTGCACGGCTGATGCTCGAAGTGGTCGACGCATGTATTGAAGTCTGGGGCGCTGACCGGGTTGGCATGCACCTCGCACCGCGCGCCGATTCGCACAGCATGGGCGACACTGATCCCGCTGCTACCTTCGGCTATGTTGCACGTGAGTTGGGCAAGCGCAAGATCGCGTTCATTGCTGCACGTGAACGCGTGGGCGAAGACTCGATCGGACCGCTGTTGAAGCGTGCCTTCGGTGGTGTTTATATCGCGAACGAGAAGTTCACCAAGGAAAGCGCGCAGGAAGCGCTCGACCGCGGTGATGCCGACGCCGTCGCGTGGGGGCAGTTGTTTATTGCCAACCCGGATCTCGTGAAACGCTTTGAGAGCAATGCCGTGTTGAACGCACCGGTTCCCGAAACGTTCTATGCTCGTGGCACCGAAGGGTACACGGACTATCCGACGCTCGAGACGATGGACTAAGCGGTCAGATTTTTGGTTGGCGGCAGCTGGTGGCTTCATGGGAAGTCACCGGCTGTTTTGTTTTCTTGGCTTCGCTTCTGAGCCGTGAACTCAGAGCAGGCAGGCCTTCAAATACCTCGAAGTATTGCTGTGTTTCCCCCGCTTCACCACGTCCTCCGGCGTGCCGCCGACCACTACCTTTCCGCCTTCCTCGCCCGCGCCCGGTCCCATGTCGATGACCCAGTCGCTTTGGGCCGCCACCCGCATGTCGTGCTCAACCACGATCACTGTGTTGCCCGCATCGACCAGACCCTGCAATTGAACCAGCAAGCGGTCGCTGTCCGTGGAATGCAACCCCGTTGTGGGCTCATCCAGGATGTAAAGGGTCTCGCCCCGCTGCGCTCGCTGAAGTTCGGTCGCGAGCTTGATTCGCTGCGCCTCGCCGCCAGACAACTCGGTCGCTGGTTGACCCAAACGCAAATAGCCCAGTCCAATGTCCTTGAGCACGGTCAACGCACGCATGATCTGCGGCTCGTCAGCGAAGAACGCGCAGGCGGTGTCCACGGTCATCTGCAGCACGTCCGCAATATTCTTACCCTGCCACTCGATCTCCAGCGTCTCCGGGTTGTAGCGTGTTCCTCCGCAGGTTGAACATGGTGCGTACACGCTCGGCATGAACAGCAATTCAACGCTCACGAATCCTTCGCCCTCGCACGTGGGACATCGACCCTTCGCCACATTGAACGAGAACCGGCCCGCGTCATAACGGCGGCGACGCGCCGTGGGCGTCTCCGCGAACAGCTTGCGCACATGATCGAAGAGGCCGGTGTAGGTGGCGAGATTCGAGCGCGGCGTGCGCCCAATCGGTTTCTGATCGACGCGAACCAGGCGCCGGATTCTCTCCATCCCGGCCGTGATTTCACCGCCAGTAGTAATGTCCTCGACATCCAGCAACGGATCGCGCTCCTCATCCGTTTCTGCCGCTATCGGCCGGCCGAGCCGCTCCGCAACCAACTCCGGCAGCGCCTGGCTGACGAGGCTGGATTTGCCCGAGCCAGAAACCCCTGTGACCGTCGTGAAGCAGCCGAGCGGAAACGCGACCTCCAGGTCCTGCAAGTTGTTACGCGTCACATTCGCAAGCCGCAGCCAGTCCGTCGGCGTGCGCTTCGAACGCGGAGCCGGCCGGCAATCGCCGAATAGATGCAGCCGCGTTTGCGATTCCTCGACGTGGGCCAATCCGGCGGGCGGCCCGCTATAGACAATCTGGCCGCCCGCCGTGCCCGCGGCCGGACCCACATCCACGAGCCAGTCCGCGCGGCGCATCATTTCCAGATCATGCTCGACCACGAACAGCGAATTGCCCGCGGCCTTCAGACGCTGCAACGCACTGAACAACGCTTCGCCATCGGCTGGATGAAGGCCGGCGGAGGGTTCATCTAGGACATAGATCACGCCGAACAATTGCGACGCGAGTTGCGTCGCAAGCCGCAGCCGCTGCAGCTCGCCCGACGACAAAGTCGGCGTGCCGCGGTCCAGCGCGAGGTACCCCAGTCCAAGATCGATGAGTGTAGTCAGGCGTTCGAGCAACTCGCTTGCAATGCGTTGAGCCGCGACTTGCTTCTCTTTCGATTGATTCGTAGTCCGTCTAATATCGGGGGAGGCTTTGTGCTCCGATCCGCCGGATGCGACCCGTCGTGCGACGGCGGCACGCATCTCGTCCTTGCTCAATATCTCGCTGTCCGATGGTGCCGCGGCCGCTGGATCCTTCGCGGCCGCCGGCGCTTCACCGCGAGCGACCGGACGCAATACATCGGCGACACGGGCGAGCGGCATCTGCGATAACTCGCCTATATCAAGCCCCGCGAACGTCACGGATAGCGCCTCGGGTTTCAATCGTTTGCCATGGCACGACGGACACGCGCTGCTCACCATGAAACGCGATACGCGCTTCTTCATCAACGCGCTTTGCGTGTTGGCGAAGGTGTGCAGCACATAGCGCCGCGCGCCGGTGAACGTGCCCTGGTAGCTCGGTTCCGCGTGGCGTTTGAGCGCCGCGCGTGTTTCCTGCGGCGTCATGCCGGCGTACACGGGCGCGGTCGGCGTCTCGTCCGTGAACAGGATCCAGTCGCGGTCTTGCTTCGGCAAGTCGCGCCACGGTTTATCGACATCGAATCCGAGCGTGACCAGGATGTCGCGCAGGTTCTGACCATGCCATGCCGGCGGCCATGCAGCGACGGCGCGCTCGCGGATAGTCAGCGAGTCGTCGGGGACCATCGATTGTTCGGTCACCTCGTAGACACGCCCCAGGCCGTGACACGTGGGACACGCCCCTTGTACCGTGTTCGGCGAGAAGTCCTCGGCGAACAGCATGGGTTGTTTCGCCGGGTAGGTGCCGGTGCGCGAGTACAGCATGCGCACGAGGCTGGACAGCGTGGTGACGCTGCCCACCGACGAGCGCGCGTTGGGCGTACCGCGTTGCTGCTGCAGAGCGACAGCGGGTGGCAGACCTTCGATGGAATCCACTTCCGGCACGCCAACCTGCTCGATGAGGCGACGCGCATAAGGAGCCACGGATTCGAAATAACGGCGCTGCGCTTCGGCGTAGAGCGTGCCGAACGCCAGCGATGACTTGCCCGATCCCGAGACGCCGGTAAAGACGACGAGAGCGTCGCGCGGAATGTCGACATCAATGTTGCGCAGGTTGTGCTCGCGGGCGCCGCGCACCCGCACGAAGCCGGTCCGGGAAGGGTCAAGCGATGTCGATGTCGATATCGATATCGATTTGTCGTCGGGTTGCTTGTTTCTGATTGCCATGCGTTTTAAAGCCATTGTGGTATTGGTTTGCCCAGACGGCCGCAAGGTCGTGTCCGAACACGATGAAGTGGCCACGCGGATGGCCGACAGTTTAGGTGGCTGCCGAAAATACTGTCGATACGGCAGGGGCATTGGGCGCACGAGGCGTGCCTGCATGCCTGCTTTGTGATATCCGGGATTTTCACCCGGGTGCACAGAGGGGATTTAAGCCGTCGGCAACAAAAAATCGGCCAATTAGTTAGTTTGTTATGTTTCTGTGCAATGGTGTAATTGACGTTCGGTAATAGCATGGAGTATCAAGCGCTTTAAACACTGTTTGGCGGTTCACGCTCAATCTCCACGGGCAAAACATAAAGCGATTGCGTTTGAAGGTTTCTCCCTTAGACTATTAACTCGCAAGGCTGCGAATGGTGTTGGATTATTTCATTACCTAAAATTATCGTCCTCATAATGCATAAACAGTCTACGTGCCGGTTGGCGGGATTGTTGCGAAGACCGGTAAAAAAAGAGATGTGTTGCAGTACTCGGTTAATAAGGCACAACTCACGCATAACCTGAAAATTCATTGCCGCTTTACTCCCAAAGGGACTGGCGTTCCTCGAAAACGTCGCTCTTTCAAGCAGTCGATCATTTCTGGAGGTGTTGGATGGCAAAATCTACAAAGGCGGGCTCGCAGGAACAATCCAAGATCGCGGCGCTCAGCCCGTTCGAACTCAAGGACGAATTAATCAAGGCCGCCGGCGGCGGTGCGGTCGAGCGTCCCGCCAACGCGGCCATGCTCAATGCTGGCCGGGGTAATCCGAATTTCCTCGCCACCATTCCGCGCCACGGCTTCTGGCAACTGGGCCTGTTCGCCATGCGTGAGTCGGAGCGATCGTTCGCCCACATGCCCGAAGGGCTGGGCGGCTTTCCGAAGCGCGAGGGACTGGAAGAGCGCTTTGAAATCTTTGCCCGCGACAATAAAGGCGTTCCCGGCATTGACTTCCTGCGCGGCGTGCTCTCGTATGTGCGCGACCAGCTCGGCCTGAGTGGCAGCGAATTCCTTTATGAAATGTGCGAAGGGATTCTTGCGTCGAATTATCCGGTGCCCGATCGGATGCTCAAGTTGTCGGAGGTGATTGTTGCGCAGTACCTGAAGAAAGAAATGATCGGCAAACATCCATTCGTCGGCGACTTCGATATCTTCGCAACTGAAGGCGGCACCGCCGCCATGACCTATATCTTCAACACGATGCGCGAGAATCACCTGATCAAACCAGGTGACACCATCGCGCTGGGCTCGCCGATCTTTACGCCGTATATCGAGATTCCGACGCTTAACGACTACCAGTTGAACGTGGTCAATCTGGATGCCGACGTGGAACTCGGCTGGCAATATTCGAAGAAGGAACTCGACAAGCTGCGCGATCCGAAGGTGAAAGCGTTCTTCCTCGTGAATCCGAGCAATCCGCCTTCGGTCAAGATGAATACCGAAAGCCTGGAGTACATCGCGGAGATCGTGAAGGAACGGCCCGACCTGATCCTCCTGACCGACGACGTGTACGGCACCTTCGCCGACGACTTCGTCTCGCTGTTCGCCCTGTGTCCGAGGAACACTATCCTCGTGTATTCGTATTCGAAGTATTTCGGCGCGACAGGCTGGCGGCTCGGCACGATCGCCATGCACCGCGAGAACGTGATCGATGACCTGATCCGCAAGTTGCCGAAGGATCAGCGCAAGGAATTGCACGAGCGCTATGAGTCGATCACCACCGAGCCGGAGAACCTGAAGTTCATCGACCGCCTGGTGGCCGACAGCCGTACCGTCGCGCTGAACCACACGGCGGGGCTTTCCACGCCTCAGCAAGTGCAGATGGTGCTGTTCTCGCTGTTCGCGCTGATGGATACGCCTGACGCGTACAAGAACGCGCTCAAGCGCCTGATTCGTGGCCGCAAAGAGGCGTTGTACCGGGAGATAGGGATATCGTTTGACGACAGCGACGTGAATCAGGTCGATTACTACACCATCATCGACCTCGAATTCCTCGGCAATCGTGCGTACGGGCCGGAGTTCGTCGCGTGGCTCTTCAAGAATACCGAGCCCTCCGAGCTGCTGTTCCGCCTTGCGAAAGAAGCACGTGTCGTGCTCTTGCCGGGACGCGGCTTCGGTACGCAGCACCCATCGGGCCGCGTGTCGCTTGCCAATCTCAATGAGAGCGACTACAAGGCGATCGGCCGCGCGATGCGCAAGCTGATGGTGGAGTATGTCGAGCGCTATAACGCCGCAACGGGCAAGTCGCTCGATAAAAACAAGGTGCTCTAAGCCAGCAACGACGCCTCGAAAAGACGTCTGCTTAAGCGTCAAACGAAAAACGGGCCACCGGGAAAAGTTACCCCAGTGGCCCGTTTTATCGTCAAACGCCTGCTTTAGAACTTGTGGCGAATACCCACGCGTGCAGCGATCTGATTCGACGAACCCTTGCCCGAGTTGCCGAAGTAGCTTGTGCTCGAACCAATTTCAGCCTGCACCGGCGTGCCTGCATTCGAACCCGACGCGTCTTGATAGATGGCCAGCACGTAGACATCGGTACGCTTGCTCAGCGCATAGTCCACGCTTGCGTCGACTTGTTGCCACTTGCCTTGCGCTGCATCGGTCAGCTTCATGTACGTGTAGCCGAGGCCGCCGGTAAGAGCCGGCGTGAACGCATACTTGCCGCCGATTTCATACGCGTTGAACTTCGACGTTGCGCCCGTGATGGCTTCGAAGCGCGTATTGGTCCAGAGACCGAACACCGTTGCAGCAGCGAACTTGTAGCTGGCGCCAACACCGAACGTGCGCAGGTCCTTCGTACCGCCCGTCGAAACGTTCGCGATGTTCGTGCTGAACGCCGGCGTGGACGAACCCGGGTAGTGGATGTCGGTGTAAGCCGCGCCAATGCCGAACGGGCCGTTAGCGTAGTTCGCGCCGAAGCTGTAAGCGCGCGATGAACCTTGCGTCGTCACGCCTGCGGTCGTCGTCGTGGGCGAACCCTCGAATGCGCCAGCCTGGTTCGAGAAGCCATACAAGCCGCCAAACGTCAGGCCGCTGAAGTTGGCGCTGCTGAACTTGATCGAGTTGTTGATACGGCTCGACGTGAGCTGGTCGACGTCGTTGATGTGATACGCGTAGTTGCCTGCAACCGTCTGGCCGCCGATGGAGTACGAACCGCCGAGGTAATCGGTCGAGAACGTGTATTGCCGGCCGAGGGTGACCGAGCCGATATCCGACTTGGAAATCCCCACATACGCTTGACGGCCGAATTCCGCGCCGCCCTGGCCGAGCGTACCGTTGCCGCTGTTAAAACCGCTTTCCAACGTGAAGATCGCCTTCAGGCCGCCGCCCAGGTCTTCAGCACCGCGCAGGCCCCAACGGCTGCCTTGCGATACGCCGTCGTCATACTTGAAGTTCTTCGAGCTGCCTGTCGTGCCGACGGCTGCGTGGTTCACGTAGCTGATACCGGCGTCGATAAGGCCGTAAAGCGTGACGCTGCTTTGAGCTTGAGCAGTGGTTGCCGATGCGGCGAATGCCGCCATTGCAGCAGTGGCGAGCAGTGTTTTACGGTTCAAAACGTTCTCCCTAGCGTGGGTGTGATTAAGCGAAACTTGTCAATGAAGCAAATAGGTGCTGCACGGCATCGGACTCTGACGGTCTGTAGCTCGCGACGGGCGGACTTTAGCGAACGGGTGTGTAAGGTATATGACAGTTGTTTTTCAGCGACGGCTTCAGAAAAATACTTTCGATAAATCCCAGGAACGGGTATCGGAGAGGCGTGCGGAAGCGCTTTGGCGAGCCGTCGCGCTATGCTGACGGCTCATCTTCAAGCGAGGGACAAAGCCATGACAGAGAGCGTGATTGCGGCACTCGAGGAGCGGTTGCGCGAGGCCATGCTTGCATCGGACGTAGACGTGCTTGATACGTTGCTCGCCGACGACCTCACGTTCGTCGATGCAACGGGCAAGGTGTGGAGCAAGGCCGACGACCTGAACGCGCATCGCCATGGAATACAGCGGATCGAGCGGCTGGAGATCAAGGAACAGACGGTGCGCGTGTATGACAGGAGCGCCGTGACGCTCACGCATGCGGCGCTCGCCGGCCAATTTGGCGGCGTGCCGCTTTCCGCCAATCTGCGCTACACGCGCATGTGGGTGGAAACGGAGAGCGGCTGGAAAATCGCCGCCGCTCACTGCAGCGTGCTAGCTTTTTAAGGCCGGCCGGGCGTTCGCCGACGCAACTCGAGGCTTCGCCTGTTGGTCCCCCACGACCGGCGGAATCACCGCGCTTGCCGCCTGCGACCCAACGACCGCCGGAATCATTGAGCTAGCCGGCTTCGATTCATCCACGGCGGTCCGACCGCCGTCCGCAAAGAAGGTTTGTTCGGCGGCCTTGTTCAAAACGAGGATGCTGATGCGCCGGTTAGTGGGTTCATCGGCGACTGCTTTATTGAGCGGCAATACATTAGCCAGTCCGCGCACTTGCAGGATCTTGCCTTCGTTCATGCCGCCTGCAATCAGCGCGCGGCGTGCGGCGTTCGCCCGTTCGCTCGACAACTCCCAGTTCGAATACCCTGCTTCGCCACCTGAGTACGGCACGGCGTCCGTGTGTCCGGCGATCGACACGCGGTTATCCACGTCGTTGAGCGAGGAGCCGATCTGCCCGAGGATGGTCGTCACATACGTTTCCAGCTTTGCGCTGCCTGAGGGGAACATCGGCCGCTTGAGTGAGTCGACAATTTCGATGCGCAATCCTTCGCTCGTGATGTTGATGCGAATCTGGTCCTTGTACGCGGCCAGCGCCGGCGTGCGCTCGATCAACGCACTAAGCTTCTGCTTGAGTTGTTTCAGGCGCTCTGCGTCGTCCTTGACCGCGGCGGCCGCGATTGCAGCGGCACTTGCGGCCGTGCGTTCGGTTGTCTTCGGCAAGGGCTGGGTCTGGCTTTTGGTGGCTTCTCCCGGACGCGAACTGGAGAGATCGCGTCCGCCGCCTTCAATCAAGCTTGAGCGTGCAGCACCGCTGCCGTCCTTGCCGCCGAAGACTGCCGACAGCGGCGTGTTGAAATAATCTTCAATGCCCTGCTTGTCGTATTTGGAGGTCGAGCCTAGCAGCCACATAAGCAGGAAGAACGCCATCATGGCAGTCACGAAATCCGCATACGCGATTTTCCATGCACCACCATGATGACCCGCGTGTGCGGATTTTTTCTTGCGTCGCACTACAACAGTCGGCGCGAGCACCGACTGCATGGGGTCGCGAGAAGGGGAGTCAGCCATGAGCGAACCTCTTGATGGTCGGCGTGATCTGCAGCGGGCGAGACAGGCTCGTCACGCCGACTTCGGTTGCTTGGTGGCGCGGACGGCCTCGTCGAGTTCCTGGAACGACGGACGATCAGCGGTGAACAGCACCTTGCGCCCGAACTCGACGGCAATAGCCGGCGCATAGCCGTTCATCGATGCAAGCAGCACGGACTTCACGCACTGGAACGGCTTGGCTTCGGCCTGTCCTTTTGCAGCCAGCAGATCGGCAAGTGGTCCGAAGAAACCATACGAGAGCAGGATGCCGAGGAACGTGCCGACCAGCGCGCCCGCGATCATCTCGCCGAGTATCGCGGGCGCGGCGCCTACTGAACCCATCGTATGCACGACGCCCATCACGGCCGCGACAATGCCGAACGCGGGCAGGCCATCGGCCATCTTCTGAATCGCGCCGGCAGCCAGCGATGTTTCCGCGTGATGCGTCTCGAGTTCTTCGTCCATCAGGTCCTGCATCTCGAGCGCGTTGATGTTGCCGCTCGACATCATGCGCAGATAGTCGACGATGAATTCCAGCAGATGGTGATCGTTGAGCACGTGTTCGTACTTTTTGAACGTCGGGCTGTTCTGTGGCGCTTCAACATCGACCTCGAGCGCCATCATGCCTTCCTTGCGCGCCTTCTGAAGCAGCTCGTACAGCAGCGCGATGAGCTGCACGTACTTCTCTTTCGAGTAGCCACCTTGCTTGAACGCCGTGGGGATGACCTTGAGGGTCTTCTTGAGCGTCGTCACCGGATTGGATACGACGAACGCACCCACCGCCGCGCCGAAGATGCACAGCAACTCGAAGGGCTGGAACAGTGCGGCCAGATGACCGCCTACGCCCAGAAAACTGCCGATCACCGACCCGATGACCACGACCCAGCCAATAACAACAAACATGCTCTCTCCGCCTGATTTTTATGCTTCCGTTGAATGAAGCTGTCCTAGACCTTAACGGCAAGCTGCTCAGCAGATTTAGGGTAGGGAGAAGGTATCTTTTTGCCTGTAGAGGGATTGGGCATGGCAAAAGTTACCTTCCATCGCGCCAAATCAAATTTAGGTGTTATTCATCAGATGATTAGAGGCGTTGATTCATGGCGTCCAGGTCAGTTTTCCGGAGCGTCGAACTGAACTCGAAAACAGTCACTATTCGCTTCATTGAAACGATTACTGAAACCGTAAAGTCTCGCCACGGGAAAGAGCCGGGGACATTACGGAGAAGGTGCAGTGAACATTGTCTTAAGGGCGGCAACCGCCGCAGCGATCGCAACGATGGCAACGAGCGCAGCGCACGCGCAGGAAATTTACGTACAGGGCGGCACGCTGGGCGCAGGGATAGGCGCGGCATATTCCTTCAACTCGTGGTCGGGCGTGCATGCGGAAGTGGAGGGCTTCGGCCTGTCGCATTCATTTACCGTCGACGACAATAAGTACGACGGGCACCTGAGCCTCAAGCAAGGAGGGCTCTACCTCGACCTGTTCCCGTTCTCCAGCAGCGGTTTTCGCGTGACGGGCGGTGCGCTTTTCAACGGTGACAAACTGACTGGGCATGCGGTGCCTGACGCCGACGGCAACTACAAGATCGGCAACGACCTTGTGCCGGCTGTCGGGCCTGCGCCATCGGCCACGGTGCGCTTGCCGAGCGTGATGCCGTACCTCGGCGTGGGTTACGGTCACAAGCCGGTATCGAAGGGATTTGGCTTTATGTGCGACCTCGGCGTGGCGTACGGCCGTCCCCATGTTTCTTATTCCGTGCCGGCCATCTATAGCCAGTTGACGACGCAGGCGAATATCGATCAGGAACAGCAAAACATTACTGATCACGTGGAACGGTATCGCTGGTATCCCGTCGTCCAGGTGGGCGTGACTTATAGGTTCTAAACTATGGGTCTAAGCTGTCGGTCGCGGCTTGCGAAAGTTGGGGCGGAACGTTTTATGCGTGCCCTGACGCGAACTCCATTTACTACAGGCGAAACCCAGCGATGATTCAAACTTTCGAGCAGACCATCGACGGCAAACCGGTTCAATTCTGCGCAAGCATCGCAGACGGCGGAAGTCCGCAACGCGTCATCATCAGCCGGGCGGATTCGGCGAAGTCGCTGGTGATCGTGGAGGCCTCAGGGATCATTGGTGCGATCAAAGCCGAGGTCGAAGCACCGGAAACGTTCGTCGCCGAAGCGGTGCGCAAGGCCCAGCAGGAAGGGTTGATTGAACGGGCACTCGCCTCGGGCGAAATCCTGACAACGGCTCTTTAACAGATAGCGCGGGTGTACCGCGCCCGGACCGCATCACCCAAAGGAAAAATGCCCGCCTGCAAGACGCAGGCGGGCATTTTTTGCTGTTGACGAGAGGCTGCACTTCAAAGCTGAAAATTCAAAGGCGCGGTGTGCCGTTTTTTGGATCTGCCGGCACTATAGGCGTCGCTGAATCAGGACCATCGGGTAAGTCGGGGTCGTCCTCGGGCGGCGGCGCATCCGGGTCGAGCAGCTCGTCGGGATCGGGTTCTATCGGCAAGTAAGTCGGGTCCGGCGGCGGCGTGGACATATCCAGTTCCTCATGAGCGGTCTGCGGACCGCGCGTTGCACGAGAAGTGCGTATGGCAAGGCAGGCGCAACTAACGTTCCCGCCGCCGGTCGTTCGCGTTTCACGCGCCCGCGTCTTGCTCAGGAACGCGTCGCCGAGCCGCATTTAATCGATCCCGCATCCGTTTTTCCGTCCTTCGCACGTTTGCTCTCAATCGCCCGCCAAGCGAGGACCGCGGCGAATAACAGCAACGCCATCGATACCCCCGCCGACGCCTTCACCCCTATCACGATCTGCGCGCTTTCGGCCATGGCCGAGTGACTCGCCAGCGCACCGAACGCCGCGACGCCTATCGCGCCACCCGCCTGCCGCGCGGTGTTCAGCACCGCCGACGCCGTGCCCGCGCGGTCCGGCTCAACCGAGCCCAATACGGCGGTCGTCATCGCGGGGACGGCGAGCCCCATGCCTGTCGGGATCAGCAAGAAGGGCAGCAATAGCGCCCACACCGGCGTCGACGCGTTGACGAAAAGAAGCGCGGCGAAACCGGCCGCATCGATCAATGCGCCAACGATCATCGGCAAGCGCGAGCCGAAGCGGGCAACGACCACGCCGCTCGCCAGATTCGACAACAGGAACCCGCCGGTCAGCGGCAGGAACGCCAGCCCGGTTTGCAAGGGCGTGTGGCCCAGCACGCGCTGCAAGTACAGGCTCAGCACGAACACCATGCCGTAATACGTGAGGTTCACGCAGATACCGAACACCGTGGCCGCATTGAACGTGCGGTCCCGAAACAGCGCAGGCGGCAGCATGGGCGCCGACGCGCGCCGCTCGACCAGCACAAGTCCCACGGCCGCGAGAAGCGCCACGGCAATGCCGCCGATCACCAGCGGGTGCGTCAGGCCCAACGGCCGCAGTTCGATCATCGCGCCGACAAAGCCGGTCAGCGCAACGGCCGCGAGGACCTGCCCGGGCAAGTCGGCGCCGCGCGCTTTCTGCTCCGGCTTTTTATCGGCGATCCACGCATAGGTCGCCGCGATGCCGGCCGCGCACAACGGCACGTTGACCCAGAAAATGCTGCGCCAGCCGAACGCAGCGATCAACAGGCCGCCGACGATCGGTCCTGCAGCAATCGATACTGAACCTGCCGCCGTCCACAAGCCCACGGCACGCGCGCGCAGCCCGTCGTCGTGACCGCAGGCCTGATTCAGCAGGACCAGCGAGTTGGGCAGCGTGGCGGCCGCTCCTATGCCCTGCAATGCGCGTGCGGCGGTCAGTTGGGTCGCATCCATTGCAAAGCCGCAAGCGGCGGAAGCCACCCCGAACAACATCAGGCCCCCGACGAACAAGCGCCGCGCGCCGAAGCGGTCGCCGAGCACGCCTGCCGAGAGCATCAGCGCGGCGAAGGCGAGCGCGTAGGCGTCGACGGTCCACTGCAGGCCCGCCACGCTCGCGTGCAGGTCGCGGCCAATGCTCGCGAGCGCCACGTTGACGATGGTGACATCGAGTTGAGAGACCACGAAACCCATGCTGGCCGTGGTGACGATCAGCGTCTGGCGTGTGCTCAGCCCTGCGCGTGAGGAGGGAAGGTTCGAGTTCATGAAGACCAGCTTATCGATCTGCAGCGTCCGACGTTTCCGTGGTTCGTGAAATATGCATGTCGGCTTTTCGCAGCGCTGTCAAACGGGTGGCATGGGGGCGGCATGGCGTGCAGGCAACACTTTTTTGAAAGGGCCGGATTCCGTCACGTCTGGGCACAAACAGTGACTTCGCGAGACATATTGAAAGCATTTGTGACGATATGTTGCCCGGGATTAAGAATTGTCCGATAGATCAAGCCAGTACCGCTCTGCAGAATTCGCGCGTCTGAAGTGGTCTCGTAGAGCGTCATGAGACCTTCTTTGGTGCCTTCAACACCGCCTTTTAAGTACGCGCGAAGTCACCGTTTGCAGGTTCACCGGTCCCGTTATCATGCGCATCGCAATTCTCCAGTCCGATCCACAGCATCGTTATGTCATCGGTGGAATCATCGAACGTCTCAACCATGTTTGCATTCCCTTCAGCGATGGTTTGTCGATGTCGAAATCGCTGTCCCGATCCACTGTCGACATGCTGGTTCTCGACTGGCATTCCTCCGGCTTGTCCGGGCTCGACCTGTTGAAATCGATGCGCTCGGGCATTGGCGAGCGCGTGCCCGTGATGTTCGCCTCGGCGGACGGCGGAGAGAGCAACGTGGTCCGCGCGTTGACCGCGGGCGCCGATGACTACGTCACGCACCCCGTGCGTTCCGCCGAGTTCGGCGCGCGCGTGGAAGCGCTGCTGCGGCGTGCGTATCCGGCGAATACCGCGGCGATCACCGAACTCGGGCCGTATCGCTTCGATTCGCGTCAGCAGAGCGTCACCGTGCGCGGCCAACCGGTGCAACTGAGCGGTACGCAATTCCGGCTCGCGCTGCTGTTTTTCTCGAATGTCGGGCGCGTGTTGTCGCGCGATCATATTTTCGCCATGGTCTGGGGACGAGAATTTCGCGAGTCCACGCGGACTATCGACAGCCACGTTTCGCGCCTGAGGCTTGCACTGACGATTGAACCGATGAATCACTTCCGCTTGCAGCCGGTGTACAAAAGCGGCTATCGGCTACTGCATCTTTACGGCGACACTGTCGATGAAGGCAGCCTGTGCGAGGAAGCCACCGCTTAGTTCGGGTGGTGATTTGACTAAAGAAAAACCGTCGCAAGACGGTTTTTTTATTTGCACCCGAAGGCTGTGGCCCTTCAAATGGACCAGATAGTTAATTTGTTTATGTCCAACACGAACCGATGTGATGTGCCGGTTTTCAGGCGCGCGTCATCGCTGGGAATATCGAACGTCACACCGCCAATTCTCAGACGCGCGTACCGGTCTCCGCGCCGCAATTCGATGCCGTCGACCGTCCCTTCGAACGCACCTTCATCTGACGGCATGATCGCAAGCGCGGGCAGCCGCCACATCACGGTTTGTCCTGCGGGAGTGGCGTTGTCTCCCGCCATGTCCAGACGCAACCCGCCGCCCAGTTCGATCTGATTTGCTTCAAGCACGCGACCTTGCCCGACATTGTGAAGCCCAAGCAATTCCGCCACGCGCATGGACGCGGGGCGCTCGAAGACATCGCTTACCGGTCCGGACTGAAGCACGCGGCCATGCTCGAGCAACAATACTTCGTCGGCCAGCAGCGCGGCTTCATCGGGATCATGGGTGACGATCACCGTGACCGCCGATATCTCGCGCTGCAGCGCGCGCAACGATTGCTGCAGACGGCGGCGGCGCGGGGTATCGAGTGCGGCGAAGGGTTCGTCGAAGAGCAGCAGCTGGCTATGCTGCGTGAGTGCGCGAGCAAGCGCTACACGCTGGCGCTGACCGAATGAAAGCTCATGCGGCAAGCGGAGAAGCAGCGTTGCGAGGCCGAGTTGATCGACCCATTGACGCGCGCTCGCGGCATCCGCGCTTAGCGGAAACGCGAGTTGTTGTGCGACCGTCATATGCGGAAAAAGGCCGTAGTCCTGCGGCATATAGCCGATCCTGCGCTCTTCGGGCGGCTGTGCGTCGAGAGAACTTTCACCCAGCGATACGCTAGCCGTCTGCCCGGCTTCAAGCCCTGCAATCAGGCGCAACGTGAGCGACTTGCCCGACCCCGACGTGCCGATGATCGCAAGACGTTGTGTGCGCGGCGCCCATTCGATGTCGAGGTCGAAGCTGCCCAGACTTTTTTTCAACACGATCTTGAGGCGCCTATCATCCTGGTCCAGGACCGGGTGCGCCGGGGCGTTGTCATCGGCATCGTCGCCATTGACGAGTTCCGGACCCAACGAAGCGCGGCCCTGGCGGCTATAGATGGACAACGCGGCGCATGCAACGGCAATGGCAAGCGTCGGCAATAGCAAGGGCATCATGGCGGGCAAGCCCTGGCCGCCGAATACGACATAGGTGTAGACCGGCAGCGAGTACGGGTGATACGCGACCATGACGGTTGCGCCGAATTCACCGAATGCGCGCAGCCACGCGAGCGCCAGTCCGGCGCTGATCGCGGGCCATGCAACCGGCAGCGTGACGCGAAAGAAGCGGCTGCCGGCACGATGTCCCAGCGTGGCGGCCACATCTTCGAACATGGGATCGACGGCCGCGAATGCGGAGCGCGCCGCGATGATCAGGAACGGCGCTGCAACAAACGTTTCAGCCAGCACGATGCCGGTGAACGAGTCGGTCAGCGCGCCGTTCGTCAGTTGTCCGACCCAACTATAGGGGCCAAGAAGAAACAGCAGCAAGACGCCGCTGGTGAGCGGCGGCAACGCGAGCGGCAATTGCACGATAAACCCCAGCAACGCCGCCTTGCGCGAATTCGAGCGGGCGAGCAGATAGCCCAGCGGTACGCCGCCCAGCAAGATAACAAGCGATGCCACGCTCGCGCTGCCCGCCGATACAGCCACCGCCGACAGCGTGCTGGTCCAGTCGACCCCGTGCCAGTCAGCCGCGCCGACCTGCGGGACGCTCGCGAGGAACGGCGCGCATAGATAGACCGCGAGCAGCGCTGCAAGCCACCACAACGGTCGCGCAGCGGTGCGTTTCATCGAGTAGCGTCGATCACGGCCTGAAGTGACGGCGGCATGGCCTGGGCGTTACCGGTGATCGCGGGCTTGATGACATCGACGCCATGTTCCTTGAGCAACTCGCGGCCCTTCTGGCTAAGCAGGAAGTCGACGAAGCGCGTGGCGCCCGCCGAATTCGGTGCATCGCCGAGAATGGTCAGCGTATAGCTCGCCTTGGCTTGCAATTCAGGTGCGGGACGGATGGACGGAATCTTCAGGTCCGAAGTCTCGGTTGAGTAGAAGAAACCCGCGTCAAGTTGGCCGGATTGCAAACGGCCCACCAGCGTTTCTTCCGGCAAGACCTGATCGGGATTTTCTGCTGCGCCGAGTGTCTTCTCGACCAGGTCCGGCTGCTGATAAAGACCGGCGGCCTTGGTCACCATCTCGACGGTGAATGCGCCCTTCGGGTCCAGCTTCGGATCGGTCCGGCCGATGCGAATGCCCGGCTCCTGCAAGACCTTGTCCCAGCGCTTGGTCTTGAAGTCGCCGGCAAATTTGCTGCGCGGGTTATAGCCGATCATCAAGGGCGATTCGGCGAATGTCACATACCACGCCACGTGGTCGCCGTTCGCGGCACCCATCAAGCCCGTGTTCACCTTGGGGCTCGCGCTGATGAACACGTCACCGCGACGCAGCTTGCCCTTGATCTCGTTGGCGATCTTGTTCGAGCCTGCGGCATAGCCCTGGAAATGCAGGCCGGTTTCTTTTTCAAAAGCGGGGCCGACGCTGCGCTCCATCAAATTGACGAGCGAGCCTGCATACAGCACGTTTACGGCGTCCTCATTCGCCATGGCAGCATGACTCAACAGCGCGCCCGCCATGACCGCAACCGATACCATCATCTTACGGATCATCTGATTCTCCACGTTGATTCCACATTGATAAAGGCGTAATAAAGGCCGCTATATTACGCTGAGACCTAACTTGTCCGCTAACGCCATCGACATGTTTTTCGCGGCTATTCGTCGCAAAGTGACGCTGTGGCGCGGTTACACTTGTGGCCTGCCTGTCATGCAGGTGACCCTAGCAACCGCGCGTTCTGAGACCAGGTGATCCACGCCTTCGAAGGACGCCGCAACCGGAGATGAACATGCGAACAAGCGCCCGAAATAAATTTGTCGGTGAAGTGGTGGACGTCAAGCACGGCGCAGTCAATGACGAGATCTTGCTGCGCGCCAATGACGGCCTGGAAATTGTCGCGGTGATCACGCATGGCAGCGCTGAATCGCTCGGGCTTGCCGCCGGCAAGGCTGCGTTTGCACTGGTCAAGGCATCGTCGGTCATCGTGATGGTCGATGTGGCGGATAGCCAGGTATCAGCGCGCAATTGCTTTGCGGGAACGGTGTCGGCCGTGACGCCGGGCGCCGTCAATAGTGAAGTCATTATTACGGTCGCCGGCGGCGCGCAGATTGCCGCCATTGTCACGAACGAAAGCGCCCAACGGTTGGCGCTCGGGAACGGTAAAGCGGCCACGGCGATCTTCAAGGCGTCGAGCGTGATTATCGGCGTGGACGACTAGCCTGTTTGCTGGTTCCCGCTGCGTCAGTTCAGCGGAATTGCTCGCAGGGTACTGGCGCTGTCAGCGGATTTCGGCCGGTCTATCACGTACAACGCGTGATGCGCCGCGTCGATAGCGACACCACGGGCATCCTCGAAATCGTTTGCAATGACGGCAACCGATTTATCGGGGCTTATCCGGCAGACCGCCGTCACGTTGCATTTCGTATAGAGCGCGCCGTTTGAATCGATGGTCAGCAGGTCCGGCCCGTTGATCTTGATGACCGCCGTGTTAAGGCCCCCGGGCTGGGCATGGTTGATCAGGCCGGACAAGGTGGTCTTCAAGATCATGTTGTCAGTCTGATCCGATATAAAAACGGTGTCGCCTTGCACGACTATGCCAACGGGTTTCGCCAGTCCGGTCAGGAGGTTGTGCTCGGACGCGGCGTGAGTTGAAATGTCGTAAGTGATCAGGCTGAGGCCACCCGTTGGCGGGCTATTGCCGTTCTTGACGAACCAGGTCGAGAGTAATTTCCCCTCACCAATGGCGGCAAGTCCCAGCCGTCGCCGCATTGGATCAATGCCTGACAACGGAGACACGGAGCCGTTTGCTCCAATGTCGAACACGGCGCCTGCCGTGCCGAATCCGAATCGTCCGACCAGAAGCGAACCATCATCCGCGATGCTGACCTGGCTTAGCGCATTCCCTTGGTCCGTGACCACGGGAATGGCGGCATACGGTTTGAACGTCTTGCCGTCAGCCGATGAAAGCACGCTGTTGGTTTTATCGTCGGCGATGAAAATCGTGCCGTCGGCAGGACGAATAGCAATGCCGTTTGCCCGTGCATCGAGGGTGACGCGTTGTGGCGCGCTTGCAATCTGCGCCGAGCTGCAACCGGATAGCGCGACGACCGCAGCGGCGGTCAAGGTGCTGGCGAGCGTAAGCGCATGGCGGATGAGACGCTGGGCCATCGGTATTTTCCTTGGGTCAGGTGCATGGGTTCAAGGCCCTCAATATATCGCTTTAGGCGATAAGGGTTGATGCAGACCTTTAAGGCGGCGCGCTCCTCCGTGCCATCCAGGTGCGCATATGCGCGAATTTATATGTTGCCTATTGTTTTCGCACTGACTTGCCCGCTATGACAGCAGCGTAATATTCGCGTGGATATAATGCCGGACAAGCCGCCCAAAACCGGCCCCTGGAGGACGAGAAATGAGTGAAGCCCATTCCCACGCGGTCGCGCTAGAAACCGCCGCGAAAACTGTCATATCGCTTGAAGGGGATTTCCTGCGGCCATTGACCGTTGATCTTGCGGAATTCAGGGAGCAACCCAACGTGGTTGCCGATCCGTTCGATCTGCGTTGTTATACGACGAACCGGTTTATCCGCAGCGTTGACACGTATCGCGGGGTGTTGCTGAAAGACCTGATCATGAAAGCCGGACTGCGGCCCGAGCCCAAGGGTGAGTTCAAGCGCACCGTGTTCATTGCGGTCGCGCACGACGGCTACGCGGTCGCCTTCTCATGGCACGAATTGTTCAATACGCCCGTGGGTGAGCGTGTCATCGTCGCGCATGAATGCGGAGGTCGCTCGCTGAGCAGCGAGGACGGTGTGCCTATTCTGTTTTCGGGTGCGGATATTCTTCCCGCTCCCCGTCATGTGAAGCGCCTCGTGCGGATCGTGGCGCGGGTCTTGTCGCCCTGATTTGAAATCTTCTGAAGCCTCATGCGGCAAGCACTTTTCGCAGCGCTTGCCGCCCGGGATGCGGAATCAGAACTTGTGACGCAAGCCAATGCGGGCCGCAACCTGATTGTTCGCGCCGGTACCCGAATTGCCGATGAAGCTCGAGCTCGATCCAATTTCAGCCTGCACTGGAACGTTGCGGCCATTGACCGTATTGCTGCCCGAGGCCTTCTGGTAAATCACGAGTGCATAGACGTCGGTCCGCTTCGACAGCGCATAGTCGAGCATGCTGCTGACTTGATGCCACTTGCCCTCGAAATGATCGTCAAGCTTCGAGAACATGTAACCCAGGCCTGCGCTCAAGGCCGGCGTAAACGCATACTTGCCGCCCAGTTCATAGTTGTTCAGCTTCGACTCGGCGCCCGTGATCGGATCGAACGTCGTATGGGTCCAGAGGCCCCACACCGTGCCCGCACCAATGGCATAACGCGCGCCCACGCCAAAGGTTTCGAGGTCACGCAGTCCGCCGGTATTTACGTTGGCGATGCTGACGCTGAACGCCGGCGTCGCGCCATTGGGGAAGCGAATGTTGGTGTACGCAGCGCCGATGCCGAACGGCCCTTGCGCATAATTCACGCCGGCGCTGATGGTGCTCGACGACCCTTGCGTGGTCGTGGTGCCAGCGGTGGTGGTGGGCGAACCGGCAAACGCACCGGCCTGATTCGAGAAGCCGTACAGTGCGCCGAAAGTCAGGCCTGCGAAGTTGGCGCTGCTGAACTTGATCGAGTTGTTGATGCGGCTGGACGTCAGTTGATCCAGGTCGTTGATGTGGTACGCATAGTTACCGGCGGGTGTCTGGCCGCCCATCGAATAGTTGCCGCCGAGATAGTCGGTCGAGAACGAGTACTGGCGGCCGAGCGTGACCGAGCCCATGCCCTTCTTCGCAATACCCACATACGCCTGGCGGCCGAACAACGCGCCACCTTGGCCGAGCGTGCCGTCGCCCGAGCTGAAGCCGCTTTCCAGGGTGAAGATGGCTTGCAGGCCGCCACCCAGGTCTTCCATGCCGCGCAAGCCCCAACGGCTGCCTTGGGCTACGCCGTCGCCGTAACGGATCAAATGGTCATGTCCCGTCGATGTAGCGGCGTTACTGACGTAGCTCACGCCCGCGTCGATCAAGCCGTATAGCGTCACGCTGCTTTGGGCGTGTGCAATTACGCCGAAACTGCTCAATGCGGCTGCCGCCACGATCTTCCTTTTCATCGCTATTCCTGTTTTAGTCTGAGTTGTCGCCGTTGGTGAAGCACGCCATGTCCCGTGTTGCTCGAAACGAAACGGGCCATGGTATTAGCCTTACATGGGACTTGCGAAATATTGGCAGGAATATAACGATTGATTTGTATTTGGTAAACGTAATAGAGGTAATTTGTAGGGTTGACGAGACACGGGCTTGACTCCGGGGCGCGCGTGGCATACTGGTTTTGCGCTAATCCTTCCGGTGAACGCCTCGCTTGGCTGCACTCTCGGGCGCTATTTCCGCTATCCGGTCATGACCCATTCGTTTGCGACGCGTGCCCAGTTGCTAGCCGCCTCCGCCACCCCCAATGCCCCCGGCACCGCTTTGTTCGCCACCTTGCTTGCCGCGCACGGCGATCCCTCTCTGCTTGGGTTATCGCCGGAACAATTCGCCTTATTGACTGGCCGGCACTTTGGCGGCATGCAATTACCGAGGGCAAGTCTGGTTATTCTTTCGGAAGGGCAGTCCCGGTTCGTCAGGGCGCTGGTCGCCTTTCTGCTAAGTCATGTCCGGGCTAGTAGCGCCGCCGAGGTCGCTGACGCAGATTGCCTCGCATCGATCATCGCCCATGCGTGCTTGCGGCCGGACCATCTGTGGCGCGATCTCGGACTTAGCGGGCGCCACGACGTCACGGACATGCTTAGCCGGTATTTCCCGGCGCTGGTGGCACGCAATATCGATGGGATGCGCTGGAAAAAATTCCTCGCGCGAGAACTTGCGCTGTCGCTCGGACAGACGCCGCAGCCGGCGCCAGGGTGTCCGGGCTGCGAAGATTTCGGCTTTTGTTTTGGCGATCAAGCCTGAGCCGAGCTTGAGCACTCGGGCTTCCTGAAGCGCCCGTACTGTCGTGGAGTGGATGCCCGGTCCTGTCGGCCTCGTGTATGCTTTCGCGCATGGCCAAATCCGTGAAAGATCCAGCGACTTCTTCCTTATCCCGTCAGCCCGAGGTGCGTTTTCGCATGCGCATTCGCCAGGCGGATGCCGTGGCAATCGGCCCCGGGAAAATCGATTTACTCGAGGCCGTGCATGAGCATGGTTCGATCTCGGCTGCCGCGCGCAGCCTGGGCATGTCGTATCGGCGGGCATGGTTGCTCATCGACGAACTGAACCGCACGCTCAAGGCGCCCGCTACGTCATCGGAGACGGGCGGCTCAGCCGGCGGTGGTTGCGTGCTGACGCCCGTCGGCGAAAAGATCGTGCGGCTTTATCGCGAGATTGAAGCGGAAGCGGCGAAGACCTGCGCGCCGCAGATTTCCGCGCTGACCAGGCTCATGAAGCGCTGATCCTGTGAGTGCCGCATTGAAGTCTGGGCGCCTGAGCGCTTAGCCGTGCCGCAGGCAAAACCGGGAAGCTGGCGGCGTACCGGATTGCGGTGATTGCGACGAGGACTGCGACGCCGCGCGGCCAAGCCGGGTCATCAGTTCGACAAAACTCGCAACGCTCGCGGTTCTTACCGGGTGATAGTCCACCTGATGGCGGTCGCATACGCGCTTGAGCCGGTTCATTGAATCGTGGTCTATACAGTCGACCGGAAACACGACAATGTCCGCTCGCGGGAGCGCAGCGGCAAACATGCCCTTGCGGTCTTCTATGCCGCCATCGTGGACGATAAAATCGCCTCCCGCCGATTCGACCAGTTGCCTTAGCGCGGCATTCGAACCGGGCCGGCCGCCCACATAAACCACGCGCTTGCCACTCAGGTTGCTGAGTTCCTCGGCCTTTGAACCCGCTTCACTGCCCTGAGCCACCAACGCCTGTTCCAGCGCATTGCATTCAGCCTGCACGACGTTGAGCATCGCAATGGTGTCGTCCAGCCGCTGGCTCAAGCCATGCGCATGGCGCTGTTCATCCAGCGCGCGTTGCTCGGCGGTTTCTCTCCGGCTCGTATGAATCGCGAGACGTTCGTCGCGCGCAACCAGTGCTTCGCGCAGCGCCTGGACTTCAGCTTCCAGTCCTGCCTCGGAAGGCTCCGGCCTGCGCTCGGCCTTCGCCGACAACTCGGCCACTTGCGTGCTCAACTGGCGCAATGACGCATCGCGCTCGGCCGTCAATTCATGTAGTTTGTCTTGCTGGCGCTCGATCTTGTCCTTGAGCGCCGCATTTTCCTCTTCGAGCGCAACCAGGCGGCGGATGTCAGCCCGGTTAGCCGCGCCAACGAGATGGGACAACATATGCACGTCGCCGAATGCAGCCTGGCGCACGCTCAGGATGGCTTCCGGATGCGTCATCAACGCCCAGTACGCCGGTGGAATATCACCGCTCTTGAGCGACTCTTTCCAGAGCGCGAGCAGGGCTTCAGGATCCTTTGCGGTGTCGAAGCGGCGCACGGCGCCCGAGTAACGGGCATCGAGCGCCTTCTGCAGTGCTTTCCCGCCCGCGCCGCCATCAATGGCCAGTTCCACTGCCGCGTGATGAATCTCCAGATCCGTAGCCTGCTGCCGGTCGAGATCTGTAAACTTCGGCACGAGTTTTCTAAGCTCGTTCGTGCTCAGGCAGGTGCCGATGACCGAGCAATGCAAGTGCGAATCCAGATCTGCCAGCCGCGCCCGGCGGTGCGGACTGCGAAGGTCTGCTTCGGTGGGCGTGCAGCAAGCGTCCGCCGGGCCGGCGTGAGCGCCGGCATAAGCACCCGCAGCGCTGGTCGATTCAGTGGAGGGCGTGCGGGCAAGGCGGAAGGGGGGAACGGATTGCACATTCACCTCGAAAACTGTCTGGATATCAAACGGCTGAACAGACAACGGCCTTTAGCCTGCTCGATGAACGGATATCGAAATATACCATTGAATATAACGGTACGAACCTGCACGGCTGTTTCGACGAAATCAATGCTTAGCGGCTCTGGTCAGATCACTGGCGTTCAGGCAGACACGTCGCTGCTCGCACGATCTTTGTAGTGCCTTTCAAGGACGTGCTCAACGCATAAGCCGACGAAAGTGGCGTCCAGACGCTCGAGGTTTCGCGCAACCTGCTGAAGACTGGCCGTCCCGCTGCCGGGCGCGGCCAGGAATACCTGATCCCGCTGCTGCTCAGCCGTGCGGGCGGTTTCGATAGCAAACGTCAGGTCGTCGAGGCGGCCGAAATCGAGCGCGCGAGCGTGCTCTTCAAGCGAAGACAAAAGATCGCTGAACGACTGGCCGGCTGTGGATTCAAGGGAGCGGGCATTACCGCGGATGTCTTCGAGCATCAGGACAAAACGGGCGACACTTGCGCGCAGGTTCCGGAATGCATCGACCACTTCCCTGATCGCTTCTGTGCGCTCAGGATTGTGGGCCGAGTTGAGCGGCGTGATCGCAACCGACAGGTCGCGGCGCAGCGAAACGGAAGTGGGAGCGCGGGGTGTGGATGCCTTTAGCCCGGACATGGGTGAATCCTCGAAATGCATGATTGGATCGGTTTCTTCGCGACAGAATGACCGCGGACGGCATGACCGTAAGGCGATTAGTCAGGAGCAAAAGAATAGTACCGTGATATTCCGTAGAATATAACGAATGCCCGATTTGTGTCTTGAAGTCAAACGGTACCTGGCCGATTTTGAGGGCTTTGGGGCGGGCGCGGACGGCTTGCATTTGCGTTCAGGCGGAGCGCGCTGAACGAGGTAAACGGAGCCATAAGAGGCTCGTTTTTAAGGCTGGAGGTGAGATTTTCCAGTATTGGACATCGATAAAACTGCGGCGGGTACGGACTTGTTTCAATGAGAACAAGTCCGTACCCGCCGCAGGGAAAGCCCGATTTAGAACGTCGGCAAGACCGGCCGGGTTTCGATCGAACGCTTGATCAACGCTTCCACCGCGAGACGTTCGTCACCGGCAAGCGGCAAGCGCGGCGGCCGGACCGGTTCGGTGCCCAGACCGACCATGGCTTCGGCCAGCTTGATGTTCTGCACGAGCTTGGCCGAAACATCGAGCGCCAGCAGCGGCGCGAACCAGCGATAGATCGCACGTGCCTCTTCCAGACGCCCTGCCTTGAGCAGCTTGAAGATGGCCACGGTCTCGTCAGGGAACGCGCAAACCAGCCCTGCAACCCAGCCGTGCGCGCCCATCAGGCAGGCTTCCATCGCGAGGTTATCGACGCCGCAAAAGAGCGCGTAGCGATCGCCGACCGCATTGATGAGATCCGTGAAGCGGCGTACATCGCCGGCCGATTCCTTGATCGCAACGAGCTTCTTTTCGTCGGCGAGTTCGGCGAACATTTCCGGTGTCACATCAACGCCGTACGCGAGCGGATTGTTGTAGACCATGATCGGCAACGGACTCGCACTGGCGACCACGCGGAAGTGGTTGAGCGTTTCGCGCCGGTCCGACAAATAACGCAAACCCGGCAGCACCATGTAACCGGCAGCGCCGTGCTTGACGCCAAGTTCCGCCTGGCGGCAACCGTCGAGCGTGCTGTTTTCCGCAATCGTCAGCAGGACGGGCACGCGTCCCTGGGCTGCATCGACTCCAATATCGAGCACGTCCAGTTTCTCATCGAGCGAGAGTGTCGATGCTTCGCCAAGCGATCCGCAGACGATAATGCCGTCGACCCCGGCCGCGATCTGAGCCTCGATATTCTTCTTAGTCCAAGCGCGGTCTATGCTGAAATCCGCATTGAACTTGGTCGTGACGGCGGGCATTACGCCTTCCCAGATATGCGCCATGGCGGCTCTCCTAAAAGTAATCGATGGGTGAAGTCTAAGCATTGCAGAAAGGGCCGTCTTGCATGTTGCGCGCGATTGCGATGCCGATTTCGGCACAACCGGCATGTCCCGGCCTTCGGAACTAGCGGCTTATCTGCGCCGGAATTACGCCATGGGCCTTCGATATCCCGGCGCTTAGGGACTTGGCAAATCGATGTCATCTATGCCGAAATCGGCATCAAATTCGCTGAGCGGCACCAAGACGGTTCGCGCCCGAATTTCTACGATGTCAGCATGAAAACCCTAAGCTTCATCGACTCCCATACCGGCGGCGAGCCCACCCGTCTTGTCACGTCCGGTGGACCGGATCTAGGCGGCGGCACGCTTGCTGAGCGCCTGGAAAACCTTCGGACGAAACACGACGGCTGGCGCGCGGGCGTGGTCACCGAACCACGCGGTTCGGACGTAATCGTAGGCGCATTGTTGTGCGAGCCGGACGACCCCGCGTGTGCGGCGGCCGTCATCTTCTTCAACAACGTCGGGTACCTCGGCATGTGCGGCCACGGCACGATTGGCCTGATCGTGTCCCTTGCTTACTTAGGGAAGATTCAACCGGGTTTGCACCGGATCCAGACCCCTGCAGGGTTTGTCGACGCCACCTTGCATCCGGACGGCAGCGTGAGCGTGCGAAACGTACCGGCGTATCGGTACCGGCAAGCGGTCCGCGTGAATGTGGAGGGTTATGGGCCGCTGACGGGCGATATCGCCTGGGGCGGCAACTGGTTTTTTCTCGTAGCCGATCACGGCCAGGATCTCGTTGCCACGAACCTGACCAGATTGACAGCGTTCACCGACGCCATTCGCGAGGCACTTCAAGCGCAAGGCATTACCGGCGCAGACGGCGCGATGATCGACCACATTGAATTGTTCGCGGACTCGCCGCGTGCGGGAATCAATAGCCGCAATTTCGTGCTGTGTCCCGGCAGCGCCTACGATCGTTCGCCTTGCGGCACGGGCACAAGCGCGAAGGTCGCGTGTCTCGCCGCCGACAACAAACTGGCGGAGGGTGAAGTGTGGCGGCAGGAAAGCATCATCGGCAGCGTGTTCGAAGCGAGCTACCGGCACTCGGACGAACTCGCGGGCCAGGCGGTCATTCCGACCATCACAGGACATGCGCACATCATGGCTGAGGGCCGGCTTTGCTTCGACAGCACCGACCCATTCGCTTGGGGTATTCCCGCAGCCTGAGCTGAAGTCCGTGCAACGCTTGCGCCATTCATTCGTCCTCTGATTTTTCCACGCCTGCCTGTCGTCAACACCAATTTTGACGGACGCTTCTCGCCTCTATAATCGGGCGCAACGAGGTGCGCGTCCTCTGCCCGCAGCATGCGGGGCATGGGCGGCACTTGCGGACCCCGACGACGCCAGCGAGACGCGAATGACCATTACGACGGACCGTCCGGCGCATGCTGAACCCGAACACGGCGCCGCGCCCCCCGGCTTGCACGCCACGCTCGCTGCCCCCGCGGGCGCGGCGACGCTCGAGGCCATGCTGCAGCATTTCAGGCTGCTGGAACCGGTCTTCGACGCGATGCCCGATATCGTATTCTTCGTGAAGGACGCGCAGGCGAGATACGCGCTTGTGAACCGCGCGCTGGCCTCGCGTTGCGGCCTGAAGGACAAGCTGGGGTTGCTTGGCAAAACCGCGGAAGAAGTCTTTCCGCAGCGCTTTGGCCGCATTTATACGGCGCAGGACCAGGCCATCATCGCGCAGGGCAACCCGATGATCGACCAGCTGGAACTGCATCTCTACCCGGCGCGTCAGCCCGGCTGGTGTATGACGTCCAAGCAGCCGCTCCACGATGCGCACGGCACGGTGGTCGGTCTCGCCGGCATCTCACGCGACCTGCAGGCAGACGAAGGGACGCACCCGGCTTACAGCCGGCTCGCGGCCGTCGTGCAACATATCCAGAGCAACTTCGTGCAGCCGCTGAACATGCCGCATCTGGCGTCGATGGCGAACATGTCGATTGCCCAGCTGGAGCGTTATTTCCACAAGGTATTTCATCTGACGCCGCGTCAAGTGTTGCTCAAGACGCGGCTCGATGCAGCTACGGCGCTGCTCGTCACACACGACAAGGTCACCGACGTAGCCGCGTTATGTGGTTACACCGATCACAGTGCGTTCACGCGGCAGTTCAAGGCGACCGTGGGCCTGACGCCGACCGAATATCGTGCGCTGTTGCGGACTCATCATGTGGTGACGCATCCGGCAACCCATGCCGCAACGCATGCTGCGACTCATGCCGCGGCGAAACTTTCATCGTGATAGCGGCATCGATAAGTCTGAACTTTCGAACCGGTACACACGGTAAAAAATTACCAGCCCGATTGCTGAAACAGAGCGATGCATGCGCTAGCGCGTCACTGAAGTGAACTCATTAGGGTTTGCGCAAAGCCCCGCGTAGAGAGGCTTTCGCCGTGGTTCCTCATGCAGTTTCTGCGCTCGGTCTGTTTTTTGCTGCAGGTTTGCTCGACAGGCAATAAGTGAGCAATGAGGCATACTGCGCCCGTTGAATTTGCAATCCGCGCGACGTTCGACACCGGCGCACGCGGCAGATCACACGGTGCCGCATGGATCTCATGCCGTCGTGCCGTAAGGTCCGCAGTGGGTGAGAGGCGAGAGCCGCGACATTGGCACCAGAATCCAGTTTGGGCTGTTAGAAAAGATAATGATGAATGAAGTAGCGAGACTGGGACGTACCAGGATTGTGCTGATCGAAGATGACCTGGAGAGCCGCGAATCACTGCGAATGCTGCTGGAGGAAGAAGGCGCTGAAGTCTTCGCCGTGTCGGACGCCGAAGAGGGCGCCGAGACTGTCATCCGGGAGTTACCCGACGCCGTCATCTGCGACATCGACCTGCCGATGATGGATGGCTTTTACCTGATCCAGCGCCTGCGAGATCATGAGATTCGAGGCAACCTGACGCCATCGATAGCGATTGCGCTCACCGGCCACGACGGCGACGAGTACCGCTTGCGAAGCATCGGCGAAGGGTTCCAGCACTTCATGACCAAACCCGCGCACCCCGACGCACTCGTGACACTGATCCAGCAGTCGCTCAACTCGCGCGTGTTGTCGTAGCGTTTATTCGCAGCGCGATTTCGTACGTGCAGGACAAGCGCGTCCTGCACGCTGATGACGATCCTACGACCGGTCGCGGTTGCGCGCGCGAGTCGCGCCGGTGATCACCGCAAAGCCCAGCAAGATCACATCGACAATCATGATGGTGTGCTGCGCGACGTGCATGGCGACCAGCGCCCATGACACGCCGCCGATCAGGATCAGCCAGCCCAACAGATAAATAACCAGGGTCATCGAATGGTCCTTTTGTGTTGTTTTGATTTCGGGAAACTTGGAATAGCAGCGAACGGCAACCCGCTTTCGATCGCAGTTGCAAAAGCGGCAGCTGCACAAATCGGGCCTTACCCACGAATTCGACACCAAACCGAGGATAAGCTCGGTATGAATGCGAACGCCCGTACGCAGCCATGTTGTATTCTTGGCGCGTTTGCGCCCGCACTGCAACCTCGGATTTAAACCCCGGCTCTCAATCTCCACGGCAATCACCCATGCTCATTGTTCACCATCTCAACAATTCCCGTTCGCAACGCGTGCTTTGGATGCTTGAAGAATTGGGCGTCGAGTATGAAATCAAGCGTTATCAGCGCGACCCCAACACCATGCTCGCGCCGCCCGAGTTGCGCGCTGTGCATCCGTTGGGGAAGTCGCCGGTCATCACGGACGACGGCCAGACGATCGCCGAGTCCGGCGCGATCATCGAGTACCTGAACGAGCGTTATGGGCAAGGGAGTTTTGCGCCGCCGCACGGGACCACGCCTGAGCGCCTTCGCTATAACTACTGGATGCACTACGCCGAAGGCTCCGCCATGCCGCCGCTGTTGCTCAAGCTGGTGGCGCTGCGCATTGGCAGCGCGCGCATGCCGTTCTTCGTCAAGCCTGTCGCGCGCCGGATCGCGCAGACCATGCAGGATAGTTTCATCGACCCGCAATTGAAACTGCACTTCGGTTTCATCGAGAGCGAACTGTCGAAGTCCGAATGGTTCGCAGGCGATTCCTTTAGCGCCGCCGACGTGCAAATGAGCTTCCCGCTCGAAGCCGCAATCCAGCGTGCGGGCGCGAAGAAGCTTCCCCATGTTGCGGCTTTCGTTAAGCGGATTCATGAGCGTCCCGCGTTTCAACGCGCATTGCAGCGTGGCGGCAAATACGATTTTGCGGACTGATCCGGGACGGCCGCGCGGCTTGCGTACAATGGCCGCTGGTTGCCGGAATCCCGCTTGAATCAGGGTCTTTCCGGCTTTACACGCATTCATACGCACTTAGGCCCGAAGGCGAAGCATGGCTCGAATCGTCCCCGACGACTGGAAGAATATGGAAGCGACCGGCGCTGCCGTGCGTGAACTCGACACGCTGGCGCTGCTCGCAAAACTCCCCGACGACTACACCGTGTATCACGGTGTTCACTGGACCCGCATCAACGAAGGTTTTTCGGTGTTCGGCGAAGCGGACTTCGTGGTGGTCGCGCCGTCGGGCCGGGTGCTGGTCATCGAACAAAAGGCGGGGTTCCTGCGTGAGACGCCCGCGGGCCTGATGAAAGTCTACATGCAGAAAGAGCGCAGCGTCGCCATCCAGCTTGCACGGACGCTCGAGAACTTGCACCGCCGCTTCACCGCCGCATTCGGCGCGGGTACCTACCGGATTGAAGAGCTGCTGTATTGCCCGGATTACACAGTGAAGGACGTGTCCATTGCAGGCGTGCCCGAAGCGCGTATTGTCGATGCCAGTCGCAAGGCGATGCTGCCGTCCGTCGTGCTGGATATCCTGCCGCCCGACGAGCCGCGTTTCGAAGCGTCTGCGCGGATCCATCATTTTCTCTCCGACGAACTCGCCCTCACGCCCGATACCAACGCGCTCGTCGGTCAGGCCGACATGCTCGTCACCCGCCTCTCGGGAGGTCTCGCTACGTGGGCGCGCCGGTTGGAATTCGAGCCGTTCAGGCTGCGCGTGATTGGCACGGCCGGCTCGGGCAAGACGCAACTGGCCGTGCAAGTGATGCGTGACGCGGTGGCGAAGGGCCGCAGCGTGCTGTACGTCTGTTTCAACCGTCCGCTCGCTGATCACATCCGGCTGGTCGCACCGCCGGAAGCACGCATTGCCAACTATCACCAGCTCAGCGCCAGCGTGACGCGCGATGCCGGCACGCCGCCGGATTTCAGCCAGCCGAACGTATTCACCACGCTGGAGGAGCGTTTCGCGAATGTCGAGATCGCGGAGCACTGGAAGTTCGACGTATTGATTGTCGATGAAGGCCAGGATTTCCATGCGGCGTGGGTGGATGCGCTGGCCCGGTTGCTGAAGCCGGACGGCGCGTGGTGGTGGCTCGAAGATCCCATGCAGAACCTGTATTTTCGCGATCCCGTGCCACTGCCCGGCTGGACCACGCTACGCGAGACCACGAACTATCGCAGTCCGCGCGACTTGCTGGCGTACATCCGCCGGATCGTCGGACGCGAGGTACGGCTTGACGCCGGCAGTCCTTTCGATGGCTCCGAAGTCAGTCTTTCCACCTACGAAAACGGCCATCCCGACGAAGTGATCGAAGCGACCAAGCGGGCGATCACCCAGGCGCTGGCGCTCGGCTACCGGAAGCAGGACATCGCGGTATTGTCGTTTCGCGGGCGCGAAGGTTCGGTGCTGACGTCGGTTGACCAGCTCGGGCCGCATCGCTTGCGCAGCTTCACCGGAACGTACGATTTGTTCGGGAATCCAGAGTATCGCGAAGGTGACGTGCTGCTCGAATCGATCTATCGGTTCAAGGGGCAATCGGCGCCTTGCGTGATCCTGACCGAAGTCGATTTCGACACGTTCGACGAACAGGTCGCACGCAAATTCTTTGTCGGCGCGACGCGTGCCACCATGAAGTTGATCGTGGTGGCGTCCGAGCGTGCGGCGCACGCATTCGACGAACAGCATTGACCGCCGCCATGACACAACAGCAGGTCTTAAGAAGGCTCGCGGCTTCGCTACTTGCCGTGTTGCCGCTTGCCGTGAGCGCCGCGCCATTGGCGCTGGACGTGCAGGGACTGATCGGGCGTACTAACGACGCTGACCATAGCGTCTATCACATCGGCGAAGCCGAACTCCTCAAGCTTCCTGTCCACACCATCACCACTTCGACCACCTGGACGCCGAAGTCCACCTTTTCCGGGCCGCTCCTGGGTGACGTGCTGAACCTCGTGAATGCACGTGGCGACGCCGTCGAATTGCGCACGATCGACGACTATTCCTACACGGTGAGCGCGGCGGAAGCGGAGCGTTACGGCGCGATCCTGGCTTACAGCAGGAACGGCGTGCGCCTTACGGTCGACAAGTTTGGTCCGCTATTCCTGATTTATCCGCGCGACGCATATCCGTCGGAGCTGAGTGGTTCGGCAGCGGAAGCTAAGTTCGTGTGGCAGATCAAAGGGATGGTCGTGAAATGATGCGTGCGGGGCTGCGCCGTTTCAAAGTCGCGATGCTGGTTGCGGCAGCCATTGCACCGCCGCTTGGCGGCGTGGGCTACGTGCTGTATTCCGTGCTGCTGGCGAACCAGACCACGCAGCAACTCACCATGCCGTATGACGGTTTCTACTGGGACGGTGCGCAATTCCAGATTGCGTACGGCCGCTTTGCGAACCAGATCCTGCTGTATCGCAGCGGAATTGACGCCGACACCGACGAGATCCAGCTCCGCTTCGAGGTGCTTGAATCGAAGCTCGCTGTTGTCACCACGTCCACCGCGATGCTCTCCGATAGCGGTACCCTGCGAAGCCGCCAGCAAGAGATCCTGCGGCAACTGGAAGCGGCGCTCGAGTCTATCGAACCCGATATTGATTCGTTGAAGAAGGAGCCCGGGCGCACGCTGAAGATCATCGGCGTATTGCGGCAGAACCAGGACGCGGTGAACGAACTGGCGAACGGACGCCGCGTGGTCGACGTGGCTGAGCGTGACTACATCGCGCGCGATTTCGTTTCAAAGCGGCGTTACCTGTTCGCGGCGGGCATGCTGCTCGCGCTGCTCTCCATGGTCGCCACCGCCATGCTGCTGCTCAACGGCCAGCGGCGTTCGCGCCTGATTCACCAGCAACGCGCGGCGCTCGAAGCGCAGCATCAGGCAACCCGCGCTGCACGCGAGGCATCGCAGGCGAAGGACGCGTTCCTCGGCATGATCAGCCACGAATTGCGCACGCCGCTGCATGCCATTGTGTCGTCGGTGGAACTGCTTGAACTGAACCTGCACAGTGAAGCCGATCGCAAGATCATCCAGCGGCTCGAGACCGGCGCACGCCATCTTGAAGCGCAGATGCGCGACCTGACGGACTTCGCGAGGCTCGGCGCCGGCAAGCTTGAATTGCGGCTGACTGTGTTCGATCCCATGGAACTGCTTGACTCGATTGTGGACGCGAACACACCGGCGGCGGTGGCGAAGGGTCTGATGTTACGCGGGCAGTTTACGGGCGAGGCGGGGCTGGTGGAATCGGACCAGCACCGGCTGCGTCAGATCGTGACGAACCTGGTGACGAACGCGATCAAGTACACCGATTCCGGTTCAGTCGATGTGCGTTTCGAACGCTCGCTTGAACGGCTCGATATCTCCGTTATCGACACTGGTCCCGGGATTGCGCGCGAGCAGTTGCCGCTGATCTTCAAGGAATTCACGCAGCTCGATTCATCGACGACCCGGCGTTTCGATGGTGCCGGCATGGGCCTGGCCGTCGTGCGCGGACTGGTCGAGTTGTTGGGCGGCGTAGTCAATGTGTCGAGCGATGTCGGGCAGGGCGCCGCGTTCCGCGTGAGTTTGCCCGCTGCACCGGTGGCGCGAATGCCCGAGCGCGAGCGCGCGCCTGCCGACTTGCCGCCGATAAGGAAAGCACGCGTGCTGGTCATAGACGATCACGATTCCATCCGCGAGTCGCTCACTGAAATGCTGGCGCACCTGGGTTATGCAAGCGTGGCCATGTCCGACGTGGACAGCGCGCTCGCATGGCTGGAGAACAATCAGGCCGATGTGATCCTCGCCGACCTGCACATGCCGGGCAAGGACGGGTACTCGTTCGTGAACGAATATCGCGCACGGCGGGCGGCGGGCGCGAGCTTGCCGGTGATTGCGGTGAGCGCATACGCGCCGGATCTGGTGGACCCAAGCGCCGCCATTCTGTTCTTCGATTACCTGCTCAAACCAGTGCGCTACGAAGTGCTGAAAAGCGCCTTGGCGCGGGCTTTATCGGCAACACGACGAATTCATTGAGCTTTGACGTTGGGTGTTGGGCGGAGAAAATCAGGTGCGTTGCAAGCGCTTTGACAAGTCCGCCACGAGAATTGCCATGCGTGCCGGCTTCTCGAAACAGGTGACGTTATAGCGCTGGATGATGTCGCTGATTTCCGACTCGCTCGCCTTGCCGGTCGTCAGCTCGCCCGTCAATACGAAGATGGGTGCATCCGGGTTGTCGGAGTTGCGCACAGCGCGGATAGCGTCGGCGGACGTATGCGCGCCGAACAGCCAGTCGATCACCACCGCGTCGAACACTTGCGTCTGCAGCGCTTGCGAAAACCCGTCCAGGCCATACAGCGCGACCGCTGTGAAACCGCTGCGCTCGAGATAATCGTGCAGGTTGTCGGCTGAAGTCTGATCGTCGTCCACGACCGCGATCAGCGGCTTGTCCATGTCTGTGCGACGCGGCTGGATCTCGATCTTGTGGACATCGTGAGCGGCATGCAGCAACACGCCTTCGTGCGTTGTCACGAGCCAGCGTCCGTTCATGTTCTGGGCGATGAAATCCGGACGGCTGCCCGGATCGAGTGCTTCGCCAATCCACGCAACGCACGGAATTTCGATTGCGCCAAGCATCAGGACGGCATCCTGGGCAGTGCCTTCAGTGTCGTCGACATCGGCGTTCTTCGCGTCGAAGAGCTGCAACGCAGGCTCGCCAAACGCGTCGGCCACGCGGCGAATCTGCGCAAGCGTCCACGGGCTATTGCCACGCAGCTTTCTATGCCCTTGCGAGAAACTGAGATCGAGGATTCGACAAAGCTCGGCCGTTTGCTGCCGCTTGCCAATGCCGTGGCGATTCATTAGATCGCGAACGCGCTGAGCGACTGCGAGGGAATCAGAGGATGAGGTTTCAGTGACCATGCTGCTGTGGACCAGTAAAAGCGCGTGGTGGGCTCAAAGACGGTGACGCGGATTTGTGAATGGATCGGGGCCTATTGTAGGGGTAAGAGAGGGTTAGTTCGAAAAACTCTTGCGAAGATAAATGCTAGCGCTCCAAGGAACCGGGAGGTTGTTACCGGTTCCGAACGCACCGGCCCATTCGAATCGCTCGCTCGTTCCAGCTTAGCAAACGTTCTCTGTGATCCGATAGCGGCATGAAGCCGCGCGAAGCGATTCTTAAACAGTTGACGGGCACTCGGGTTGTTTGACCGGCTGCATGAATGATCACTCGATGACATGCACTCTAAGCACGGCCATTGCCGCGCAATAATCACACCACTCCCGCCGTGTAATGCCAGAAGATTTTCTCGAGCGTAGAGGGGATTATTCGCACGATCGTTCGGGCGTGGTGAATGTGCTGAGTCTGATGGCTGCGATGTAGATCAAACCGAATCCGATCGAACAGGAGTTTCGCCGCTAGGGCCTTACAACGTTTTCCTCAACCGGGTTTTCCGGCCGTGACCGGATCGAGCCAGAGCTCCTTGCGCTCAACCGGCACCCACGGGGGAACAAACGGATTCGCCAATTCGATCAACACTCGTCGATCCAGATGCAGGTCGGCAACGGCCTGCCCAAAATTCCTCTGGAAGAGCGCGTCAAAACTCCCATCTTTTCGCATTGCCTCCAGGCCATCCTTGATTCGTCGGGCGACAAGTGGATCAGCCTTGTTGACGTAAAAGAATTGCGCATAGAAATAGCGGATCAGCAGATGAGTATCGATCGCCATTTCGGGGTACTGGGCGCGAAACGAAATGAGCTCGGGCGTGATCTCGAGCACGCCGCGGGGGAACAGGTTAAAACGGCGGTGAACCAGCATCGGAAATAGTTGATCGTAGTGACTTGCCGTGACGAGCGGGATCTTGTTGAACTGGTACACGGGTACGTCGCCCCAGTCCTGACCCTGACCAACATTCAGCAGGCGAAGGCCCTGGATGTCATTGACTTCATTGATGCGCGCTTGTTGATCGCGCCGGATCAATGAGACCCGATAACCAAGCAGTCCCTTATCGATGGGAATAGCAATCGGTATGGCTTGTGCATTGAGGTCGGGATGACCGGGGTCGCTTGCAATCACATTGATGAGGCGGCCGTTGATGACCTCTTCAATCTCACGCTGCGTTGACATTGGCTCGGGGTAGGCATCGATTACGTAGGGTCCGTACCTGGGCGTCGTATGGTCCAGTGCCGCGATCAGAAAATCCCAGCGCCTTTCCCGAACGACTTCATCCTGCACGCGAAGGATGCGGATATGCATGGGCGCGGCCGGCGTTGCGAGCGTTGGCGTGCCGGCTTGGGCGCGGGCGCTGCCAATAGTCGGCAGAGTCGTTACGAGGCTGGCCACGACGGTCATCAGGATGGCGCGGGCCAGGGCACGAAGGCCGGCTTTCCAATCGCTTCGCATGTGCCTTCTCCCGAGAGGCCTCCAACAGAGGTCAAGCGCTGCGCGCTCCATATCCCGCTACTCTATTCGGCGACGCGCCACGAGGTGCTCTCGGGTAATGCCCAATTGCGCGGATTGGACACACGGCGCTTACGTTTGGGTCTACACAAGAACGGAATCGAGCGGAGCTCCTTACAGTCGCTCATACGTTATTACCCGCAGACAATTCTCCCGAATCCGACTTGCGGTACGCATGATTCGGCCAATTCTGCCGATGGCGGGCTCGCGTTATCTCGCCATTAAACAAGATTTCACGGGCACATACTACTTCCCGCTTCGCCTTAGGAGCACTATGCTTTCTACGGTAAGCAGATACGAACATTCCGAACACGATGTCGATGAACCTTTAAAACTTTGACTTTGGGGGAAGGCTAGTGGAACTCGAAAACCGCACTTTGGGCCGCGTGACGAAGCGACTCGTCCCGTTCCTGATCCTCTGTTATTTCATCGCGTACCTGGACCGCGTCAATGTCGGTTTCGCCGCGTTGCAGATGAATAAAGACTTGGGGTTGTCCTCAAGCGCCTTCGGTTTCGGCGCGGGGATTTTCTTCATCGCTTATTTCTTTTTCGAGGTTCCATCCAACCTGTTGCTGGAGAAGTTCGGTGCGCGCCGATGGATCGCGAGGATCATGTTCACCTGGGGCATCCTGGCCGGCTCCATGGCGTTCATCCCCGCGATTTCGCGGTTGACGGGATTCTCGGCCGCGCACGTGTTCTACACCTTGCGCGTGTTGCTCGGGATTGCTGAAGCGGGATTCTTCCCGGGCATCATCTTCTTGCTGACGCTGTGGTTTCCGGCGGCGTACCGCGCTCGCGTGGTCGGCTACTTCATGGTGGCCATTCCGTTGTCCACCGTAATAGGCGCGCCTATCTCCGGTGCGCTGCTCAATCTCGACAAACTCGCTAACCTCGCAGGCTGGCAGTGGGTTTATCTGATTGAAGCATTGCCGGCCCTGTTCCTATCGTTCGTGGTCCTGTTTTATCTCACCGACAAACCGGCGGACGCAACCTGGCTCGCACCCGAGGAGCGTGAGTGGCTCGTCAACCGCCAAGCTCAAGAACGCGCGCAGCGCGAGGCCGTGCGTTCTTTCAGTGTGCGCGAAGCCTTGTTTAACCCACGTGTTCTTGCTGTCGCGCTCATTTACTTCGGCGCCAACGCGACCAACTACGGCCTGAGTTTTTTCCTGCCGCAGATCGTCAAGGGATTTGGTCTTGGCAATGTCCAGACGGGGCTGGTGACGTCGCTGCCGTACATCGTCGGTGCGTTCAGCATGATCTTGTGGGGGCGCCGCTCGGACCGCAAGCTCGAGCGCAAGTGGCATGTGGCTATTCCGCTGCTGGTGGCCGCCGGCGGAATTGCGGCATCGACCGCACTGGATGATCCTGTGTTGAAAATGATCGCGCTGTCTATTGCCGGCTTTGGCATATTCGGCTGCCTGCCAGTGATCTGGACCCTGCCCGCCGCCTTTCTTTCGGGCGCGGCCGCAGCGGGCGGCATTGCCGCGGTGAACTCGCTCGGCAATCTGGCCGGCTTCTTCGGACCGTATGCGATGGGGTGGATCAAGGACAGTACCGGCAGTTTTGCTGCAGGTCTTCTTTGTCTGTCTGGAGCCGGGCTGGTCGGCGTGGCAGCGGTCCTCCTGCTTCGTCACGACAGCGCTCTGGAGAACGCGCCCCAGCCTCTGGCAGAAGAAAGTTCACGGCACGCTTAAAGGTCGTCTTGAACGCTCGAATCGAGCTTGGCTTGTGCCGCGAAAGGAGTCCCTAAAGGGGCTCCTTTCGCATTCAATCGGGCGAGTGCATTGCCGGCTGTTATCCAGCCATATTCCTTACCTCCGTAAGGATTTTCTGACAGGGGAATCAGCATACGTCCCTGTCCACTTTTCGCGTTTCCTGACTGTGCAATATTTTTCGGCCGCCTAGACTCTCAAGCTCAAAATGGGTCCTTCCGGTTATCCGCCATGATTCCGTATCTGTCCGAGCGCGAAAATGCGGTGGAGCATATCCACACTATCTGCCTGCGCTTGTTCGATTCATGGTGCGAGAACAGGAACGTCATTCCGCTTGCCTATCTCATGCACTGCTGGCCGCTGATCAATAGCGGACCCATATCGATCAGGCGTCTTGCAGACACCATGTGGGAGCTTCGGAAATTCCACGCGGAAACGCTCGATGTAGACGAGTCGGGCGTGCTGTGCGACCTCGCGGATCGCATCGACGAGATTCTGGGGAACTCGTTCGGTCCGTTTACTCTCGCGGCAAACGGTTAGAGCTGCGTCGGTAATTTGCGTCAACCTTTCTTGCCAGCGAATTTGAGTGAATTTGAAAGCTGGAGGACATCATGTTCTGTCCGTTTCTTTCGATCGAGATAGGCTAGTCGAGCAGCATCTTGAGGCAAGGGCGGCGTCATGAGCGAAACAAGCGCCAACCTGAGCGGCAGCGTCAGCGAGCCGCCGGCAATCCTTATTGTCGATGACACACCAGTCAATCTCGGGCTCGTGGTGGACAGTCTCGCCGACCAGGGCTTTCGCGTGCTGGTAGCGCTCGATGGCGAGGAGGCGCTCGAACGCGCGCAGTTTTCGCAGCCGGATCTGATCTTGCTCGACGTGAAGATGTCCGGCATCGACGGCTTCGAGACTTGTCGCCGGCTGAAGACGGACGAACGCACCCGGGACATCCCGGTGATCTTCATGACGTCGCTGACCAGCATCGAAGACCTCGTCCAGGGTTTCGCTGCCGGCGGCGCGGACTACGTGACGAAGCCTGTCCGCATCGACGAAATGATGGCGCGGATCAGTACGCATCTGGCGTTGCGCGCGATGCACAAGCAGCTTGTCGTGCAGAACCGGCAGTTGTCGAATGAAGTGAGTGTGCGCCAGCAGGCCGAAGCGGCGCTGGCGCGGGCCCGTGACGAACTCGAGGTGCGGGTCGCGCAACGCACCGCAGAACTCGCGCAGGCGAATGCGAGCCTGCGGCTCGAGATAGACGAGCGCAGGCGGGCGGAAACGAAGTTGCTCTCGAGCGAGGTGCGGTTCCGCAACATCGTGGAGACCAGTCCGCTGCCGTTTTGCATCACGTCGATGCCGCATGGCTCGCTGCTCTACATGAACGAGCCGTTTCGAAAGTTGTTCGGCCTCGTCTGCCGGACCGATACGGTCCTTCATGTCATCGATTTCTACGTGGAGCCCGCGACGCGCGACAGGCTGGTGCGCCAGCTTCGCATGTACGGCGGCCTTCGCAACACTGAAGTCAATTTCAGGCGGCCGGACGGCAGCACGTTCTGGGCAATGCTGACCGCCCGGGTGGCGAGCTTCGACGACTCGCCGGCCATCTATGTCGGCCTCAATGACGTGACGGCACGCAAACTGGCCGAGGGAAAATTGCGGGCGAGCGAGGCGAGTCTCGCGAACGCGCAACGGCTTGCGCGGCTGGGTGACTGGGAGTGGGACACCAAGGCGGGCGTGATCCACTGGTCCGACGAGATGTATCGGATCCTCGGGTTGGCGCCGCAGTTCTCGCGGCCGGACTACCGCACTTTCCTTGCAACGGTGCATCGCGAGGACCGGGCGCTGGTGCGGCATGCCGTGCGGGCGTTGCTCGATGAACGGCAGCCCTACGGCCTTGATTGCCGCGTCAAGGGCGCCGACGGCGTGGCGCGCATCGTCCAGTTCCAGGCCGAGGTCATGCCCGGCGCTGGCGTCGATGTCGATGCCGCCATGCAGCCGTTAAAGCTGGTCGGCACGATCCAGGACATCACCGAGCGCAAGAGCATAGAGCACGCGTTGCTGGAATCGCGCGAGCAATTACGCGAGTTATCCGCCTACATGGAAGCAATCCGTGAGGAAGAAAGAAAACGCATCGCGATGGAAATTCATGACGAGCTCGGGCAGTTGCTGACCGCGTTGAAGATGGACGTTTCATTGCTCAAGATGCGCCTGGCCCATGACGCGGATGCCGGCAGAAAAGCCGATGACATGCGCGAGCTGGTTGAAAAGATGATCTGGATGGTGCGCAACGTCGCGAGTCACCTGAGGCCTGCGGCGCTCGACTTCGGCATTGTGTCGGCGCTGGAATGGCTCGTGGAGGACTTCGGCCGACGCAAGGGCCTGTCATGCCAGCTCTGGATCAATGGCCGCGAGCCGGTTCTCGACGATGCTCATGCGACTGCAGTGTTTCGTATCGTGCAGGCGTCGCTGACCAACGTTGCACGTCATGCGGGCGCGTCGCGCGTGGACGTCACCTTGACCAACACCGAGACAACGCTTGACCTCTACGTCAGCGACGACGGCTGTGGTTTCGATCCCGCGGCAGCACGCAAGGGATATTCATACGGACTGCTAGGTATGAGCGAGCGCGCGCGGTTAATTGGGGGATCTCTGCGCATTGACAGCTCGCCTGAAACTGGCACCGTTGTATCGATTCATGTTCCATTGGGCGGCGGCGAACGCCCATGATCCGGATCCTGATAGCCGACGATCACGCCATCGTGCGCGGCGGACTGAAGCAGATCATGGCGACGACAACGGACATTGAAGTTGCAGGCGAAGCGGCGCAGGGTGTCGAGGTGATCGAGAAACTGCGTAGCTGCTGCGTAGACCTATTGCTCCTGGACATGACGATGCCCGGTATCAGCGGCGTCGACCTGATCCGGCGCACGCGCACCGGATACCCGGCGCTGCCGGTCCTGGTGCTCAGCATCCACAACGAAGCGCAGGTCGTTGCGCGCGCGGTGCGTGCGGGTGCAACCGGCTATGTCACGAAGGATAGCGATCCTACATCCTGCTTGCCGCCATTCGCAAGCTCGCCGGTGGCGGACGGTTCATCGATCCGAAGCTGGTCGACGTCATGGTCTTCGATACCCATTCCAGCGGCGCCGCGCCGCACGAGATTCTGTCCGACCGTGAGTTCCAGGTGCTGCATCTTTTGGCGGCGGGCAAGAGTGTCAATGCGATAAGCCGACGTGCTCGTGCTGAGTGCCAAGACTATCAGCACGCACAAGATGCGCCTCATGCAAAAGCTCGGTATTGAAAACAACGCCGAACTGATCCGCTATGCAATCAAACATGGTTTGACTTCCGAGCGTGACGGCTCGTAAGGAAATTCCGACAGAAAAACCAGCCTCGGCTGAAGCCTTAATCGACCTCTCCCGACGGACAAGCGTTTATTGCGCTTCTACCATGGTCTCATCGGGTAATTGGAATGCAAATCTCGGAGAATATTATGCTTGCGTCGGAGCAGTCCTTACGCGTACTCGTTGAGAAATGGCTAGGCGCCGCGAGTGCCGGGCATCTGCACGTACGCTCCATTCATCGTCTTCGCGCAGGGCGCAATCCGTGCGTTTGCATTGCAGTGGAACGGACGTCGCGTCTCACGGTCAGCTTCGAATTCAGCACCTTCACGTTGTTCTTTTTCCGCCATGACGACGGCGCCTGGCATGTCTATCCGCCAGAGGCAACTCGTCCTGCCATGAGTCTCGCCAAGCTGGCTGCTTGAGCAGAACCGCATAGTTCGCCACCGACAAAATGTAGTGCAAACGCGCCTGCGGCGAGTGACGCGGCACGTGCCTGATTCAATCCGCCGTGCCAATAAACATCTCGAGCGAAATGCATCAAATCCTCTGCAGGTCTTTGATCTATCAACTGTTTCATCGGCCTGACGTCTCGGGCCGCGGCACTGCTGCGCGTCGAAAAAAGGGCGTCGTTGCAATGCTGTCTGAAGAAATGGTTTTGATTAAATGTTCCGCGAAATGTGCGCGCCTGCATATAGGAAATGCTCTTGCTCCCCGATGCTTGGCGGGCATCACGATGGCGAGTTGAGATACGGCTTGCCCGCATAGGATGCCGCGGCCCAACACCTGAAACCCATTCCTGTGAGAGATCATCCGATGAATACCGACTTCACCCGTACCGGCGAACTCAAGAGCGTTTCCAGCTATCCGCAATGGCTCCAGGACGTAGTCAAGGATTGCGAAGAAGCGAAGAGCAAGGTTGTCTATCACCCGTTGTGCAAGGCCATGAAGGACGCGACGCTCGATATCGAAAGCACGCAACGTTTTCTGATTGGTTTTTTCCCCGTGATCGAGCAGTTTCCACAGTTCATGGCGTCGAACCTGATGAAAGCACGGTTCGGTCATTCGCATGGCGAAGGGATGGCACGGTCTTACCTCATCCAGAACATCCGGGTTGAGAACATGCATGCCAAGCACTGGCTGCAATGGGCAGGGGCAAGCGGGCTTGGACTGGATGACCTGCTGTCGCAAGAAGTGCCGAGCGAAATGCATGCACTCGCGCATTGGTGCGGGCATGTGAGTCTTACCGACGAGTTGGCGGTGGCGGTGGCGGCAACGAACTATGCAGTGGAAGGCGCAACGGGTGACTTTTCGTGTTTCGTCTGCTCGGAAGAAACGTACGCGCTGACCTTTCCGGAGCCGATCCGCAAGTCCGCAATGCGCTGGCTCAAAGTGCACGCTCATTACGACGATGAGCACCCGTGGATGGCCCTGGACATCGTGGCAACGTTGCTCGGCACCAATCCGCCGGTGGAGACGATCAACAAGGTGCGTGCTGCCATTCGCAAGAGCTACGACTATATGCGCATGACGCTCGATTACGCGTACGGAACGCCGTCGAAGCCGATGACGGTACTTGCAGTGGAAGAAGAGCCGGTAGCGGCCTGAGCGAGCCCGGTTCGGGCTGTTGAATAACGGCGCCTGTCATGCGATGACAGGCGCCGTTATTTTTGTTCGGGATGAAATGTGTCGCGATTGATGTGCGGGCAATCCGCGTATGAATGGAGTTGCGTTGGTTTGAAATCGAACGCTTGCCGCGCTCAAGCGCCTTTTTGTTCGCGTGATTCGGTGCCCGATGTCAGCGTCGTCGGTCCCTTGCTGAACAGTGCGATCATCAGCGCTGCAAGCGGCACGCAAAAAACGAGTGCTGTTGTCATGACGCTGTTTGCCGAGCCCTGAGTGAAGAGCGGCAGAATGATTGCGACCGCCGGTCCCAAGGGCAGCATCACAAGGAGATACGCGCTCCAGCTCAGTCCTTTCTTGCCAGCGATTGCGGCGACTATTGCTGCGCAGACGCCGTACAGCACGAAGCCCGTCATCGGTTGCATTGCCTTCCCCGGTTTTACGATCTGACCAAAGTGTATCGGCGCCGATTATGGGGACCAACGGGAAAACCTTCAGATGTGTGCGCTACATCACAACCATAAGCATGCTTCTGAAACGGGGTGCGCTAGCACACATAAAACAGCACCTTAATGGGGCTGTAAGGGCCTTCATAGCCATGTTTTTTTAGCGGAGAGCGGTGGGACTTTTACGCGCGATGATGGGGTGCATACACTCTTTCTTACCGATTGCGCGGTTGCGTCGCGCTGGGTTCGGATGATCGCGTTGATTCGGTGAAAGGCTCGCAGAGCGATGGCTGCAATCAGGAGGACGTCCGGGCGCCGTCAGCATCCAGTTGCCACATGACTAGCGTGCCGGACGCCACATGCGTCTCGCTGATGCCCTGAGCAACCTGCAAGCCGATGCCTTGTGCGAAACGGGTCAGCAAGAATGCATTGGCGTGTGTCGTCAGTCCCGCGATGGTGTTCCCAGGCGAAGTGGCCAGAGGCATCAAGCGCTTGAGCCACAGCATGCCGATATCGTTTCCCAGCGGCACAATGCGTGCGCCCATCGCGCGTGCTCTGATAGCAAACGCGTGACTATCTGCAAGGTGTTCGTCGAAGACGATGGTAAGCGCGTGACCGGACGCTGCGTGCTCGCTTGGTAAGGTTGCAGACCATGACCCTCGCATGCATACGGTTGCGAGCGACGCAGTAACAAGGAAATCACGCCGACCCGTTTTCATCAGTCGCGCTCCTTGAACTTCCTGGGCCAGATACCTTGTTTTCCCGGCGATAAAATGCCGTTCGGATCGAGCGCATCCTTAATGCTCTCGCTCATGCGCATCAATGCATGGTCGTTGAAATCATACTGGGATGCAGCGAGATCCATGAAGGCGAGGTGGGTTCTGTATTGACCATAACCCGCCGCGCCGAAGTCGTTGATCAATGTCTTCAGCAGTTCACCCGCATCGCGAGATTGCGCCGGGTCGTCACGATTAAAGATTGCCGCGAAAATATGGTGCATGCTGCGCGGGCCGGCTGTAAAACCGCCGTAGTAATCGAAGCCATGCTGCGCCGCCCGATCCCTGATCATTCGATATTGCTTGACGGCATCGCGGCCAAGCGGCGCACACACCGGCGAGAAATCAACATGTGCGCCCGAGCCGCCGCGCCAGTTCAGCAGGTTGAATGCGTCAAGATTAGGAATGCCGACCTGACTGCGATCGCCGCCGCCTTTGGGTTCAACGTTGGCAAGCGTATAGGGTGATTCGATCAACTCGGCTTCTGCGATGGCTGAGAAGCGCTGGTGTATCACGTGGCGACGCGCCTTCACCAGCGCTTCGGGACCATACAAGCAGAAGCGAAGGTTCCAGCGGCCTATGCCGAGCTTGCGCGTCATGGTTTCTATCGCCGAATCGGGCATTGCACCAGGGCCGTCGTACCATTGCTTGCGTGTCGACACGCCGGCAGCCCACCGCACCGCACTTTCGATGACCGCGTTGCTTTGCATCGTGTCATCGAGTTTCAACGGACGTAGCGTCTCGACAATGCTCTCAAGATCGGCGTCGTGCCGGAACTTGTATGTACAGAGCATGTAGCCTTCGGGTTTCGGCATCAACCAGATGCCTAGCTTGGTCACAATGCCAAAATTCGACTGCATGAACATGGCGTCGTAGGAAGGACCGAATCCTGCCTTGAATACTTGCCAGTCCTGATTATTGTTCATTGCACCCATGCCGGTGCGGACCACCTCGCCGTTCGCCAGCATCACTTCCATTCCGCACTGCATGGCTGCGTGATCCCCGTACGGGGTTGTGCCAAAGCCGCGCTCCAGTGTATTGCCGACCACGCTGCCCCAGCCGGCAGCCGGTGGATCAAGCCACAGGCCGATGCCTCGCGCTTGAAGTGCCTGATAAAGATCGTAGTAGCTGACGCCCGGTTCGACCAGCGCATAACCAAGCGTCTCATTGATCTCGATGATGCGATTCATGTGCTGCAAGTCCAGCACGACGCAGCCTTTAAGTCGCGGTGCCGCGCCGCCGTAAGCGAAGTTGCGTCCGGTCGATACGCTCCACAACGGCACGCCATACCGGTTCGCTACGCTGAGCACGGCACGAAGCTGCTCGACATCCGATACCAGCACAATGGCCGACGCTTCGTAAGCGTGCGCATCTCCGGGCGCGAACGGATCCAGATATGGCTGCGCCGCACCGTCTCCCGAGAGAACGGCGCTCTGGCCCGCGATCGCCCTGAATGCTGCCAACGCCTGCTGGAAATCAGACTCCGGCACTCCGGGGGGACGAGGCGGGCCGTTCACGGTCCCAGCATCCGGAACACGATCATCGACGCGATGCTTTCATTGGGCTTTAATAAGTGAGCGCTCGGGCGAGATCAATAGCCGCCGCTGCTGGAGCTTCCACCAGAACTCGACCCTGAAGCGGCGCCATCGGTTTGGCATCCGGCAAGGGACATGGCGAGCGAGACGGTCAGGACAGCCAGCAACATCGATGCAATGCGTTTGAAGTTCATTTGTTTCCCCATGAATGTTGGACGAGCGCGTACCAACCGCTGGCGCGATGTACCGCGCTCATGAATTAAACGAACCAGCGTGGCAAATTATTCCCTTATTTTTCGACGTTGTGCGTTTTGCAGCGCCAGCGCATGAACGCAATACCGCTAGCGCTAGCGCTAGCGCCCAAGATGCACTTTCAACGTATCGCGGAATGTCTGAACCAAAGGTTCCTTCGAACGCCCCCGCCTGACGATCAACGCAAACGGCGCCTGATAGCCGAACCCTGCCGGTGCGAGCGCGCGCAGCCGGCCCTTGTCGACCCAGGCCTGCGCATAATGTTCGGGTAGAAAGCCGATAAACGCGCCGGATAGAATCAGGATCAGTTGCCCTTCCATACTGTCCACCGTCGCTTCGCTACGCTTGAACCCATGACGCGCCAGCTCTGTCTGACTCCAGTACGCGCGCCCGACCATCCGCTGCTGGCTGATCGTTTCTTGCGGAATGTTGTGCTCGTTGAAAAGCGGATGGCTATCGCTGCAATACAACCAGTGCTGCTCGCGATAAAGCGAATGGTAGATCAACCCGTTCATGCGTAATTGAAAGGCGCCGATCGCCAGATCAAGGCGATTGCCCAGTACGCTAAGCTGCAATTCGTAGGGGCTTTGCACATGCAGATGCACATGCAGCGACGGATGTTCGCGCGTAAACGCACCAATGACTTCGGAGAGCGGCAACGATTTATCGCTGACCGTGGAATCCAGCACACCAAGCTTGATACTGCCGCGCAATTCTCCGCGCAGCCCGGCGGCGTAACGCTCGAACCCATCGACTTCACCAAGCATCCGCAACGCTTCCTGATGAAACTCCTCGCCTTTCGGCGTCAGGCTAAACCCGCCGCGCCCGCGATGACACAACACCACTCCCACCAGCGACTCCAACTGGCTCATGTAGGTGCTGATCGCCGATGTGGAAAGATTGAGCTCCTGCTGCGCCGCGGCAAAACCCTGGTGCCGGATCACGCAGGTAAAAATGCGTAGCAGGCGTGCTTCAGGCAATACTGTGGCCACTTCTCACTCCATCGAATACGGTAAATGCCGGCAAGCGATCGGCCTTGTAAAGGCGGTGAAGCGATGCCCTCGGGCCGGACGTGCCGATACTTTAGAAATAACTGAACTAATTATTTCGCACCAGCACTTTGTCGGTGCGCCGGTCAGCGCCAGAATTCAATCCAGATATTTCGACGAATCAATGTGAGGACGTGCCATGGAAAAGATCTTTCATCAACCGCTCGGCGGTAATGAAATGCCGCGCTTTGGCGGCATTGCCACCATGATGCGCTTACCGCATCTCGCTTCCGCTGAGGGCCTGGACGCTGCGTTTATTGGCGTGCCGCTGGACATTGGCGCGTCGCTGCGCGCCGGGACCCGATTCGGCCCGCGCGGGATTCGCGCCGAGTCCGTCCTGATCCGGCCTTACAACATGGCGACCGGCGCCGCGCCGTTCGACTCGCTGTCAGTGGCGGATATTGGCGACGTCGCCATCAATACGTTCAATCTGCTGGACGCGGTCCGGATCATCGAAGAGTCGTATGACCGCATCGTCGAGCAAGGTGTGGTGCCGCTGACGCTCGGTGGCGATCACACCATTACGCTGCCGATCCTGCGCGCGCTGCACCGCAAGCATGGCAAGATTGGCCTTGTGCATGTCGATGCCCACGCCGATGTCAACGACCATATGTTCGGTGAGAAGATCGCCCACGGCACGACGTTTCGACGCGCGGTGGAGGAGGGGCTGCTCGATTGCGAGCGGGTAGTGCAGATCGGCTTGCGTGCGCAGGGTTATACGGCCGATGACTTCAACTGGAGCCGCCGGCAAGGGTTTCGCGTGGTGCAGGCGGAAGAGTGCTGGCACAAGTCGCTAGATCCGCTGATGGCCGAAGTCCGCGCCAAGGTGGCGGGCGGTCCGGTGTACCTGAGCTTCGACATTGATGGTATCGATCCGGCGTGGGCACCGGGCACGGGTACGCCGGAGATTGGCGGCCTGACGACAATTCAAGGCATGGAAATCATCCGTGGTTGTCATGGGCTTGACTTGATCGGATGCGATCTGGTCGAAGTGTCGCCACCTTACGATACGAGCGGGAATACGTCGCTGCTGGGCGCGAACCTGCTTTATGAAATGCTGTGCGTGTTGCCGGGCGTGAAGCGTCGCTAAGACGTTGTTAAGGCATGATCAAGCTTCGTTGTTAAGTCTAAGACTGCGTCATTGGGAGGAAGGAACAGATCATGGAAACGACTACATCGCCTATTCTGGCAGCCGAACAAAAGGTCCGCGAGGATCTCGCGGCGTTGTATCGGCTAATGGCGCATTTCCGCATGACGGACATGATCGACACGCATATTACCGCGCGTTTGCCCGGCTCAAAACCCGCATTCCTGATCAATCGATACGGCGTGCTGTTCCACGAAATGCGCGCGTCGGATCTTGTGAAGATCGACTACGAAGGCAAGGTGATTGACGAGCGTGCGCGCGATACGCCCGAGCTGTTTATCGTCAATGAGGCGGGCTTTACGATCCACTCGGCAGTTCACATGGCGCGCGAGGATATTGCGTTCGTCGTGCATACGCATACGGCGGCGGGGACGGCTGTGTCGGCACAAGAGCAAGGGCTTTTGCCTATCAGCCAGCATGCGCTGAAGTTCTACGGCAAGCTGGGTTACCACGACTATGAAGGCATTGCGCTTGACCTCGGCGAACGTGCGCGCCTGGTCGCCGATCTCGGTCCGCACAAGGCGATGATCCTGCGCAACCACGGTCTGCTCGCAGGCGGCGCCACGGCCGCGCACGCGTTTCACGAAATCTACTTTCTCGAACGCGCTTGCCAGGCGCAGGTGCAGGCACTGGCCGGAGGCGTGCAACTGCGGATACCGCCAGAGCATGTTCGCGAACTCACCGCGCGGCAGTTTGGCTCGGAAAATGCGGACGCCATCATCGAACTCGCATGGCAAGCAGCGCTGCGCCTGATAGCGAGCGACCTTCCCGACTACCGCTCCTGAGCCTCCATCCGGCGCATGACTGTCACGTCATGCGCCGGCGTTCCTTCATCGTTTGCCGAACTGCTCTTTACTTCCACAACGCGCAACGCGATATGGCCTTGGACCCGAATGCCTGCTCGCCGGGTATGGTCGCGGTGATCGTATAGAAATCCCACGGCTCCTTCGACTCCGACGGTTTCTTCACCTGCATCAAATACATATCGTGAATCATGGTGCCGTCGGGCCGGATATAGCCCTTGGCGTACATGTCGTCAATCTTCATCTTGTGCAGTTCTTCCATGACCTTCGTACTGTCAGTTGAACCCGCCGCCTGCACTGCTTTCAGGTAAGTGGTTGCGGCCGAATAGTCCGCGGCCTGCAAGCTTGTCGGCATCTTCTTCATTTTCGCAAAGTAGCGCTCCGCCCATTTACGCGTCACGGCATCCTTGTTCCAGTACCAGCTATCGGTGGCCAGGAGACCTTGGGCAGTCTCGAGTCCGAGGCTGTGGATGTCCGTGAGAAAGATCAGCAAGCCGGCGATTTTCATCGACTTGGTGATGCCGAATTCCTTCGCGGCCTTGATCGAGTTGATGGTGTCGCCGCCTGCGTTTGCAAGCCCCAGGACCTGTGCTTTCGACGCCTGCGCTTGCAACAGGAACGACGAGAAATCCGATGCCGATAACGGATGCCGCACCGCGCCGAGCACCTGGCCGCCATTCGCCTTCACGACCTCCGACGTGTTCTTTTCCAACGCCTTTCCGAACGCATAATCGGCCGTCAGAAAGTACCAGGTCTTGCCACCTTGCTTCGTCACGGCCTGGCCGGTGCCGTTGGCGAGCGCGACGGTATCGTAGGCGTAATGGACCGTATAGGGCGTGCATTGCTCGTTGGTCAGCGCATCAACACCCGCGCCCACGTTGATGTACGGAATCTTCTTTTCAGCGGCAATCTGGTTGGTCGCGAGCGCGGTCGCCGAATTCGTGCCGCCGATGATCCCGTTGACCCCGTCGCGGTCAATCCACTCGCGCGCCTTCGACGCCGCAATGTCCGCCTTGTTCTGGTGATCGCCATAAAGCAATTCGATGGGCTTGCCGTTCACCTTGCCGCCGAAATCGTCGATCGCCATGCGGATGGCTTCGAGACCTCCTTGACCGTCGGAGTCGGAGTAGAGCCCTGAAAGATCTGTAATGAAGCCAAGCTTGACTGAGTCGGCCGCTGCATGCGCCGTGCTCGCGGTGATGCTCAGGATGGCTGCCGCAACGAGGCCGCACGCAGAGCGTCGGGCGAGTGTGTTGTTCATTCTTGTCTCCATCGGTTGTCATGGGCGGCTTCTGACCGCTAACCCAATGCTCGTGCTCGTACGAGCAATCCGTCAGCACCGAAAATATCCGTTGGAGAGGAATGAAGTCAAGGCTTACGACACGCTATTGCGGCTTTACTCCACATCGTCATCATCCGGGGCAGCGGTTTCATGAGTCATCGCGGCGTTTGCGAGCGAGGCCACGACCGGCGACGCTTGCTTGCGCTCGCTATACCGGTCAGTCAGGTAGGACGAACGATCGCGCACGAGCAGCGTGAACTTGATCAGCTCCTCCATGACGTCCACCACGCGGTCGTAATAGGCCGACGGTTTCATGCGGCCGTCGGCATCGAACTCCTTGTATGCCATGGCGACAGATGACTGGTTCGGGATGGTCACCATTCGCATCCATCGGCCGAGGACACGCAACGCGTTCACCGCATTGAACGACTGCGATCCGCCGCTGACCTGCATGACCGCGAGCGTGCGGCCTTGCGTGGGCCGCACAGCGCCGATCTCAAGCGGGATCCAGTCGATCTGGTTCTTGAATACCGAGGTGAGCGTTCCATGCCGTTCCGGGCTGCACCAGACTTGTCCTTCCGACCACGCGGATAACGCGCGTAGCTCCGCTACTTTCGGATGATCCGCTGGAACGCTGTCGGTGATCGGCAAGCCGTGCGGGTCGAAGACTTTTGTCTCGGCGCCAAAATGATTGAGGATGCGTTCGGCCTCCAGGGTGAGGAGGCGGCTGTATGAAGTGGGGCGAAGCGAGCCATACAGCAGCAGAATTCGCGGCGGATGGGTTGCAACAGATTCAGGCGCCAGCTTGTCGATACTCGGAACGTCGACATGCGCGTGGCTGATATTAGGCATTCCTGATGACATTAGCGAACCTGCTTGCCTTTGGCATCGATCACAACCTCACCGTCTTCCTTGCTGAACGGCCCTTTCTGTGCATCGGGCAGTATCTCCAGAAGCAATTCGGACGGCCTGCATAAACGCGTGCCTGCAGGCGTCACCACGAAGGGGCGATTGATGAGAACAGGGTGCGCCAGCATGGCGTCGAGCAACTGTTCATCTGTCAGGGCCGCATTAGCGAGACCGAGTTCCGTGAACAGTTTCTCCTTCTCCCTGATCGCTTGCCGGACGCTGAGCCCCGCATCCTTGATCGTTTTGGAAAGCGTGTCGCGAGTCGGCGGCGTCTTGAGGTACTCGATCACTTCCGGTTCAACGCCTGCATTGCGGATCAGCGCAAGGGTATTGCGCGACGTGCCGCAAGCGGGATTATGGTAAATCGTGATGGTCATGCAATGAGTCTCCATGAATTGTTTAAGAGCGACTAGCTCTTTACGCACGCTGTTAGCGAGAACGTTTCGACAACATCTTCACCGAACACGTGCCGCCTTCGCAGCAATTTTCGGTGAGGAAGCCAATGAGCCCGCTCATGGCGTCGAAGTTCGCTGAATAGAAAATGTAGCGCCCATCCTGACGTGCATCCACCAGTCCGGCGTGCGAAAGGTCTTTCAGATGAAAAGATAGACCCGATGGCGAGACGCCGAGTTGCTGGGCAATGTCGCCGGCCGCGAGACCGTCAGGACCCGCCACGACCAGCGCCCGAAAGATTGCCAGCCGCGACTCGTGCGCAAGTGCGCCCAGTGCGCGGACTACGGTGTTTGAGTTCATGTGCCAAAGCTTACGACAAACGGTTTTACATTTCAATAATTATTGAAATGTAAGCTAACGATGTAAGCAATCTCTAAAGAGACGCTCATGTTTGCCGTTAAAGGGTATGGGCCGGATGACGCCGCCAGCCTCGGTTGCGTTTCGCAGCATCGACGCGCGCCACCGCTCGGATATCGATGTGAGATATGAAAAGTGAGACGACATGTTTTCGACGATTAAAGGTCGCCTGGGTATTGCCATGGCGCTTCTGGGTCTGTTGCTGATCGTGATTGGCGGACTGGGGCTTTGGGGAATGAGCCGCGGTAACGACACGACACGCGGCCTCTACATGAACCAGATGCCTAGCGCTGTCGCGGCCGGCAACGCCGAAATGTTCACCGCCCGTGAGCGGCTCAGTTTCGATCGGGCGGCCTTGCTGGTTGGCAAGCCCGAGGCGGCGGAAACCGCCATTGGACGCGGCACCTTGATGCGCACGCGCGCGGACAAGGAATGGGCGACCTACGCGGCGCTGCCGCAGGGGCCGGGCGAACACAAACTGGCTGAGGACTTCCAGGCCAAGCGCCTTGAACTCCAGAAGCTGATGGACGACGGTTACGCCAATATCAGGGCGAACGATGCAGACAAGATCGTCGCTTCCGCCGAAGCCATGCAGGTTGCGTTCAACCAGCTGGCCGCGTTTGGCGAAGCGCTTCGCAAGTACCAGTTCGACTCAGCCAAGAGCGACTACGACAACTCGCAGGAATCGTTCGGCGACTTCCGTCTTATCAGCATCGCGTCAATTTTGGCGGGTCTCGCGGCCGCCATGTTCTCGTGGCTGTCACTGCGTCGTTCGATCGGGCGTCCGCTCGAAGAAGCGCTTGCGCAATTCGATGCCATTGCCGCCGGCGATCTGCGCCGCGAGCTGATTGTCACCTCGCGTGACGAGATGGGACAACTGCTCTCGGGTCTCGCGAAGATGCAGGCCAGCCTGGTGAATACGGTACGCACGGTACGCTCGGGCAGTGAGTCCATTGCATCGGCGACCAAGCAGATTGCGGCTGGCAATATCGATTTGTCTTCGCGTACGGAAGAGCAGGCGTCGGCGCTGCAGGAAACGGCATCGAGCATGGACGAGTTGACCGGCACCGTGAAGCAGAACGCAGAAAACGCGCGTCAGGCGAGCTCGTTGGCCGCCAATGCGTCGGACATTGCGAACAAGGGCAGCTCGGTGGTTTCACAAGTGGTCACCACCATGGGTGACATCAACCAGAGTTCGACGAAGATCGCCGACATCATCACGATCATCGAAGGCATCGCGTTCCAGACCAACATCCTCGCGTTGAACGCAGCGGTGGAAGCGGCGCGTGCGGGCGAGCAAGGACGAGGTTTCGCGGTGGTCGCGGCAGAAGTCCGCAGTCTCGCGCAACGGTCTTCAGCGGCTGCGAAGGAGATCAAGGAACTGATCAATACATCGGTCTCGCGCGTGCAAACCGGCACGACGCTGGTGGGCGATGCGGGCCGCACGATGTCGGAAATCATCGGCGCGGTGCAGCGCGTGACGGACATCATGGGCGAGATTGCAGCGGCGTCCGAAGAGCAGAGCAGCGGTATTGAACAAGTAGCGCGCGCGGTCACGCAAATGGATGAAGTCACCCAGCAAAATGCGGCGCTGGTGGAAGAAGCCGCGGCCGCTGCGCAATCGCTGGAAGATCAGGCGGGCGCGTTGAAGGCGGCAGTTTCTGTGTTCCAGTTGGACGACCGGGGCCTGGATGTCAAGCCGGCGCTTGGCGCGAAACCTTCGCATGGCGCGGCGCACGGTGTTGCGCATCGTGCGCTAGCGGTACCGAAGAAACGCGCGATTGCTGTGAGTTCGAGCGTAGTTGCGGCCGCGGCAGGGCTCAAGACACCGGCGCTGATCAAAGAGAAAGCGAAGCCCGTTGCATTGGCTGGCGCTGCTGATTGGGAAGCGTTTTAACTAGCAGCGTTCTTGTTGTCTAGCGAGCGCAGGGAGGCGGTGAACGCCAGCGTCTCCCTGGTGCTTCAGGCTCGCGATTCACTTCACGGGCAAGGCCGGCGGACTCGTTCGCTTCATGCGCCTTCTTTCAAGGAAGGTCCATAGCGTCAATCCACCGTATGCTGCATATCGCAGAATGGTGGAAGCGACAGTAATCCACGTCGCGTCTTCCCAGCCGATATCAAGCACCAGCCGCACGGCGTTCTCGGCCGTCAGCCCCAATCCCCATACCAGCGTCATCTTTTGAATGACCGCTACGAGATCGGGATTGTCACGCCACCATTGTTCGAACTGAGCCGTTCCTCCGTCCTGTTCGCGGGCGACGGTCGATCGTCCGAGATAGAACACGAGTGGCCTTGGAAACGCGAGTGAGATCAAAAACGCGATGCCGATCAAACCCGAGATGACAGGCTCTTCAAAAAGCCGCGCATGAGCGTTGTCGATAAAAGATGAAACCGCCAGCGACAATAAAGTACCGACCAGTACGATCGCGCTGAGCGCATCGAAGTGATGAAAGCGCAGAAGGTCCCATGTCATCCACGCTATCAGCGGCAGCGTGGACGCAGCCAATGCTCCCGAGTGGCCCCACTGCGGATACGCAAGGTGATAGGCGAGCCACGGGAAGAGTACGTTGATGCAGATCGCCGATAAATATCGGACCCGGTTGTTCATATGAATCGGCTGAGTGCTGACGCGGCCAGATCGTTAGACAAACAAAAATACCACGGCCCGTTTCACGCGTTGCTGACGTAACCCTTAAGGGTTGAAACAAGAAATGCTGCTAACTGCTTAGCGCTGCTTGAGCGTTGAAGCATCAAAGCATCTGAATGCAAGGCTGATGCGCGGCCCATCGACGCCGCTCATCTTCGGTATGCCGTGATTATGCGTGAATTGCGAGGCGTAGCTCATGAGGAGCACGCTGCCCGCGTGCAGGTCCACATTGAGCGTGCGGCCCTTGCCCGACTTCGCGCGGATTGTCATGCGTCGGGTCGCCCCCAGCGAAAGGATTGCTATAGGCGCTTTCTGCACGAGCCCTTGGGTCTTGTCGTTATGAGGCGCGACGCTGTCGTTGCCATCGCGATACAGATTCAAACCGACGCTATTAAACTGCGCGCCGGCAATCGCGCGCACTTGCACGGCTGCCTCCATCAGCGGTTCCGGCAAGTCCGGTGCGTCCAGCGAGAAATGCGCCATCAGCCGCGGGACATCGACCTCGCGGTCGTACATCAGGCGACGCTGATTGCCCCACGTCACATGGTCAAGCGTCTGCTCAAACCACGCGCGTGAGATCACCTGCGGGATCACGCCGGGCAGGTAACGAATCCCGCTTTCGGCGTCTTCCACAAGGTCGAGCGGTACGGCATCGAACAGATCGTTTTGAAACACGTCGATTCCTTTGCTGGCTATTCCTTGCTCTATTGATCAGTCCGCCGCGAACGGCAATTCGCCCTGAACGGATTGCGGCTCGGCGACATAGGACCCCGCCGGCAGTAACGCCGTCACGCGTACACCGAGCAAACGCAGGCGCCGGTCCAGCGGCACGCGCTTCAGGCACTCGGTTGCAGCGCGACGGATCTCCGTTGCATCGGCTGTTGGAAACGGGACCGTCAGGTCACGCGTGACCGTGCTGAAGTCGTTGTAACGCAGCTTGATGCCGACCGTGCGTCCCTCGTACCCTTTGCGACGCAGGTCGTCGGCCACGCGCGTACAGAGGTCGGTGAACGCCGCCGACAGCTCCGCGCGATCGTGGCGTGCATGCAGGTCGCGCTCGAAGGTGGTTTCGCGGCTCATCGACTTCGGCTCGGAGCTGACCACCACCGGCCGTTCGTCGAAACCTTGGGCTACTTCCATGAGCCATGCCGAGTAAGTCCGGCCAAAGCGGGCCTGCAGTATCTCGGGGTCCGCGCGTGCCAGATCACCGACAGTTTCGATGCCGATAGCCGCGAGTTTTTCATTCGCCTTCGGCCCAATGCCGTTCACCTTGCGTACGGGCAGCGGCCAGATTCGCAACGGGATGTCAGCGGGGGTGAGGATGGTCAGGCCGTCGGGTTTATCGAGTTCCGAGCCAATCTTCGCCAGCAGTTTGTTCGGCGCGACGCTGATCGAACACGACAGGGCGGTCGCGTCGCGCACGGCCTGCTTGATGCGTGCTGCGGTCTCGGCGGGATCCCCCGGCAGGTCCGTCAAGTCGATGTAGATTTCATCGATACCGCGGTTCTCGATCTGCGTGGTGAACGTGGCCACGGCCTCCTTGAAAAGACGCGAGTAGTGCCGATACGAATCGAAGTCGGTGGGCAGCAGGATGGCGTCCGGCGCGAGTACGGCGGCTTTCATCATGCCCATGGCGGAAAACACGCCGAACGCGCGCGCTTCGTAGGTCGAGGTGGTGACAACGCCACGGCCCGTGTAATCGCGCAGCCGCTTGAAGCGGCGGGTGCCGTCGGGCAGTTCTTCTGGCGTGGCGTTCCTGCCGCCGCCGATCACGACGGGTTGACCGCGAAGCTCGGGATAGCGCAGGAGTTCAACGGACGCATAAAAAGCGTCCATGTCCAGATGCGCGATGTGCCGCGTGGCTGTCACCGGAGCGCTCCGGCGTGGGAGCGGTTCAACGCCGAAGACGCGCGAGGACCGGGAATGCTGATGTTTCCATTGGGATCGGACATGATCAATAGCTGTATGGATGTACAGTATTTTACATCAAAAGTTCGGGGAGCAATACCTTAGCTAAACCCGCTCAAGATCACGCGAGACGCGTACAGAAGCGTCGCACGGCAGGCCACTTGAAGTCTCGATCCTCATCTAACTCAAGACTTCTCCTGTCCCTCTCCCAACGTTTCCATGACGTGGTCAACAAAACAGCGCAGTTTGAGTGTCATTTGACGGTCGGCCGCGTAGAGCAGGTGGATCGGTCGGAAAGGGCCTTCGTATTCCGAGAGTATCTGAATCAAGTCGCCCGACGCGAGGTCCTCGGCAACAGCATGTTCATAGCCTAGCAAGACGCCAAAGCCGTCGCGCGCTGCACGGTGCAGGGCGATCCAATCGTTCATTCGCAAGCGCCCCTTCACAGGCACCTTTGTCACCCGGCCATTACGCTGGAATTGCCAGGTCCGGCTGAGTTCCGAGGCCCAAGGAGCAAAACTCAGGCATTCGTGACGAGCCAGATCAGCGGGTTGTCGCGGTACGCCATGTTTGCGCAGGTAATCCGGCGATGCGCAGGCCATTTTCATAGTTCGCATGGAACATCCGGAAGGAGCGCTGTGGAACGAGCACGTTCTTCCGCACATCGATTATTTGAAAACGCTGGTCGAACAATGCCGTTTGCTGGCGTCAGGTCCCGTCAGAGGCGCCCCGCTGCGGGCGGGTTTCCTGGTGATGCGGGCAGATAACCGCGGGGAGGTACAAAGCATGATCGACGACGACCCGTTCGCACAGAGGGGTGTTATCAGCGCGCTGACCATCGAGGAATGGGACCCTCTCTTTGGCCTGCTTGCCGACTATTCGTCCAAACAGTCGCCGGCCGATTTGGCCGAGGCGCGGTAGTTCGTCCTTACTCTCCCCACCCGACACCCGCATTGACCAGTCGTTGGGCGGGATTTTATTCATTTCAATCATTGGAGCCTGCCATGCAATACGAACTCACTACGCTTGCGTGCGCGCCGCTTACGGAGGGGGCTGTGGCCGCTGCGGCGCACGACTGGATAGCGCAAGGCGCCGGCCGATTACTGGGCGCATGGCGTACCGAGATCGGCGAGCTTTTCCAGGTCAAACTGCTGCGCCAGTTCGACACCGCAGATGCGCTTGAGGAAGAGCGCAGTCGCGCGCTCATGGATCCAGCACCGTTCGGAATCTCGGACCCGGCGATACGAATAAACATGGAACGCTATGCGCGGTTCCCCTTCTTACCGGAGGTCGAGCCCGCGATGTTCGGAAGCTTCTACGAATTCAGAACCTATTTCCTGAGGCCCGGCGGTCTCGAGCCAACCCTAAACGGTTGGCGCGATGCCATCGCGCCTGCGGGCGATTACACGAGACATCTGGTCGTCAACATGTACGCGTTGGACGGGCCACCGCGCATCACACATATCTGGGGATTTTCCAGCCTGGAAGAGCGCGCTGCGCTGCGCACACGCCATTACGCCGACGGCCTCTGGCCGCCAAGGGCGCTCCTCAGCAAATCGCGAAAGCGACATCAACGATTTGCATACCGGAACCTTACTCGCCGTTGCGATGAAGATCGGCAAGGCTCATGAGGTCATTAAAAGCGGGAAGCTATTGGAAACGCGGTGGTTGTTTTCGACGCTTAGGAATTGAAGTCGTGAGGGGATGCATGGCGATCTTTGACGACTGCACGGGGGCGGCAAGATTTATTCGAGTTTCCCGTCATCCGACGCTTTTAGGGGCGCGGATTCGGGATACGCGAACGACCGCAATTGTCTGGTCTTAAGTTATCGAGGAACGCTGAACTCAGGAACAGGTCTTCGCCGCAGCTAGCGGTCGCTTACTCAAGCACTTTGTTCGGCGTGGCGCTGAACGAGATGAACCGGGCAATGGACCACTTACCATCAGGCTGGCGCTTGAAAATGTCCATCCCCGCTTCCGTACTCACGCTCGACTCGCCACCCTTCTGCGCAGTCAGCGTCCAGAACAGCCGGACGACGGCGATATCGCCGGAAACGATGATCTCGCGAACATCAGGACTGTCGTAATGGAGTTGCAACCCAGGTTTCGCCAACACAGCACTGAGCTTCCTGCAGATCGCGTCTCGGCTGCCATCGAGCGCGTCAGGAACGGTCGAAACCAGATCAGGGGCGAACAGGTCACAGACTCCTGCTGCATCACGAGCGTTAAACGCCATCGTCCAACGCTGCAGCCGTTCCAAAATGGCGGCCTTGTCTGAATCCACGTCTGCGTGAGCCGGAGTCACCACGCTGACGCTGCTCAACACAACGGCAATCGCCAGCAGCCATCGGATCATGGGAGGTCTCCAATCAATCGGGGTTGCTGCCATTTTATAGGGATCGACAATGCGCGATATTGAATGCGGGCGGCCAGCATTCGGTTACGGGACGGCGGCCACCATGATCACCCAGCCGTTTGAATGTCCGCTCCATCGTGAAAGCGGACCTGCCGGGCGCTGACTCGCGGTCCTGTAATCGCTAGCCGTGACGCCCACGAGAGACGCGTGTCAGCCTTGCATTCATCGCGTCGGCTTGCATTTATGCATCCAAACAAAAAAATCTTCCCTACGGCCGTTTTGTGATATCGGTCGAATTGAACGCATGCGCTCGGCCGCACTCACTTCGGTTCGTTGTTCGCCTCTGCGCAGCGACTTACTAACGCGAGATAGCTTGCCCCGCGAAACCAACTATGCGGCGCTCCGTCACCTTTAACAATCGGACAAAGGCTCCGTCATGGATACGATATTGCCTGCTGCTTCGCCGGCTTTTACGCGAGTTACTCGGATTGCCTTGGTCGCAGCCGCGATCACCCTCTCAAATGTTTCATTCGCAACTGCACCGGCTATACCGGTGCCCCCTGTCAGCAAGAAAATTCCTCACGGCCCGGTGGCAGGTACCCAGATGTCAGAGGCCTACGTACGTAACCTTGCGAAGGTCGCGTACATTTGGGGATGGCCGATGGTGAACATGCACAACCGCCACATCGTGTTTTCAAAGGTGCCCGAATCCGGCCTCGGTGATGGCGTGTTGCCGCTGGCTCCGCTGAACCGGTTGACGATGCTAACCGACTACATCAAGCCGGAAGAGCGAGCCGTCGCGACACCGAATCAGGACGTCGTCTATGGCTTCGGCCTACTGTGGCTGGAGAAGGAGCCGGTTGTATTCCAGGTGCCAGATTTCGGCGACCGTTTCTGGCTTTACCAGCTCGGTGACCAGCGCACCGATACGTTGGGCGGCGTCGGCAAGATGTACGGGACCAAGCCCGGCTTTTACATGGTGGTCGGTCCGAACTGGAACGGTAGTGTGCCCAAAGGCATCAAGCAGGTATTTCGCTCGCCCACCAATCTCGCGTATGTGATCCCGCGCGCATTCCTCGACGATACCGCACAGGATCGCAAGACCATTCAGCCACTGGTGAACCAGATCATGGCGTACCCGCTTGGCGAGTACGACGGCAAGATCAAGACCAAAGACTGGTCGAAGATTCCCACGTTATCCGATCCGTCCGGCGGCTCGCAGGGCGGAGGGGGCGAAACCCAGTGGGTCAAGCCGGAAGCCTTCTTCGCCGAACTGCCGGCGGTCATGAAGGAAGTCCCGCCACAGCCCGGCGAAGAGGTGATCTATGGCTGGATCGGCTCGTTGCTGGATGCCGCCGCGAAGGATCCGAAAATCGCCGACACACTCAAGCAGGCAGCCATCGACGCTGACAAGGAGATGATGCCCGAACTGCATCAGTACTCCTTTGCCGGCGTACCGGTGGGCAACGGTTGGGTTGCCCCGATGAACGGCGCGGAGTTCGGCACCGACTACTACAGTCGCGCCGCCGCTGCGAAGGCGAATATTTTTGCCAATCCGCGTCGCGAATCGGCCTACTACGGCCTCGAATATGCCCCGGACAAAACGCGCCTGAACGGCGCCAGCGCATATCGCGTTACCTTCGCAAAGGGTGAGTTGCCACCGGTCAATGGTTTCTGGTCGCTGACGCTTTATGACAATGAACATTTCTTCGCGCCGAACGACATCAACCGGTTCTCCGTCGGCACGAAAAACAAGGATCTCGTCTATGGCGCCGATGGTTCGCTGACGGTTTATGTGCAACACGAACGCCCTGCGGCGGACCAGGTGGCCAACTGGCTGCCGGCGCCCGCAGGTGACTTCGAACTTTTTATCCGCGCGTACTGGCCGAGAGCCGAACTCCTGGAGGGCAAGTGGACCCCGCCAGCGGCGGAAAAGGCGAACTGAGTGAATGCGGGATCTCGGGCTCCGGTTTGGTGAGTCCGGCCGACCGATCAAAGCGGGATGCGTTACGTAACCGGCACCGCGCTGTGCGCCCATCGATAGGGGAAACTCAACGTGAATGCTGTCCGCACCTTGTCGTTGTCCGTCGCCACGTCACTATGCGTCGCGGGTTTGCCAACGCTCGCAGCCGCACAGACCGACGCGAACACGCCATCGTCAATCCAGACACCTCGGCCGCGCGCCGCGCAGACCGGCTTGGCATCGACGCTATTGAGTTGCATTGTGCCCACGGCTATCTGATTCATGAGTTCCTCTCCCCGATTTCGAACAAGCGGACCGATGAGTTTGGGGGGACGCTCGTGGATAGAATGCGGTACCCGTTGGAAGTCTATGACGCAGTGCGCGCTGTTTGGACCAGGCACAAGCCCCTTGGTGTCAAAGTTTCGGCGACGGACTGGATAGACGCGGGGTGGGACATAGAGCAGACCATCCATCGAGTTCGCGAAGGCACTGGAAACGCGTGGAATTGACTGGATCGACGTATCTTCAGGCGGAATTTCGCCCCTGCAGAAAATTGCGTTGGGCCGGGCTATCAGGTTCCGTTCGCCAACCAGATCAAAAGAGCAACTGGCGTGACGACTATCTGTGTTGGTTTGATAACGGACGCAAAGCAGGCTGAGGAAATTCTATCGAGTGGCCAGGCGGATGCCGTGGCTATCGCCCGAGGCATGCTCTACCACCCACGTTGGGCGTGGCACGCGGCAGCGACTTTCGGCGCTACTGTCGAAGCCCCCCGGCCATATTGGCGCGCACCCCCGCAGATGCATGCTGCAGTTTTCGGCGAAGTCGTGAACGGCGCACGATGAAGGGTTCGATGCCTGACATTGCTCGCCCCGCGTTCTCCGATCGCGCGAGCGAACAATTTCAATCATCGCGCCCGCCGGTCCGCGAACGAGACGGTTGAAAGCCTCTTGCGGGTCGAGGGCGGTCCTGCACAAATAGACCTTTAACAAGCTGAATCACGCAGTCAGCATCGGCCGGGGTTCGGCCACCGTCGGACTTTCGCCGACGCCTTCGGCATACGTATGTTCACGCAGGGCTTATCCCGAGAAGTTGGCGAACGGGGAATCACAGTCAACAATATTCAACCGGGTCCAATCGATACGGATCTCAATCCTGCGGCTGGTGATTGGGCAATCCCTCAATTGGAGATGACGGCGCTCAAGAGATACGGGCAAGTTGGTGATATCGCGGCCATTGTCGCTTTTGTTGCCAGCGACGAGGCGGCGTATATCACCGGGGCGAATCTTACGGTCGATGGCGGCACGAATGCCTAGCTTTAGGATCGACTCACGGCAATGACGCTTCACTGCGCCGGAAACTTCGCCGCGCGCACAAACTCGATGAACCGTGCAGCCACGGCGTTATCCCGGCTCGTTTGCCACGCCAACCCGACTTGCCAACGGGCAGCCGGATCGCGCAGCGGCAACACCCTGGCATCCCGCAACAAATACTTCGCCCGGGACGGCAAAAACGCAGCGCCGACGCCCGCGGCGACAGCAGCGAGAACGGACTGGATGTCATCGGTCTGCTGAATCACTCGCGGCACGAAACCATGCTCGCTGCACCAGCGATCTATCTGCGCTGCTAGTCCGGGTCCACTGCTGCGCGCGAGCGCGATCAACCCGGGTTCGTTGAGATCATTAAGGTCGGCTGGAAGGCGCTTCCATTTTGCGTGCTGAGGCACGGCGAGCGCCAAGGTCTCGCTGAGCAAGGGCACACACGACAATTCCCTATCGGCCGGCATGCGAAGGAAGCCGACATCGAGCTTCCCCGCAAGAATCCGGCGCGTCTGCTCGGCGGAAGAAAGATCATTGAGCGACACGCTGATGTTCGGATTCAGCCTTCGAAATTCCGCGATCAATTGCGGCGCCCGGGTCAAGGTTGAAAGCCCAAGCCCCACGCGCAGATATCCACGCTTGCCACTGCTCGCTTCGCGCGCCCGCGCGACGAGTTCGTCCGCATCGCGTACCAGCGTTTGCGCGCCGCCAAGGAACTCGGCGCCAAACGATGTCAGCTCGGCGCCATGCCTGCCGCGTTCGAAAAGACGCGCACCCAATGAGTCCTCCAGCGCCGCGACCTGTTTGCTGAGAGCGGGCTGGGTGACATTCAGCGCTTCGGCGGCGCGGCCGAAATGATGAAGCTCGGTCACGGTCAGGAAGGCGCGTAGAAGTTTGAGTTCCATTCCGCAAAGTAATTGAATATGTAAAATGATTCATTTTACTTATCGAATGCCTGGCGGTCCAATGGACTCTCCAAACGGCTCTTTCGTCAGGCGGTACACGGCATGTCCTCATCCTCATGTTCCCCCTTCAAGGTTGCGGCGGTCCCGCTTAGCTCGTTGCGCGGGAATGCATCGCAGAACGTTGCGAACATGTCGGCGTCGCTCGCCGATGCCGCGCTTCAAGGAATCTCGCTGGTAGTTTTCCCCGAGTTCAGCCTCGCTGGATACGGCGATACCCTGAAGCTGCGTCGCCGCGAACTTGTAATGCTCGCCGAGCCGCTTGATGGTCGCTCAATCGATAAAGTCGCTAATTCAGTGGAGCGCACCGGCGTGGCCGCGGGCGTGGGTTTTATCGAGCGTGCGCCGGATGGAAGGTTGTTCAACAGCTATGTGATTTGCATGCCGGACGGCGTGCGATGTTGTCACCGGAAATTGCAGATGGCAGAACATCCCGCCATTGAGCGCGGCGAGCAATACACCGTGCTGGATACGAAGTGGGGCGTTCGTATCGGCATCTTGATTGGCGCAGATAATTACCTGATCGAGAACGTCCGCGTGACAGCGCTGATGGGCGCGACATTGCTCGTTGCGCCACATCGGACCTATGGGTTGGACGGACATGGAGAGTCATCGCTACAGCGGCTTTCCACCGGGCAACGAGTCCGGCCGCCTGGATCACAAACCGATGCAGAAGCCGACTGGTTGCGACGATCCTTAATCGCTCGAGCATCCGATAACGGAATGTTCGTAGTCTTTAGCAATGGGTCGAACACGGGCGATCATCAACACGGCACGATCATCGATCCCGCCGGACAAGTGCTAGCGGAACAAGAAACCTCATCCAGCCCGACGGTTTCCGCAGAAGTGAACCCCGGCCTGATAGCGGAAAGCGTCGGCCAGCAATGCCTGACGGCCCGTCGCTCGGATAGCAACGGGCCGTTCGTCCGCTCGGTATTGCCACGCGGAAACACCTTTGCGGAGCGCAGCGGTGCCCCATCAAGAGGGGCAATCGCGCTGGGCTTCGCGCAGGTCAGCCGTATCCGCCAGACTTAGCGATTAATGCTCAATCTTCACTCCGCCGATCGCTTCCAGTTCAGCGAGCACCGCGTCCGACAAGCTCAACTGCGCGGCCTGCAAGTTCTCCCGCAGATGCACGACCGACGACGTGCCCGGGATCAGCAAAATATTCGGCGAGCGATGCAAAAGCCAGGCAAGCGCCACTTGCAAGGGTGTCGCGTCGACCGTTTTTGCGACTGTGGACAGCACGGACGATTGAATCGGCGAGAACCCGCCCAGCGGGAAGAACGGCACATACGCAATGCCCTGGCTCGCGAGTTCATCGACGAGGGTGCCGTCGTCCCGTTGCACCAGGTTGTACTGGTTCTGAACGCAGACAATCTTCGCAATGCCCTGCGCTTCAACAATCTGCGCCGCGGTCACGTTGCTTAATCCAATGTGACGGACAAGCCCCTCGCGCTGGAGTTCGGCGAGCGCGGTGACCTGCTTTTCGATCGATCCTTCCGATGGCGAATGGATGCTTCCCATGATCCGCAAGTTGACCACATCGAGCACGTCCAGGCCGAGATTGCGCAGGTTGTCGTGCACGCCGCGCCGGAGGTCCTCGGGTTCCATCGCCGGCAGCCATGAGGCGTCTTCACCGCGAACAGCACCAAGCTTGGTGACGATCACCAGATCATCCGGGTACGGGTGAAGCGCTTCGCGAATGATCTGGTTGGTGATGTGCGGCCCGTAGAAATCGCTGGTATCGATGTGATTGACGCCCGACGCCACTGCTTCGCGCAGGACGGCTATCGCCGCATCATGGTCCTTCGGCGGCCCGAACACGCCGGGACCGGCCAGTTGCATGGCGCCGTAGCCCAGGCGATGTACCGTGCGGCCAGCAAATTCAAAGGTGCTAGTGGGGATGGAATTCGACATGACGCTCTCCTTGGTGGATGTGCACGCAGTATGGAGATGTTTGCGTTGTTAGATAATCCGGTCTAAATTGCACGGGTTGTTTAAAAATGTGCACAGTGACCATGGAATTAAATGATCTTGCCGCGTTCGTGTCGGTTGCTCGCGCAGGCGGATTTCGCGACGCGGCCCGGATCAGCGGCGTTTCCGCTTCCAGCCTGAGCATTGCCGTGCGCCGCCTTGAAGCGAAACTGGGTTTGCGTTTGCTCAACCGGACCACCCGCAGCGTGGCTCCGACGGAACCGGGGTTACGTCTTATCGAAAAGCTGGCGCCGTTGTTCAGCGAGATGGAAGCATCGCTCGATGTCCTGAACCTGTTCAGGGACAGGCCAAGCGGTACGCTGAAACTCAATGTGCCATCGAGCGCGGCGCGGATCGTGTTGCCGACTGTTATCGCGTCGTTTCTTAAAGCTTATCCCGATATTCGCGTGGAAGTCGTGGTCGAGGATGGTTTCGTCGATGTGCTCGCAATTGGCTGCGATGCCGGCATTCGTTACGACGAACGGCTTGAGCAGGACATGATTGCCATTCCTATCGGTCCACGCGTGCAGCGCTTCGCGACCGCTGCGGCACCGGAATATCTCGATGCGCACGGTCGGCCCGAGCATCCGCGTGAGCTGCTTTCACACGCGTGTTTGCGCGGCCAGTTCGCGGGCGGCGCGAAGCCGACGTGGGATTTCGAGCGGGACGGGGAGGTGGTGCGGCTGGATCCTACGGGGCCGCTGCTGGTCAGGCCCGGCGCGGCAATGGAGCTTGCAATCAGTACCGCAGTGGCGGGCGTGGGCGTGATCCACATTTTCGAGGGAATGCTGCGTCCGTATCTGGATAGCGGCGCGCTGGAACCGATCCTGGAACCGTGGTGGCCGTCCTTTTCGGGGCCATTTCTCTACTATCCGGGGCGTCGGCATTTGCCCGCGCCGTTGCGCGTTTTTATCGATTTCGTGAAGGCGGGTGATTTGTCATTGAACCTGCCGCCCCTTTGACCTACACCTCCGCTTCCACTTGCGGCACGATCGAACTCAACCAGTCCGACAGCGCGACGAACGGTTCGTCGTGGGCAATTTCATCGGGGGCGACGAGGTAATAACCGGACTTGCCGGACATCGGCTTATTCAGCGGCACGACCAGCCGTCCGGATGACAATTCGTCAGCCAGCAAGATCTCCGGCAGCAGCGCGACGCCCAAACCGGCCTGAGCCGCGCTCGTGAGCATCGTGAACAATTCATAGCGCGCACCGCGTACCGCTCGTACATCGTGCTCAAGTGCGTTCAGGCGAAACCAGGTGCGCCAGGCGTCGGGACGTGTCGATAAATGCAGCAGCGGCAAATCCACCAGTTGCTCGAGCGAAATCGACGAACCGGCCGCACTCCCATTCCCGTTCCCATTCGCATCGAGCAGGGAAGGGCTGCACACCGGCACGACGTTGCCCTCGCGAAACAGCAGTTTCCCCTGCGTCCCGGGCCAGACCGAATCGCCGAAATACAGCGCGGCGTCGAAGGGCGAATCGCTGAACAGGAAGGGCTCGGTGCGGATGGAGAGATTCACGGTGATATCCGGCCGCAGCGCGCGAAATTGCGGCAGGCGCGGGATCAGCCACTGACTCGCCAGCGTGGGAACGACCGCTATCTCCAGAATCCGTCCCACGCCGCGTTGCGCCATCAATTCGAGCGTATCGCGCTCGATCCGGTCGAGATTCTTGCGCACGAGCGCCGCGTAATCACGGCCATGCACCGTCAGCACAATGCGCTTCTTGATGCGCAGGAACAAAGCGACGCCCAGCCGGCTTTCCAGTCCCGCAACCTGACGGCATACCGCGCTTTGCGTAAGCGAGAGCTCATTGGCCGCGCGGGTGAAGCTTTCGTGCCGTGCGGCGGCCTCGAAGATCTGCAAGGCGACCAGATTGGGAATACCTTTTCTCATGTTTTACCGGTACCGTTTGCGAGTCGCGTATAGACGCGATTAATCGACTTGGTGCAATTTGCGAATGAAGTGATGAGTTTATATCAATTGCGCGGCTTTTTGCCGCCCTCCAGAATCGGCTTCCATTGAATCGCCTTACCGGGTGTCGATCCGGGCCTTGGGCTCGCACCTCGCTTGATCAGCCGGAACTGGATAAATGAACTCGAATCTCGCCGCGTTGCTTGCTGTTGCCATTCCGGAATCCGATGTCACCGGGTTAGTGCGATTGATGAACTTGCCCTCTGTGCTCGCCGATGCCACCCCGGGCACCGTCACACGCGCCGAACTCGCGCAGGCCATGAACATGGCGCTGTTCGCCGACGTGCTCAAGCGCGTACCAACAGGCCGCGCTTATACCGATGACCTCCTGCACATCCAAACCCGCGTTCAGTTCGACCACGGCGCGTTGCGCACCGTGCGTTGGGCCGAATCCGGCGCGTTGCACCCGGGCGAAGCCGCGTTCACACGACTCCTGAAGCCGCTGGGTTTTGTGCTGAATGGCACGTACCCGCTCGATCGCATCAAGATGACGGGGCGCTCGTACATGCACGTCGATGCCCCCGATGAAATCGCCCAGTATTTCGTGAGCGAGCTGCATCCCGAACGTTTCAGCGCCGAATTCCAGCAAGCCGTGACGAACGTGATCGGCGAAAGCGTAGATCCGCTGACGCCGCAAGCGGTTGCATCGCTGGCCGAGCTGGAGCGCGACCATTCGCTGCCGCTGGCGATTGCCCTCGAGCTGCTGCCCGTGCTCGTGCGCTGTTTCGAGCGCCAGCACCCGGTGCCGCGTCTCGCGGACTATGAAACGCTGCGCGCCGAGTCGGCGGAAATGGCGTGGATCGCGACCGAAGGCAACGCGTTCAACCATGCGACCGACCGTGTGGACGATGTCTTCGCCGTTGCCGATGCCCAGCGCGAGCTCGGCCGTCCGATCAAGGACAGCGTCGAAATTTCGAAGTCAGGCCGGGTGCGCCAGACGGCGTTTCGGGCTGACCCTGTGCGCCGGGTGTTCGTTGGCGCGGACGGTGCGCGGATCGAACGCGACGTGCCGGGTTCCTTCTACGAATTCATCAGCCGCGATACGGTCATGGACGAGGCTACCGGCCGAGCCAGACTCGATCTCGGTTTCGACGCCGGCAATGCCACCGGCATCTTCAAGATGACGGCGGCCGCGTGAATTGCGCCGCTCACTCCGCCGACCTGTACGACTTCACGGGTCCCTTCAAGGCGCCGCAAGGCTCGGCGATCCGCGAGCTTTTCAAGTACCTCAGCCGGCCCGGCATGATTTCGTTCGCGGGCGGCTATCCGTCGAAGGATCTCTTCGACCGCGCGGGCATCGGCCAGGCAATGGGGGACGCTTACGCCTCCGATCCGATTGCGTGCCTGCAATACGGCGACACGGCGGGTTCGCCCGCCCTGCGCCGCGCGATCCTGCGTTTGATGAGCGATCGCGGCGTGACGCGCGAGGTGGACGACGTGATCGTGACCACGGGCTCGCAGCAGGGTCTCGACCTGCTCATCAAGATCCTGGTCGCGCCAGGCGATGCCGTGCTGATCGAAGAGCCGGCTTACCCGGCCGCGATCCAGGCGTTGCGACTTGCGGGCGCACGTTTGATCCCGGTGCGCACCGACGCCCAAGGTATTGACGTCGATGCACTCACCGGGCAGCTCGAAGCGCTCGATCCGGCCACGCGGCCGAAGCTGCTCTACACGGTGCCGACCTTCGCCAACCCGACCGGCGCGACCTTGCCGGCGGCGCGTCGCGAAGCGCTTGCACGGCTGGCGATGCGGTTCCGTTTTGTACTTGTCGAAGATGATCCCTACGGCGAGCTGCGTTTCTCCGGTGAGCCGGTAAAGCCGATCACGGCGCTCGCCGATGCCATCCCGGGTGCGAGCGACTGGATCGTCTATTTCGGCAGCCTCTCGAAGATCGTGGCGCCGGGCTTGCGCATCGGCTGGTCGATTGCGCCGCCTGCCATCACGCGCCGCATGCTCGTGGCAAAACAGACTACCGATCTCTGCACCTCGCCGCTCGCGCAGGAAACGGCGCGTCACTACCTTGAGCGCGGGCGTCTGGCGGAACACGTGCAGACCATAGCGCTGGCTTACCGCAAGCGTTGCGAGGCGTTGTGCAGCGCGCTGCGCCAGTTTGTTCCCGATGAAATCGAGTACGTGATGCCCGAAGGCGGCATGTTCGTCTGGGCGCGATTGAAGGGCGGCCGTCATTCCGCCGATGTCCTCAAGCGCGCGATCGAGCAGAACGTGATCTACGTTCCCGGACCGGCGTTTTACGCGCGTGACCCGGACGAATCGAGCATGCGGCTGTCGTTCGCCGCGGCGCCGGGCGAGGCCGAAGTGTTCGAGGGCGTGCGGCGGCTCAAGCTCGCGCTGGCGAGCCGGTAGATGCCGGTCCTGTTCAAAGGCAACCTGCCGCATCGTTTCCCCAAGGCTCGCCAGATCCGGCGAAACGCGTTCTAATCGGATAACCTGAACGCAGATGAACGCTTGACTGAGTGTAGTTGGTTCCTTCAACGCACCAAGTCGTGCCGATTAATCAATTGCAGCGGTTTTTTTAAGCCCTGAAACTCTGCTCCGACGAATGTGTGCTTCAAGCACTGGAGCGGGTTTCAGAGCGGTGTTGACGGATCGTGGCCTTCGGGCTGCATCGCAGCGCCCGCCAGCCACCCGACATGGAGAGGAAGTGATGAAACTGAACGATATTCTTGGCGAACTAGGTGTAGATCTCGGGCAATGGAAGGGCGATGCCCTGACGGCGCGTTCGCCGCTCGACGGCGCGACGCTGGCTGGTTTGGCCGTGGACACCCCCGCCGATGCCGCTCGCAAGATCGACGCTGCTCACGCCGCTTTCCTCAAATGGCGTACCGTGCCCGCGCCGCAACGTGGCGAACTGGTGCGCGTTTTCGGTAATGTGCTGCGCGAACACAAAGCTGCGCTCGGCGGCCTCGTCACGCTGGAAGCGGGCAAGGTGACGTCCGAAGGTCTGGGCGAAGTGCAGGAAATGATCGATATCTGCGATTTCGCCGTCGGCTTGTCGCGCCAGCTTTACGGCCTGACGATCGCGTCCGAGCGTCCGGGTCATCGGATGATGGAAACGTGGCATCCGCTGGGCGTGGTCGGCGTGATCTCCGCGTTCAACTTCCCGGTCGCGGTGTGGTCGTGGAATACGGCGCTGGCGCTGGTCTGCGGCGACGCGGTCGTCTGGAAACCCTCGGAGAAAACGCCGTTGACGGCTATCGCCTGTCACGCGTTGTTCGAAAAAGCGCTCCGTGAATTCGATAAAACCCATCCGGGCGTAGCGCCCGAAGGCCTGAGCCAGTTGCTGCTTGGTGCGCGTGATGTGGGCCAGGTGCTGACCGAGTCGCCGAAGGTACCGCTGGTCAGCGCGACCGGCAGCGTGCGCATGGGAATTGAAGTGGCGCAAGTGCTGGCGCAGCGGCTGGGTCGCAGCATCCTTGAGTTGGGCGGCAACAACGCAATGATCGTTGCGCCCAGCGCCGACCTCGATCTGGTCGTGCGCGGCGTGACCTTCTCGGCAGTGGGTACGGCGGGTCAGCGTTGCACGACGCTGCGTCGCCTGATCGTGCATACCAGCGTGGTCGACCAGTTGCTGCCGCGTCTGGAAAAAGCGTTTGGGTCGGTGAAAGTGGGCAGCCCGCTCGAGTCGGATACGCTCGTCGGTCCGTTGATCGACCGTGCTGCGTTCGACGGCATGCAGAAGGCACTAGGCGATGCCCGCGAGCAAGGCGGCAACGTGAAGGGCGGCGAGCGTGTGGATGTAGGCGGCCACGCCGATGCGTACTACGTGCGTCCGGCATTCGTTCGGATGCCTGCACAAACCGCCGTGGTCGAACGCGAGACCTTCGCGCCCATCCTCTACGTGATGACCTACGACGACTTCGCTGAAGCATTGCAATTGCAAAACGGCGTGCCGCAAGGTTTGTCGTCGGCGATCTTCACGAACGACATCCGTGAAGCCGAGCAATTCATGTCGGCGGCGGGCAGCGATTGTGGCATTGTGAACGTGAACATTGGCACGAGCGGCGCCGAGATTGGCGGTGCGTTCGGCGGTGAAAAGGAAACGGGCGGCGGCCGTGAGTCGGGTTCCGACGCGTGGAAGGCTTATATGCGCCGCGCGACCAACACGATCAACTACAGCCGTGAGTTGCCGCTTGCGCAAGGCGTGAAGTTCGACGTTTGATGTAATCGAATTAGAAACAGAAAAAGATTTAAACCTGGCGTCCCACCCCTCGCCACTTCTTTCGTCCGCTTGCACGCGCCAACCGCGGCGCTTGCTCAAGCGGATGAAAGACCTCCGCGGTCATCCCCCGGTTGTTGCACTCGTTGCACTCGACTCTGTCCCTTGTCCCGTTTGACACCGCTGCATCAGAGGCGTGTTCCGCCTGTCCGCGTGCTGTTTTTGCGTTGCTTTTGCGTGAATGCCCTGCGTCCGTTCAACTGTTTTTCTGCTAGACCCTGGAGGCCACCGTGTCGTTTCTCGTGCTGGACAAACTGACCAAAGCCTACGGCGACCTGAACGCCGTGAGCGACGTGAGCCTCTCGGTTGAAAAAGGCGAATTCGTTTCCCTGCTGGGGCCTTCGGGCTGTGGCAAGACCACGACGCTGCAAATGATCGCGGGTTTTATCGATGTCACGCGCGGGCGGATTTCGCTCGATGGCAAAGACATCACGAACGTGCGTCCGAACAAGCGCGGCCTGGGCGTGGTGTTCCAGAGCTACGCGCTGTTTCCGCACATGACGGTTGCGCAGAACGTGGGCTTCGGGCTGGAAATGCGCGGTATCGGCAAGGCTGAATGCGCGGAGCGGATTCGCGAGACGTTGTCGCTCGTGCGGCTCGATGCGCTGGCGGCGCGGTATCCGCGTGAACTGTCGGGTGGTCAGCGGCAACGGGTGGCCATTGCGCGTGCGTTGGTGATCAAGCCACCGGTACTGCTGCTCGATGAACCCATGTCCAACCTCGATGCAAAGCTGCGCGAAGAGATGCAGTTTGAGTTGCGCGGGATTCAGCGCAAGGTCGGCACGACGACGGTCATGGTGACGCACGATCAATCGGAGGCGCTGTCGATCAGTGACCGCGTGGTCGTGATGGAAGCAGGGCGCGTGACGCAGGTTGATTCGCCGTACCGGGCGTATGAACGGCCGGAGAATCGTTTTGTGTCGCAGTTCATCGGCAAGGCGAACATGCTTGCGGGCAAGGTGACCGAGGCGCGTCACAACGAAGTGCACGTGGACCTCGGGCATGACCTGACCGGCATTGCGTGCATTGAAGCGGGCACGATATGGCGTGAAGGCGATACGGTGACCTTATGCATTCGCCCGGAAAAACTGCACTTGTGCGCGGTGGGAACGGGGCGCCTGTCTGCCACTGTCACGAGCCGCTTTTTCCTTGGCAGCCAATGGTTGTATCGCGTCGATACCGCCATTGGTGAAGTGCTGGTTTGCAGCCAGAACGAAGGCACGGAGCCGGTAGCAGAGGGTGCGATGGTTGGTATCGACTGGCATCGTGACGCCGTGCGCGTGCTTCAGGAAGTGAGCCATGGCTAGTACCATCGACTCGACGGGTCCCGACAATAGCGGCGCGCTGAAGAACGATCGCGCGCCGTGGCACGCATTCGTGCCGCCCTGGCTGATGAGCCTGCCAGCGTTCATCCTGTTCGCGGTCCTCGTGCTGACGCCGCTCGCGATGACCGTTGTACTGACGTTCTATCGCTTCGATCCGGCTAGCGGTCCGATCGCGGCGTTCCAGTTCGGCAACTATGTTGAAGTGCTGACGGACAGCTACTACCAGACCATCTTTGCGCGCACGTTCGGCATCGCAATCCTGACCACTTTGTTGTGCGTGGCGATCGGTGCACCCGAAGCGTACGTGCTGTATCGCATGCGCGACCCATGGCGCTCGATGTTCCTGCTCGTGATCCTTGCGCCGCTGCTGGTGTCAGTCGTGGTGCGCGCATTCGGCTGGAGCATGTTGCTCAACACGGGCGGTATCGTTAATCAGTTTTTAGGACTGTTCGGCATGGGTCCGTACAAGCTGGAGTACACGACCTTCGCGATCGTGATTGCGCTCGTCCACGTCATGCTGCCGTTCATGGTCATCCCTGTCTGGACCTCGCTGCAGAAGCTCGATCCGCAAGTGGAAAATGCGGCGCTCTCGCTGATGGCATCGCCCGCGACCACGTTGCGGCGCATCGTGTTGCCGCAGATCGCGCCGGGCATTTTGTCGGGCAGCCTGATGGTGTTCGGTTTATCGGCGAGCGCGTTTGCGATCCCCGGCCTGCTCGGCGGCCGTCGCCTGAAAGTAGCGGCCACCGCCGTCTACGATGAATTCCTCGGCTCGCTCAACTGGCCGCTTGGCGCGACCATCGCGATCCTGTTGCTGATTGCGAACCTCGTGATCATGATCACGTATTACCGGGTTCTGGAGCGTCGTTACTCCAGAAGCCTCGGTTAAGGAAAGGAGACCGCTGCAATGCGAAAGAACGGCCTCGTTGCCCTGAGTTTTCACACGCTCGTGATCCTGTTCGTGCTGGCGCCGCTCGTGATCATCGTGCTGGTTGCGTTCACGCCGGACCAGACGCTGACGCTCCCCACGCACGGTTTCTCGCTGCGCTGGTTCCGCGCGATTCTCGATTACCCGGATTTCATTTCGGCGTTTTTCAACAGTATCAGGTTGGCGTTTGCGTCGGCTACGCTGTCGCTTGCGCTGGCTTTGCCGGCGGCCCTTGCTATTGGCCGTGAGCGTTTTCCGGGGCGCGAATTCCTCAATGGTTTGTTCCTCTCGCCGCTAGTGATTCCAAGTCTTGTGCTCGGCATTGCGTTCCTGCGTTTCTTCGCGATGATCGGCGCCACCGGCTCGTTCACGTGGCTTGTCGCGGCGCACATGATCATCATCACGCCGTTCGTGATGCGGCTGGTGCTGGCCTCGGTGAGCGGCATGGATCGCAGCATCGAGCACGCGGCGCAGTCGTTGGGCGCGGATCGATGGACATCGTTTCGCCGTATCACGCTACCGATGATCCTGCCGGGCATCACGGGCGGCTGGCTGCTTGCGTTTATCAACAGTTTTGATGAACTGACCATGTCGATCTTCGTCACGTCGCCGCAGACCATTACGTTGCCGGTGCGCATGTACATGTACGCGACGGAGTCTATCGATCCGATGATGGCGTCCGTATCCGCGCTCGTTATCTTTATTACGGCCGGCGCGATGATCGTGCTCGACCGCGTGTATGGACTGAACCGGATCCTGATTGGTACGCATTGATTCGCTCGGCTCCCACGACCTCACTCTACGCAATGACCAATCTTCCCAGCACAACACTCACCGGACAGCCGCATACCGCAACCGATGCCGCGCCGCAATTCGTGCGTCTGACGGAAGTGCATCGCAAGCAGGTGACGTTGACGCTGGACGGCGTTGCGATCACGGCCTTGACCGGCGATACGGTGCTGAGCGCCATCCTGCTGCATACACGACGAGTGCGCGACACCGAGTTCAGCGGCGAACCGCGGGCGGGATTCTGCCTGATGGGCGCGTGCCAGGATTGCTGGGTACAACTGGAAGAGGGCACACGGATTCGGGCGTGCTCGACCTTCGTCAAAGAAGGCATGCGCGTCATGACCCGGCCTGCCGGAGCGAACGGAACGTGAGTACGACCATCGATAAAAAAAGCATGTATCGGGTCGTCATCGTGGGTGCGGGACCGGCCGGCGTGAGGGCGGCTCAGACGCTGGTGGCGGCGGGCATTGTGCCTGTCGTCATCGATGAAGCGCCGCGTGCGGGTGGCCAGATCTATCGCCAGCCGCCGGCCGACGCGGGTTTTGTCCGCAGCAAACGGCTGCTGTATGGCATGGAAGCAGCCAAGGCCGACGCGGTGCATTCGACCATGGCAGGGTTGCTATCCCGGCTCGACTATCGGCCGGACACGCTGGTGTGGGGATGCGGCGCGGCGCAACTCGATACCTTGCATGCCGGACGCCAGCGGACGGTGCCTTATTCGCACTTGCTGATTGCGACCGGCGCGACTGACCGCGTGCTGCCGTTTGCGGGCTGGACGCTGCCGGGCGTCTATACGCTTGGCGCTGCGCAGATTGCGCTGAAATGGCAAGGCTGCTCGATTGGGCGTCGCGTGGTGTTGGCGGGAACCGGGCCGTTGCTTTATCTCGTGGCGTATCAATACGCGAAGGCGGGCGCGCGGGTGGAGGCGGTGCTCGACACCAATCCGTTCTCGCGCCAGGTCGCCGCGACGCCGCGTTTGTTGCGGCAGCCGTCCACGTTCACCAAGGGTTTGTATTATGTCGGCTGGCTGATGGCGCATGGGATTCGTATCGAACGTGGCGTAACGCTCGTGCGTGCCGCGGGCGACAAAGCCGTGCAGGCGATGACCTATCGCATTGGTGATGACGAGCAAGAGCTGACCATTCCCTGCGATGCGGTTGGATTCGGGTATGGCCTGCGTTCTGAAACGCAGCTTGCCGATCTGGCGGGCTGCCGTTTTCATTTCGATGCCCTCAATCGTGCGTGGTTGCCGGAGCGCGATTCAGCCGGCCGCACGTCGGTGCCGGGTGTTTATATCGCCGGCGACGGCGCGGGTATTGCCGGTGCCGATGCTGCGGAACTGGCCGGCCGTCGCGCAGCGCTTGCGATGCTGGAAGACTTGGGGCATCGGGTTGAGAACGCTGACGTTCAGGCCCAGGCTGCGAAGCTCGATCGGCAACTGGCGAATATCGCAGAGTTTCGTATTGGGCTGGAACAGGCGTTTGCGCCGCCCGCCGATTGCGCGTCGCACTGGCCGGATGACATGACCGTGTGCCGTTGCGAGGAGATCGATGCCGGCACGCTGCGCCGCTGTATCCGAGCTGGCGAGGCAAGCGAGATCAACCGGCTGAAGGCGCTTACGCGCGTTGGCATGGGTCGCTGCCAGGGACGTATGTGCGGCGCGGCGGCGGCGGAATTGCTGAGCGCGGAGACGGGCAAACCGATCTCCGAAGTCGGACGTTTGCGCGGACAGGCGCCGATCAAGCCTGTGCCTTTATCGATAGCGATGATGGACGAGGCATCCGCAGCCGATCATCTCGCCGCGATCCCGGAGCACGCGCGCGATGACTGAGACTTTGCGGTTTGACGTGCTGGTAGTGGGTGGCGGGTTGGTGGGGTCATCGACGGCTTTGATGCTTGCAAGGCGCGGGCTTAAGGTTGGGCTTTTCGAACGCCGATATTGCGGCGCGCAGGCGAGCGGCGTGAACTATGGCGGCGTGCGTCGTCAGGGGCGGCCGGCCGAACAATTACCTCTGGCGGTGCGTGCACGAGCGATCTGGGATCAGTTGCCGGAACTCGTGGGCACCGATGGAGAGTTCGTTGTATCGGGGCATTTTGCGCCTCGCTCGCAGCGAGGCGGATCTTGAGGCGCTCGACGCGTACGCGCAGCTTGCCAACCCGTTCGGCCTCGATTTGCAGGTGATGAGCGGACCTGCGTTCAGGCGTCGATACCCGTGGCTTGGAGCGGCTGCCGTGGGTGGCTCGTTGTGTCCGGGTGATGGTCATGCCAATCCGCGCGTGGTGTCGCCTGCGTTCGCGCGTGCGGCGCGTGCAGCGGGTGCGGATGTCCGTGAGCAGACTACCGTGACGAACATCGCGCGCGCGGGGGATCGGTTTGTTGTTGAGGCGCGGCATGACTCGGGGGCTGCGATCGAGGTTCAGAGTGACTGGCTGGTCAATGCTGCGGGCGCGTGGGGTAACACGGTGGCCGGGTACTTTGGCGAGACCATTCCGATGCAGCCGATCTATCCGAATATGTGGGTGACTGAGCCGCTGCCCTATTTCATCGATCACAATCTTGGGGTGTATGGCGGCGGTATTTATGCCCGACAGGTGTCGCGTGGCAATGTGGTGATTGGTGGTGGTCGTGGGATTGGCGATGGTGAGTATGCTCAGCCGCTCACGGAGACTACACGGACAGTGATGCGCGCGGCGTATGCGCTTTTGCCGGCGTTGAAGGATGCGTTGTTGTTGCGAACGTGGACCGGGGTGGAAGGCAGTACGCCGGATGATAATCCGGTGATTGGTTTTAGCGGAACCACGCCGCGACTGCTGCACGCGTTTGGATTTTCGGGGGGTGGGTTTTTGCTTGCGCCAGGGGTTGGAGCGGTGCTCGCTGATCTAATTGTTCAAGGGGAATCGGGGACGCCGATTGAGGCGTTTTCGATTGGGCGGTTTGGGAGGGCGGAGGAGTAGGGGGCGGCTGGGGTTAGCGGTCGGGGGCAATGCCCGGAGTTTGGTTCTGGGGCGGCGGTCGGGGTCAATGCCGGGTTGCTGCTTTCCAGGTCGCCGCGGGTTATACGTTAGC